>NZ_JANOAL010000028.1:0-7264 GCF_031411155.1 Polaromonas sp. | reverse complement strand
CGGCCGGCGAGCCGTTGGCGATCGTCGCGAAACGGCACTTTAAAGAAGTCGTTCCGCCAGCCGAAGTGGCGTGCGCGAATATTGAGATGATCACCTTGCCATTCAATCCGATAGAAGCCGGACGCATTCGCGAGCGAATGTGCGTTCGTCCATACCAGCGGCGTCGATTCACCGCCCAGATCAAGCGTCAATTCCTGGCCGCGAATGGCAACTTCCGCAACCAAACCCAACGCGGACGAAACGTAAATACCCGCGATGTCGTTCTGAAGCGGTGCGCTGGCGCGCGCAATCTCGTCCCACGTGGTTTTCAAACCGATACGTTCGGCAATCTTCAATGCAATCGGAGTGGGATTCTCGGTGCGATTCAGCATCACAACGATGCTCGCCTCGTCCTGCGAAAAACGCAGATGCACCATACGCCAGCCGCGCAATGCGCCGCCGTGCCAATGCATCCAGCGGCCATCTTTCTGCCACGCATTGATGCCATACGCGTACGAGCCGGGTTCGCCGTTGGGATGCGGCATCGCCTCGGCAAGCGTATTGGAGGAGGGCAGGGCTAAATTTAAACACTGTTCAATTAAATTTACAAGTGTTTAATTATTGAATCAGTTGCTGTCTTTTGCGCTTATATTCAGGTGATGGAAGCCAAACAACAACGCCAGCAGGCCATGAACGATTCGCGCCGTGCGCTCATGCTGGACGCCGCCCGTTCGGTGTTTGAGCGGCTGGGTATTGAGGGTGCCAGCATCCGGGAAATCGCCAAACAGGCCGGTTACACCCCCGGCGCGATTTATTCGTACTTTGAGAACAAAGAGGCGATTTATGGCGCGCTGCTGGCCGAATCGCTTGAGCGCCTGAATGCTGTGGTGGATGCAGCTGGCATCAATGAGACTGCCAGCCCGTCAGCGCTACTTGAGGCCAAGGCCAGTGCCTGGTTTGGCTTTTACGCGGCCAACCCGCGTGACCTGGACCTGGGCTTTTACCTGGTGCAAGGCATGCAGCCGCGCGGGCTGACGGCCGAGCTGAACTACCAGCTCAATGACCGCCTGCACGACGCGCTGCGCCCGTGCGAGGCGGCGCTGCAGGCCATGGGCCTGGGCGCCGACGAGGCCTTGCGCGAAAATACCGCTTTATTTGCGCACGGCGTGGGTTTGCTGCTGCTGCAGCACACCGGCCGCATCCGCATGTTCGGGCAAGACGCGACGTTGCTGTTTGAGGCTTATGTGATTGGCCTGGTGGAGCGGCTGCAGCGCGATGCGACCCCGGCGTGACCCCATTTTTAAATTTCAGGACTACCCATGTTGCTTGATGCCGATGACTCCCAACTCGTTCTGGTGGACTACCAGCTCCGCCTGATGCCCGTCATCTTTGAAAACACCCAGGTGGTGGCCAACGCCGTGCGGCTGGCCCGCCTGGCGCAGACGCTGCAGGTGCCGGTCTGGGCCACCGCGCAAAACCCCGACCGGCTCGGCCCCAACGTGCCCGAGTTGCAGGCCGCGATAGAAGCAGCGGGCGGCAAGACCCTGAGCAAGATGCACTTCAGCGCCGCCGCCGACGGCCTGGGCGACTGGCTGCGCCCGCCGGTGCGCAAACCCGCGCAAGGCGGCAACGCCCGCAGCCTGCCCAAGCACCTGCAAAAACCCGCCGAACCCGAACCGGAAGGCCGCAGCATGATCGTCATCGCCGGCTGCGAAGCCCATGTCTGCCTGCTGCAGACCGCGCTGGAACTGCTCGAAGAGGAGTTCGACGTCTGGGTCGTCACCGACGCCTGTAGCTCGCGCAGCGAACGCAACCGCGACGCCGCGTTTGACCGCCTGGCCGGCAATGGCGCCGAGCTGGTGACGACAGAAATGGTGGCGTTCGAGTGGCTGCGAACGGCGGAGCATCCGGTGTTCAAGGATGTGCTGGGGCTGGTGAAGTAAATTAATGGGAATCTGACCCCAATTGCCCCCCCCGCCAATTGCCGCCACTTATCAGGATGCGATTATGACCTCGGCAGAATCTGACTACCTCTTTCGCCTTGCAACCCTTTCGTTGTCGTTCGTCGGGTTTTCGTCGGTGGTTGTCGCCCTCCGCGGCGCGCTGGGAGGCGAGCTCGCTGATCGGCACCTTCGCCTCGTGCGCCTCTACATTGAAGGGGGCCTTCTGGTCACCGCACTTGCTTTGGTTCCCTTGCTTCTAAACATCCTTCATATCCCTGACACCGTCACTTGGCTGCTGTCCAGTGCAGCCGCTGCTTCGATCTTTACCGTCGTTCTCATAGTCCAGTTCCGCCGGCGTCGCATGGTCGAGCCGGGCCGATTCCCCCTATGGGTTGTCGTTACATACATCGGTTCGACCATCGCGGTTGCAAGTCTCTGGTTCAACGTCGCGGGAATCCCGGTCCCACCGAACGTAGGCCCTTACGCCGTTGTGCTGACATGGGCTCTTTGCATC
Source organism: Polaromonas sp. (assembly GCF_031411155.1). Lineage (GTDB taxonomy): Bacteria > Pseudomonadota > Gammaproteobacteria > Burkholderiales > Burkholderiaceae_C > Polaromonas. Next base: position 4,828 of record NZ_JANOAL010000028.1, on the reverse strand, counting down.
TTTGGGTTTATTTTTGTTCGGACCATGGAGCTATTTCTGCATCGGCCACCTCACACCTGATCATGCTTGGCAGACATCTCTGCCCCTGGGGTAATGAGGGTCAGACTCCCATTAACCCCATGATGTGTGCCTGGGTGTTGTCGTCTCACGGCTTGGATAGAAGCGCACATGCCGTCGCACAAAGGCTGTTTCGGCGCGTTCCGTGCCTTCCCTCAAGCTTCACCCCTTCGCCAGATAATCCGCAAGCTGATCAAAGGTGCCGCCGTAGCCCTGTTCCAGCGAGGGGCGCAGTTCCTCGAAGTATTGGCGTTCCGCTTCCACCTCGCCAAAAGGCTGGGCGCGCAGCGTCACCGTGGTGATTCCGGCCTGTTCGGTGAAGGTCACGGTGTTCTGGATTTCCAGCGGACAGTTTTCGCTGAATGGTGCGCGGGCGATGCCGCAGCGCTCGTTGGCGAAGGAGTTGAGCCAGACCAGGCGTTCGGGCGCAGCAATCTCGCGGTAGTTGAAGCGGCCCCACATCGTCGGCGCCTTGTCGAACTGCATGGCGTAGTGAAAGAATCCGCCTGGCCAAAACTCGAAGCGGGCAACTTGAATGGCGCAGCCTTTCGGCCCCCACCAGTGTTGCAGTTGGGCGGCTTCGCTCCAGGCCTTCCACACGGTGGTGCGCGGCAGCTTGAACTGGCGGATGATTTCAAACGTGGTCGGGTGATGGGGGGTCATGACTTTTTCCTTTCCTTGGGGTTGGCCGGTGGGATGGGTGGGTTTGGCTGGGTGGACTGCAGGAAGGCGTCGAGGCGCTCGAAGCTTTCTTCCCAGAGAGTGCGATACATGCCGACCCATTGCGCAACCTGTTGCAAGGGGGCCGGCTCCAGGCGGCAGGGCCGGGTCTGCGCGGCGCGGCCACGAGAAATGAGCCCGGCGCGCTCCAGTACCTTGAGATGCTTGGAGATCGAGGGTTGCGTCATCTCAAACGGCTCGGCCAGTTGCTTGACGGTGGCCTCGCCAGAGGCAAGGCGGGCAACGATGGCGCGGCGTGTAGGGTCGGCGAGCGCGGCAAATGCGCTGTTGAGCGGGTCAGGGGCCATTTCATAGCCTTTTGGATACATAGCTGATTGGTAATATAAAGACAGCAGGGCCGCCTGTCAACCGGGCCGCGCGCTGGCGTCCAGAACGGGAAAATTGGGGTCGGATTCCAATTAACCCACAGCGCGCTCGTCGTCGATAGAATGCGCTCAGCACCCACCGGGTTTGACCGGCCACTTCGCGGGGAGCACAGATGCCGATTCTGAAAAAAATCAGACTACACAAGGGCTCCGGCCGCATTGACCACCAGACCATGTCGCGGCGGCAGGTAAACGCTGGTCGTTAGCCCGCTCACCAGGAGTCGAAGATGACCGCAGAAGCACCGCTCCTTGCCAGCCAGGTTGTCGTACAGATCTGCCTGTTCCTGGTCGCAGCCATCGCGATGGTCGGCGGCGCGCTGCAGATGTATCTCGGTCAACCCGGCACTTCACCACGCCTGGACAATGTTCACCGATTTATGGCTGGTGTGTATTTCTCCACTGGCGTCATCAACCTTTGGGCTGCCATCACTGTCAGGCAGCAGGGAACGCTGGTCTATCTTCTTGCGCTTGGTGTTTTTCTTGCCGGTATCGGCAGGCTCGTGTCCATCAGCAAGGTCGGGTTGCCAAAGCCCACGGCCGTATGGCTGGGCTATCTGATTCCGGAGTTGTTGCTTCCGGTCATCATCGCGGTCGCGCACCATGGCGTCAGCTGAAATGCGGCTGCGCCACCAAACGCGGCCGAATAAACCCGCCTTCAAGCGGACTCGCCCGTTGGTGGTCCGATGAAGTCAAATATTCGACCGCCTGACCCGGAGCGGTCTCCAGAACGGTAAACTTTGCGGCAGGTGGCCACCCCCGCGGGCGACCACCCATTCCTGGGAGTCAAGTCATGTCCAAGCTGCGCTTCAAAATCTCAATGTCGCTCGACGGCTTTGTGGCCGGACCGAGCCAGAGCGTCCAGAACCCGCTCGGCATCGGCGGCGGGCGCCTGCATGAGTGGGCCTTTGAACTGGCGGTGTTTCGGTCGCTCCTTGGCATGGCGGGCGGGGCGGTCAACGAAAGCACCGCTGTCGTCGAGGAATCGCTCGCCAACATCGGTGCCACGGTGATGGGGCGCAACATGTTTGGCGGACACCCCGGCCCCTGGGACGCCCAGAACCCCTGGAACGGCTGGTGGGGCGCTGACCCGCCGTTTCATCACCCGGTGTTCGTGCTCACGCACCACGCACGCGCGCCGCTTCAACTGGAGGGCGGAACCAGCTTCACCTTTGTCACCGACGGCATCCATGCGGCGCTCGAACAGGCGCGGCAAGCCGCCGGTGGCAAGGATGTGTCGCTCGCCGGTGGCGCGAACGCCGCCGGGCAGTATCTGGCCGCCGGACTGGTGGACGAGATGGAAATCAATCTGGCCCCGACGCTGCTGGGCAGCGGTGAACGGCTGTTCGAGGGGGTCGGCGACACGCTGCATGGCCTTGAACTGGTGCGCACGGTTGCGACGACGAAAGTGACGCATCTGAAGTACGCCAGGCGCTGAGCAGCGTTGCGGCAGTTTCGCGTTGAATCGAATTTTTCCAGCCTTCCGATTGCTATTTATTTGATAGCTTGAAGCGCATGTATTGATTGGGCTGGCAGCCAATTTGATACGAAATTTACGGAAACAGGCCGTGATGGTCCCGCTGCTCAAGGCGCCCAGCGGTAGCCGCGCGCCTCGTGCAGCGTCCAGCTGCCGTCACCCGGCAGCGCCAGCACGCGGTGGTGGTGTCTGGCGATGGCCGGGCGGTGGCTGACGCTGATGGGGGTGATGGACAATTCGGCGAGCTGGCCGTACAGGTTTTGTTCATTGGCCGCATCGAGCGCGCTGGTGGACTCGTCGAGCAGCAGGTAGCGCGGCCGGGCGAGCAGGGCGCGGGCAAAGGCCAGCCGCTGCTGCTCGCCGACCGACAGCACCCTGGCCCAGTCCAGTTCGGCGTCCAGGCCACCAAAGCGCTCGGCCAGCGTCGGCAGGTTCACCCGCTCCAGCCATTGCAGCAGTTCTTCGTCCGAGATGTCGCGCTCGGTGTGCGGGTAGGTCAGCTGGCAGCGCAGGTCGCCCAGCGGCAGGTAGGGCTGCTGCGGCAGGAACAGCATGTCGGCCCCGGCCGGGCGCGTCACCTGGCCCGAGCCGGTGCTCCACAAGCCGGCAATCACCCGCAGCAGCGAGCTCTTGCCGGCGCCGCTGGGCCCGACGACCAGCAGCCCCTCGCCGGGCCTGACGGCCAGCGTGAGCCCCTGAATCAGCAGGTGCTCGTGGTGCGGTGTGAGCATCGTCAGGCGCTCCAGCGCGAGCTCAAAGCCATGCACGGTGTGGATCTGTTCGTTGCCTTCAGAATCGCCGGCGGGCGCGGCGGCCTCAACATCCAGTGCCTGTGAAAACGCATGCAGCCGGTCCACGCCGGCGGAAAAGCGGCTCAGGCCCTCGAAGTGCTCGACGATCACGGTCAGCGCGCTCAGGATGGCGGCGAAGGCGCCGGCGGCCTGAATCGCCCGGCCGACCTCGAGCTTGCCGGACAGCACATCGCCGGCAATCAGTACGGTGGGCAGCACGATGGTCAGAAAGCTGTGCGCGTACTGGAACAGGTTGAGCTTGAACTGCCAGCGCAGCACTTTCTGGTAGTTGGCGTACACGGCGGCAAAGATGCGTTGCAGCGCCGACATCTCGCGTGCCTCGCCGTCGTAAAAGGCGATCGGCTCGGCATGTTCGCGCACCCGCACCAGGCTGAAGCGAAAGTTGGCCTCGCGCTGCAACTGCCGAAAGTTCAGCCCGATCAGCTGCTTGCCGAACACCGAGGCGGTGAACACGGTGCCCAGCACCGCGTAGCCGATCAAAAAATACACCAGCACCTGAGAGATTGACCACAGCACGCTGGAAAAAGCCACCAGTTCGATCACCGCGCCCAGCAAGATCATGGAAAAGTAAAGCGACTGCTGGGTGAAGCTGTTGATGTCTTCGGCGATGCGCTGGTCGGGGTTGTCGATGCCGCTGGCGGTGTTGATGCGGTAATAGGCGCGCTGATGAAAATAGCGCGCCAGAAAGCTGTGTGTCAGCCAGCGGCGCCAGCGCAGCCCCAGCGTGTCGCGCACGAAGTAGTACAGGGCGTAAATCGGCACCGCCGCCACCAGAATCGCCGTATAGCGCCAGATTGAGGCCCAGAAGCGGCTGCCGTCGCGCGCGGCCAGGGCCGAGGTGAATTCGCCGGTTTCCTGGTTGAACAGCACGTTGAAGGCGGTCTGCCCCAGCAGCAACACGACCAGCAGGGCCAGCATGCCGGCGGCGCGCCAGCGTTCCTCCGAGTGCCAGTAGGGCCGCGCAATGGCCACAAAGCGCCGCCACAGGCGGGCGTTAAAGCCAGGGGTTTGTTCGGTGCTCATGGGTAGCTGCCGATTTAATCCGAAAAGACCCAATTTGCGGGTGCGTAAGCTGAAAAAACTGGTTTTAGGCCCTGAAAATGCCGCTAACCCAATAACTATGCACACAGATAGCTATCAATATAATAGCAAATGGCGGCCCGCATGGGGGCTTGCAGCAGGGTCAGGCGGCGCCCTGGCAGCACGGGCCGGCGGCCGTCAGCCTGCCGCAAGCCCGCTGCTCATAATTAAGAATTCAAATTCGCTTTCCAGGCGCCCTTGCTCGCGCTCACTTGCCGGAGACATGTCTTGTTCAAATCCCTTCAGCTCAGCAAATCCGACGCCGGCTTTTCGGCCGCCATTGTGGATACCGATGAATC
>NZ_JANOAL010000027.1:0-17365 GCF_031411155.1 Polaromonas sp. | reverse complement strand
CCGCGACCAGTACACCTGGAAAAGCGACTCCTCGCAGTTGCTGTGCAGCGGCTTGCTGCGCTGGGGCAGCAACCTGTTTCACGTCGGCATCCTGTTTTTGTTCTTCGGCCATCTGGTCGGCCTGCTGGCGCCGCACGCCTTTTACGCGCACTTTCTGGACGCGTCCGTCAAGCAAAAGATCGCCATCTACTCGGGCGGTGCCTTTGGCGTGCTGTGCTTCATCGGCCTGTCGATGCTGATTTACCGCCGCATGTTCGACCCGCGCATCCGCTACACCAGCCACAAAACCGACCTGGCGATCTTGCTGATCTTGTGGGTGCAACTGGTGGTCGGGCTGATCACGCTGCCGTATTCGTGGGCGCACTCCGATGGCAGCGTGATGCTGATCCTGGCCGACTGGGCCCAGCGCATCCTCACGCTGCGCACGGTCGATGCCGAGGTGCTGGCCGGCTTGCCCTGGCCCTACCTGTTTCACATTGTGTTCGGCATGACCATCTTCCTGCTGTTCCCGTTCAGCCGCCTGGTCCATGTATGGAGCGGTTTTGCCTCGGTCGGCTACCTGCTCCGGCCCTACCAGGTGGTGCGCAGCCGCCGACTCGGTGTGCCTGCGGCCAAATCGGCCGGCAACCGCCAGAACTCTGTTTAAACCACAAGGTCACCTCCATGCACACCGAAACCGCCCCTTCCGCCACCGCCAGCCAGGGCTGCGGCAGCGGCGCCTGCCAGTGCGCCGGCGCCGCCCCGATGGCCGCTCAGCCGGTCGCCCAGGTCAATGGCATCGCCCTGCATGCGCCCGGCCAGCGCCCCGATACACCCACCCTGCGCGAGCTGGCCTACACCGAGCTGCTGCGCCAGCAGGCGGTGCAGGCCGGGCTGTTGCCGCACCACCCCGGGCCCGATGCGCTCAGCGCGCCCGAGCTGGGCGACGCCGAACGCAAGGTCATCGAAGCCATGGTCGACGAGGAGGTGCGCACGCCGCAGCCCAGCGAGGACGAAGGCCGGCGCTATTACGAAGCGCACAAACCGCAGTTTGTAGTGGGCCAGGCGCTGCATGTACGGCACATCCTGTTTGCCGTCACGCCTGGCGTCAATGTGCAGGCGCTGACGGTGCATGCCGAGCGCGCCCTGCTGGAGCTGTCACACAAAGGGGTTCATCCCGAGCGCTTTGCGCAGCTGGCGGCCGAGCTGTCGAACTGCCCCAGCAGCGCGCAGGGCGGTGACCTGGGCTGGATAGGCCCGGATGACTGCGCGCCCGAACTGGCGACCGAGCTGTTTCACCTCCAGCATGCGCAGACTGGCACCGGCGTGCACCCACGCCTGTTTCACACGCGCTTCGGCTTTCACATCATCGACGTGCTAGAGCGCCGCAGCGGCAGGCAGCCCGACTACGAGGAAGTGCGCGAGCGCATTGCCGCGCTGCTGACCATGCAGTCACGCGCCCGGGCACTGCACCAGTACATGAGCCTGCTGGTCGGTCGGGCGCAGGTGGAGGGCATTGAGCTGGAGGGGGCTGATTCGCCTCTGGTGCAATGACTGCGGACGCGGCAACGGCAGACGAGCTGCTGCTGCGCTTGCGGCGTTTTCACTCTGACTATTTTCCCCTGCACCAGCAGCGTTTTCAGGATCTGGTGGCGCAGGGGCAGCACCCCAAGACACTGTTTATCGGCTGCTCGGACTCGCGCGTGGTGCCCTACCTGCTGACCGGTGCCGGGCCTGGTGAGCTGTTCATCGTGCGCAACGTCGGGGCCTTTATTCCGCCTTACGACGGTTACCTCGGCGATCCGACGGGCGCGGCAAACCAGCGCGCTGCGGGCCCGGCCCAGGACGAGTCGGCGCGCCAGTGGGTGGGACTGCACGGCACCACGGCGGCCATCGAGTTTGCGGTGCTGAGCCTGCAGGTGGAGCGAATCATCGTCTGTGGGCACAGCCACTGTGGCGCCATTCGTGCCGCCTATGAAGGCGTGCCCGACGAGGCCGTGGCGCTGCGGGCGTGGCTCAAGCTGGCCCGGGAAGCGCTGCTGCCGGTCCAGTCCAGCCCCGAAGCCCTGCGCCGCACCGAGCAGCGCGCCGTGGTGCTGCAACTGGAGCGCCTGATGGGCTATCCGATGGTGCGGCGCGAGGTGGAACGCGGAAAACTGACGCTGCACGGCTGGCATTACGTGATCGAGGACGGAGAAATCCATGTCTTTGATGTACAGCAAGGAAACTTTGTGCCAGCTGCGCTAGCCTCCAACAGTGGCACTGGCCCCTACCAACCTTATGTGGAGCACGATGGACAAATTATCAGCAACTGACCGGCTTGCGGCCGGCCTCGCAGCGCGGGCCGCCGCTGCATTGCAGCTTTTGTCGGACCAGTCCGGCCTTCGTTCCTGGCGGCTCGGCGGCAAGGACCTGATTCCGGTGGTGCAGGGCGGCATGGGCGTGTGCGTATCGGCCGGCGGGCTGGCCGGGGCCGTGGCGGGCCTGGGCGGTGTCGGCACCCTGTCTGCGGTGGACCTGCGGCGCCTGCACCCCGACCTGATGGCCCAGACCGGGCATCTCGACAAGGAGCTGGACGCCCGCGCGCAAATCGACGCGGCCAACCTGCGGGCGCTCGATCGTGAAATCCGCCGCGCCCGCGAACTGGCGCAGGGGCGCGGCCTGATTGCGGTCAACGTGATGAAAGCCGTCAGCGCCTACGAGGCCTATGTCGGCCAGGCGCTGGCCAGCGGGGCCGATGCGCTGGTGGTGGGCGCCGGACTGCCGCTCGATCTGCCTGACCTGGCGCGCGATCATCCCGCCACCGCGCTGATTCCGATTTTGTCCGACGCGCGCGGCGTGCAACTGCTGGTGCGCAAGTGGGAAAGAAAGGGCCGCCTGCCCGATGCCATCGTGATTGAACACCCGCGCCTGGCCGGCGGTCACCTGGGCGCCGCCAAGGTGGCCGACCTGCATGACCCCCGATTCGATTTCGAGGTGGTCATTCCCCAGGTGCTGGCGTTCTTCAAAACCGCCGGCATCGAGGGAAAAATTCCGCTCGTTGCGGCCGGCGGCATCGGCTGCCGCGAAGACATCCAGCGGCTGCAGGCACTGGGCGCCTCGGCCGTGCAGCTCGGCACCGCCTTTGCCGTCACCCAGGAGTGCGATGCCGACCCGGCCTTCAAAAAAGTGCTGGCCGAGGCCAAGCTGGAGGACCTGGTCGAATTCATCAGTGTGGCCGGCCTGCCTGCGCGCGCCGTGCGTACGCCCTGGCTCGACAAATACCTGCGCCTGGAGCCCCGGCTCAAGGCCGTGGCGCACGTCAAGGACAAGTGCAACATGTCGTTTGACTGCCTGGCGCATTGCGGCCTGCGCGACGGCGACGCCAGCATGGGCCAGTTCTGCATAGACCAGCAGTTGGGGCACGCTTTTGCCGGCGACACGGGAAAAGGCCTTTTCTTTCGGGGTGCCGGGCGGCTGCCGTTTGGCGAGCAGATCCGTTCGGTGCAAGAATTGATGCAATGGCTGCTGGGCGGCGTTCGCCCCGTGGCGCACCCTTAAGGAGCGCGGACGATGAAGCGCGACCCGTTTGGCCGGCCACAAGATCTGACGGCGACCCAGCCCATCAGCCAGGATGTGCTGAAGGAAAAATACCTCAAGCCCGGCGAAAGCGGCGTGGAAGACATCTACCGCCGCGTGGCGCGGGCGCTGGCGTCGGTCGAGCCCGAGGCTGAGCGCGCCAAACACGAGGCGCTGTTCCTGGAAAACCTGCACGCCGGTGCGATTGGCGCGGGCCGCATCATGAGCGCGGCCGGCACGGCCATTCAGGCCACGCTGATCAACTGCTTTGTGCAGCCGGTCGGCGACTGCATCCAGGGCGTCGATGACGGCGGCTACCCCGGCATTTACGAGGCCCTGCGCGAAGCGGCCGAGACCATGCGGCGCGGCGGCGGTGTCGGCTACGATTTTTCGCGCATCCGGCCGCGCAACGCAGAGGTCAAGGGCACGGCCTCGATGGCCTCGGGCCCGTGCAGCTACATCAATGTGTTTGACCAGTCCTGCTCCACCGTCGAGAGCGCCGGCGCGCGGCGAGGTGCGCAGATGGGTGTGCTGCGCATGGACCATCCCGACGTGCAGGAATTCATCAGCGCCAAACGCACGCCCGGCCGCTGGAACAACTTCAATGTCTCGGTCGGCGTGCCCGACAGCTTCATGCAGGCGCTGGCCGACGACCAACCGTGGGAGCTGGTGCACAAGGCCAGACCCGGCGCCGCGCTGATTGCACAGGGCGCGTTTCAACGCGCCGACGGCCTGTGGGTGTACCGGTCGCTGGCCGCGCGCGAGCTGTGGGACAGCGTGATGCGCTCGGCTTACGACTTCGCCGAGCCTGGCATCCTGTTTCTCGACCACATCAACCAGGACAACAACCTGCGCTACTGCGAGGCCATCGTCGCGACCAATCCCTGCGTCACGGCCGATACCTGGGTCATGACGACGGACGGACCGGCCCAGGTGGCCGACCTGATCGGCCGGCCATTCAGCGCCGTGGTCGATGGCAAGGCCTACAGCGTGACGAGCGATGGTTTTTTCAGGACCGGGCGCAAATCAGTGCTGGCCTTGCAGACCCGGGAAGGCCATGCCTTGCGTCTGACGCCCGACCACCAGGTGCGGCGCGTGGCGCGCAGAACCCGCTACACGCTGCAGGCCGAATGGGTCGAAGCAGGACAACTGCAACCGGGTGACGAAGTGCTGCTGCATGAACATCGCGCCATGGGCGGCTGGGATGGCGCAGGCACCGGGGCCGAGGGCTATTTGCTCGGGCTGCTGGTCGGCGATGGCACGCTGAAAAGCGACAAGGCGGTGATTTCGGTCTGGGCGCCCGAGCTGAAGGCGGTCGGCAATGGCGCCGTGGCCTGTGCGCAATCCGGCGCGGGCGGTGTCGTGCGGGCGGCCGAGGCCGCTGCCGCCACGCTGCCGCACCGGGCCGATTTTCGGGGCTTTCAGCGTACCGTCGCGGGTCGCGGCGAGGCCCGCATGGCCTCCGGTGCGGTACGCCACCTGGCCCATGCGATGGGTATGCGTCCAGGGCACCAGACCATCACCGCCGCCATGGAAAAAACCTCGTCTGCATTTAGCGAAGGGCTGTTGCGGGGCCTTTTTGATACCGACGGCTCGGTGCAGGGAGCCCAGGAAAAAGGCGTCAGCGTCAGGCTGTCGCATAGTGATCTGGCCTTGCTGCAGACGGCGCAGCGCATGCTGCTGCGTCTGGGCATCGCTTCGACGATTTACCCGAGCCGGCGACTGGCGCAGGCGCGGCCGCTACCGGATGGGCGCGGCGGCCTCAAGCTCTACGAAACGGCGGCGCAGCATGAGCTGGTCATCAGTGGCGACAACCTGCGGGTTTATGCCGAGCGCATCGGCTTTGCCGACACCGGCAAGGCCGAGCGTCTGGCACAGGCCCTGGGCAGCGACCACCGCAGCCTGAATCGCGAGCGCTTCACCGCCACGGTCGAATCGCTGACCGAGGACGGCTGCGACGACGTGTTCGACGTGAGCGTGGCCGATGTCCATGCCTTCGATGCCAATGGCCTTTATGTGCACAACTGCGGCGAGCAGCCGCTGCCGCCCTACGGCTGCTGCGACCTTGGCCCCGTCATCCTGACGCATTTTGTGCGCCACCCTTTTGGCTTCAATGGCGTGCCGGGCTTTGACTTCGAGGCCTTTGGCAAGTCGGTGGCGACCCAGGTGCGCGCGCTTGACAATGTGCTGGACCTGACTTTCTGGCCGCTGCCGCAGCAGCAGGCAGAATCGGCCGCCAAGCGCCGCATCGGCGTGGGCTTTACCGGCCTGGGCAACGCGCTGGCCATGCTCTGCCTGCGCTATGACGCGCCCGAAGGCCGCGAGATGGCGGCGCGCATCGCCGAAACCATGCGCGATGCCGCCTACGCCGCGTCGGTGGCGCTGGCGCAAGAGAAGGGCGCGTTTCCCAGGCTGCAAGCCGAGGCCTACCTGGCCGCCGGCACCTTTGCCAGCCGGCTGCCGGCCGAGTTGCAGCAGGCGATACGCACGCACGGCATCCGCAACAGCCACCTGCTGTCGATCGCGCCCACCGGCACCGTGAGCCTGGCCTTTGCCGACAATGCCTCCAACGGCATCGAGCCGGCGTTTTCGTGGATGTACCGGCGCAAGAAGCGCGAGTCGGACGGCAGCAGCACCGACTATGCGGTGGAAGACCACGCCTGGCGGCTGTACCGCGAGCTGGGCGGCGACATGGACCATCTGCCCGACTACTTTGTCTCGGCGCTGGAAATGTCGGCGGACAGCCACATTGCCATGATGCAGGCGGTCCAGCCCTTTGTGGATACGGCGATTTCCAAGACCGTCAACGTACCGGTCGACTATGCCTACGGTGACTTCAAGAACCTGTACCAGCAGGCCTGGCGCGCGCGGCTCAAGGGCCTGGCCACTTACCGGCCCAATGCCATCCTGGGTTCGGTGCTGGCAACCCATGCCAGCGCGGAAACCGCGGCCACGGCGGCGCCTCTGGACCCGATGCGCACGGTGATTGAAAGCCGGCCCAAGGGCGCGCTGTCGGCGGTGGCCGAAAAGGTCGAGTACTGGACCCAGGAGGGCCACAAGACCCTGTATATCGTGGTGTCCTTTTTGCCGGTGCCGTCAGCCAGTGGCGCGGGCACGGTGGAGCGCGCCATCGAGTTTTTCATGCCGGTGGGGCAAAGCGGCGAATCGCAGCAGTGGATCACCTCCAGCATGCGCATGCTGTCGCTGGCCGCGCGCGGCGGCTTTCTGGAGCGCGCGCTGAGCGACATGCGCAAGGTCGCCTGGGACCGAGGCCCGGTGCGGCTGGGCACCTACGAGAAAGCCGATGGCACCCATGTGCCGCTGTGGCACGACTCGGAAGTGGCGGCGATTGCCCATGCGCTGCAAAACATCATCCGCCGTCGCGCCAGCCAGCCGGCCGGGCCTGCGGCAGCGGCGCTGCAGACCCCCGTCACCGCCACGCTGTTGCCGCCGGTCATGGCCGGTAAAAAATGCAGTGAATGCGGTGCCCATGCGGTGATCCGCAAGGACGGCTGCGACTACTGCACCCAGTGCGGCCACCTGGGGACTTGCGGATGAGTCCGCACCCCGTCATCGTGGTGCGCGGCCCCAACGGCAAACCGTCTGCCGAGGCGATGGCGAGCCTGGACCGCCGATGGCGCGCTTCCTATCTGCTGCTGGCCCCGCACCGGCTGGGCTTTTGCCTGGCGATGGCGGTGCTGGTGGCCGCGGGCGGCTGGTGGGCGCTGGTGCAACTGGACCGCATGAGCGGCGCGCTGGCGCTGTCCTATGCGCTGTCGCCCTCGCTGGTGCATGGGGCGGTCATGACCTTCGGCTTCATTCCGCTGTTTTTCTCCGGTTTCCTGTTCACCGCCGGCCCGAAGTGGCTGGGCGTGCCGCCGCTGCGGACCGCGCAGCTGCTGGCGCCGCTGCTGCTGCAGGCGGCGGGCTGGCTGTTGTGGCTGGCGGCGGCCCACCTTCGTGCGGGATTGGCCATGACCGCGCTGCTGCTGGCCGGCATCGGCCTGGCCTGGATGACGCTGCTGTTCTGGCGCCTCATCCGGCGCAGCCGGGCCACCGACCGGGTCCATGCGCTGACCATTGGCACGGCCTGCCTCGTCGGCTGCCTGAGTCTGGCCGGGCTGGCGCTCGGTGTGGCGCTGGACGCGCCCGGTGTGGCGCTGGCCTGCGTGTTGACCGGGCTGTGGGGCTTTGTGCTGGTGGTCTATGTCACGGTCGCGCACCGCATGATTCCGTTTTTTACCGCCAGTGCCATTCCTCGCATGGACGCCTGGCGGCCGTTCTGGCTGCTGTGGCTGATGCTGGCGGTGGCGACTTTTGAGGTGCTTGCCGCCTGGGTCGAGTCCATCGGGCCGGTTGAGGGCGTGGGTGGCGCGGTCTGGCCGCTGCTTCGCGGCAGCCTGGAGCTGGCGGCTGGCGGCCTGCTGCTCTGGCTGGCCCTGAGCTGGGGGCTGGTGAAAAGCCTGAAGAATCGCCTGCTGGCCATGCTGCACATCGGTTTTGTCTGGTTCGGCCTGGCGCTGCTGCTGGGCGGCGTCGCGCAACTCGTCGGCTGGGTCCAGGGCGCGGCGGTGCTGAGTCTGGGCGCGCTGCATGCGCTGACCCTGGGTTGCCTGGCCTCGCTGATGCTGGCCATGGTTACCCGCGTCTCCTGCGGCCACAGCGGTCGCGCGCTGGTGGCCGACGGCATGGCCTGGTCGCTGTTCTGGCTGCTGCAGGCCGCGACCTTGCTGCGCATTGCCGCTGCCGCGCAGACCAACTGGGCCGGCGGCCTGCTGCTGGCCGCCGCGCTGCTGTGGGCCGGCGTCATGGCGGTCTGGGGCCTGCGACTGGGCAACTGGTATGGCCGCCTGCGCGCCGACGGCCGCCCCGGTTGAAGACCGCAAAGGATCAAAAGCCATGAATGTTCTCGCCATGCCGGTTCAGTCCCTTGCCGCCGCGTCCAATGACCACGACACTTCCAGCGATACGGCCGCCATGGCCGCCGCGCTGATGCAGTCGCGCCAGACCATCCTGCCCAAGCGGCTGGCCGCACCCGGCCCCCGTCGGGCCGAGCTGGAACTGATGCTGGGCGCCGCCGCCAGCGCGCCCGACCACGGCCAGCTTTCGCCCTGGCGCTTTATTCAGGTGCCGCAGGCCTCGCGCGGCGCCTTGGCCGGGGTTTTTGCCACGGCGCTGCTGGAGCGCGACGCCGCCGCCAAGCCCGCGCAGCTGGCGCAGGCCCGCGAAAAGGCCCACCGCGCCCCGCTGCTGTTGCTGCTCATCGTCGATGGCCTGTGCGGCGACGCGGAGATTGACCTGCCTGAACGCATCGTCTCGGCCGGCTGCGCGGTGCAAAACCTGCTGCTGATGGCGACCGCGCTGGGCTATGGCTCGGCACTGACCAGTGGCAAGGCCCTGAAGTCTGACGGTCTGCGCAGCCTGTTTGGCCTGGCGCCGGGCCAGCAGGCGCTGTGTTTTGTCAGCGTCGGCACGGTGCAGTCCTGCAGGGGCGCCCGCGTGCGGCCGCTACCGGCCGACGTGGTCAGCACGCTGGCGCCCGACGGCCGCCTGCTGCCGGGCTTTTGACCGGCTGCCCTGCCCCCTGTTTTTGTGACTGGAACCCCCATGGACATTTCAAGTTTTGATGATTTGCTGCAGGCCGCGCGGGCCCAGGCCAGCCCGCAGCGCCTGCTGCTGGTGTTTGCCGGCGTGGAACTGCCCGACGATGCGACCCCGGCCCAGCGCCAGCGCTTTGAGGCCGGGCAGGGCGGTGCGCTGGTGCCGCTGATGTGCGTGGACAAGCGCCCCGACGAACTGGCCTCGTTCAGCGCGCTGGTCGAGGAGTCGGGCAGCCTGGGCCAGCCCTGGGGCATGGTGTTTGCCGCCGCCCTGTCGGGCACGGGCCAGCGGGCGCCCAGCAGCGAAGACGCCGAGCCGGCGCTGGAGCGCATGGTCGAAGCCATCAAGCGCGGCGACATTGGCGCCTACATTCCGTTTGACCCGCAGGGTCAGGCCGTGCAGCTGGGCTGACATGGGCACGCCCGGCAAAGGCTCCACCCGCCCGGTGTCCCTGCCCGGCTTTGGCGCGCCCGCCGCCGGCTTTGAGGCGCCTTTCGACATGCTGGCCGCCTGCCATGAGCGGGTCGAGCGCATGCTGGCCCTGACGGCCAGGCTGCGGCAGCACCTGCTGGACCAAGGCTGCGACGAGCCGGCGCGCCAGGCCGCGCGCGACGTGATGCGCTACTTTGACCTGGCCGCCCCGCTGCACCACCAGGACGAGGAACTGCATGTGTTTCCGCCGCTACTGGCCGGGCCCGATGCCGCCCTGCGCGCGCTGGTGCAGCGGCTGATGCGGGACCACCGGCAGATGGATGCGGGCTGGCGTGAGGCGCGGCGCTGCCTGCAGGCCGTGGCCGACGCGCCGGCGGCTGGCTGGACGCCGCTCACAGCGGCCCAGAGCGGGGCGCTGAACGACTTTGCCGCGCTGTACCGGCAGCACCTGGACGACGAGGACCGGCTGGCCTACCCGGCCGCGCAGGTCGCCTTGGCGCCGGCGGCGCTGCAGGCCATGAGCGAGGACATGATGCAGCGCCGGGGCGTTGCCAAAAAGTAAGGCCCCAAGGCGCGGGGCCGGCCGCTGATGCAGGCAAAATACAGGGCATGAACGCGCCCCTTCCCCAAAACGTCGCCGCTCCCGCAACCGCTGTAGTCGGCGCCGACCTGCTTGAGCTCATGACCGGCCTGGGTTTCAAGGCAAAAACGGCTTCGGCCCAGATGGCGCGGGCGCAGGCGGCTATCAAAAACAGAGCACTTCGGGGCCTGGCCAGCTTGCTGCGGCAAAACCTGGCACCGCTGCAGGCGGCCAACCAGCGCGACCTGGACCGCGCTAGCGCCGCCGGGCTGGCCGGCCCGCTGCTGGACCGGCTCCGGCTCGGCCCCAAAGACCTGGAAACCGTGGCGCTGGGCTGCGAACAGCTGGCCGCCATGCCCGACGTGATTGGCGAGATCATCGGCATGAAACAGCAGCCCAGCGGCATCCGCGTCGGCCAGATGCGGGTGCCGATTGGCGTGTTCGGCATGATTTACGAAAGCCGGCCCAATGTGACGATTGAAGCGGCGAGTCTGGCCATCAAGAGCGGCAACGCCTGCATTCTGCGCGGCGGTTCGGAGGCGATCGAGTCCAACAAGGCGCTGGCGGCGCTGGTGCGGCAGGCGCTGACGGACGCCGGTTTGCCCGCCGACGCGGTGCAACTCGTGCCCATCACCGACCGCGAGGCCGTCGGCCTGTTGATCACCATGCCGCAGTACGTGGATGTCATCATTCCGCGCGGCGGCAAGGGCCTGATAGAGCGCATCAGCCGCGATGCCAGGGTGCCGGTCATCAAGCACCTGGACGGCAACTGCCATGTCTATGTCGATGACCCGTGCGATGTGGCCATGGCCGTCACGGTGGCCGACAACGCCAAAACCCAGAAATACAGCCCCTGCAATGCCACCGAAGGCTTGCTGGTGGCGCAGGGCGTGGCGGCGGACTTCTTGCCAAAAATTGCTGCGATCTACGCCGCCAAAGGCGTGGAAATGCGCTGTGATGCGGCTTCAGCCCATATATTACGTGCGCAACCAGCTATTAATTCAATAGCAAAAATCACCGCCGCGACCGAGCAGGACTGGTACGAGGAATACCTCGCGCCCATCATCAGCATCAAGGTGGTGGCCGGCATTGACGAAGCCATCGCGCACATCAACCAGTACAGCAGCCACCACACCGACGCCATCCTGACGCGTGACCACCTGCATGCCCAGCGCTTTCTGCGCGAGGTCGATTCAGCCAGCGTGATGGTGAATGCGAGCACCCGCTTCGCCGATGGCTTCGAGTTTGGCCTGGGCGCCGAAATCGGCATCAGCACCGACAAGTTCCATGCCCGCGGCCCGGTCGGCATCGAGGGGCTGACCTCCCTCAAGTACGTGGTGCTGGGTAACGGGGAAGTGCGGGCCTGAGGGCTCGCGCCGGGGAAGTGCGAAGCTGGGGGGTCGCGGCCTTGCAAGTGGCGGCCCCAGCCCAATATCGGTGAATAGCCTGCGAACAGGCCGCCGTCCGACAGACGCCGGGACCGGGCTCGGCTATAACCGAACCGACTAAAAAATCTTTGAAAGTGGCCGCATGGTTCCGCATCTCATCACCGCCCTGAACGGCCCGATCAACGAGCTTGAGCAGCGCATCCTGGACATGACGCCGGCGATCGAGCGCTGGTTCCGGCTCGAGTGGATGGAGCACACGCCGCCGTTTTACAGCTCGGTCGACATCCGCAACGCCGGTTTCAAGCTGGCCCCGGTGGACACCAACCTCTACCCCGGCGGCTGGAACAACCTGACGCCCGAGATGCTGCCGCTGGCGGTGCAGGCGGCGATGGCGGCGATTGAAAAAATCTGCCCGGAAGCGCGCAACCTGCTGGTGGTGCCCGAAAACCACACCCGCAACAGCTTTTACCTGGCCAATGTGCTGCAACTCAAGCGGATTTTTCACCAGGCCGGGCTCAATGTGCGCTTTGGCTCGCTCAGCGCCGAGATGAAGGAAGCCACCACCATCAAGCTGCCGACCGGTGAGTCGATCACCATCGAGCCGCTGATCCGCAGCGACCGGCGCCTGGGACTGAAAGACTTCGACCCCTGCACGATTTTGCTCAACAACGACCTGTCGGCCGGCATTCCCGGCATTCTGGAAGACCTGAACGAGCAGTATTTGCTGCCGCCGCTGCAGGCCGGTTGGTCGGTGCGGCGCAAATCCACCCATTTCAAGGCCTACGAGGAAGTTTCCAAGCGCTTTGGCAAGCTGCTGGGCATAGACCCCTGGCTCATCAACCCGATGTTTTCGCAGTGCGGCGAGGTCAATTTTGCCGAGCACACCGGCATGGAATGCCTGAGCACCAACGTCGATGCGCTGCTGACCAAAGTCCGCCGCAAGTACAAGGAATACGGCATCAACGAAAAGCCGTTCGTGGTGGTCAAGGCCGACAACGGCACCTACGGCATGGGCATCATGACGGTGCGCGATGTGAAAGACCTGGAGGCCGTGAACCGCAAAGGCAAAAACAAGATGAGCACGACCAAGGACGGCCGGCCGCTGTCCGAAGTCATCATCCAGGAGGGGGTGTTGACCAACGAGCGCGTCAACGATGCGGTGGCCGAGCCGGTGGTCTACATGATGGACCGCTACGTCGTGGGCGGGTTTTACCGCATCCACGCCGAGCGCGGTGTCGATGAAAACCTTAACGCCCCCGGCTCCAGCTTTGTGCCGCTGGCCTTTGCCGACAGCGGCCGGCTGCCCCAGCCCGGCGAAAAACCCGGCTCCAGCAGCCCGAACCGCTTTTACATGTATGGCGTGATCGCCCGCCTGGCCATGCTGGCCGCCAGCTACGAGCTGGAAGCCACCGACCCGGACGCCGAGGTCTACGACTGAGGACCGGTGTCAGCGCCGTACCTGGAGGCGATTCAGGCTGCCAGCCCAGATAAAATAAGTCTGTGCAGCTATTAAAAACATAGCAACCCAGGCGCTACGGGCGGATCGCAAGTTGTTGTGTTGCAACAAAACAACCGATTTCTGGCCCGCCAGCCTTCCGGCCGCGCCAATGCCCAGGCGCCCGGGCGCAAAATGGCGTTCCCCAAACTCAAGCATTTCCGCCACTTTTGACCCGGTTTGCACCGGTCGGCAGTTCTGGACGGGAACCCCTGTGTGTCAAGTTCAAAATCATCACTTTCGGCGCTGACCCTGGGCGCCATCGGCGTCGTCTACGGCGACATCGGCACCAGCGTCCTCTACGCCGTCAAGGAAGTCTTCGGCTCCGGCCATGTGCCCTTCACCTCCGACAACGTTCACGGCATCCTGTCCATCATCTTCTGGACGCTGACGGTCATTGTGTCGCTCAAGTACGTGGTGCTGGTGCTGCGCGCCGACAACAACGGCGAGGGCGGCCTGATCGCCATGCTGGCGCTGGCCTCCACCGCCGTGCAGGCGCGGCCCAAGCTGCGGCGCAACCTGCTGCTGGTGGGAATTTTTGGCACCTCGCTGTTTTATGGCGACGGCGTCATCACCCCGGCGATCTCGGTGCTGTCGGCGGTGGAAGGCCTGGAAGTCGTCTCGCCCGCCTTCAAGCAGGGCGTGATTCCCATCACCCTGGTGATTTTGTTCGCGCTGTTTCTGGTGCAAAAACACGGCACCGCCGGCATCGGCAAGTTTTTCGGGCCGATCACCCTGGTCTGGTTTGTCGTGATCGCACTGCTGGGCCTGTCGCAAATCGTGACGAATCCGGCCATTTTGAAGGCCCTCAGCCCGCACTATGCGCTGCTGTTCATGTGGTTCAACCCCGGCATCACCTTCATCATCCTGGGCGCGGTGGTGCTGTCGGTCACCGGGGCCGAGGCGCTTTACGCCGACCTCGGGCACTTCGGCAAAAAGCCGATCCGGCTGGCCTGGTTCACGGTCGTCATGCCCTGCCTGGTGCTCAACTATTTTGGCCAGGGTGCGCTGCTGCTGAAGAACCCCGAGGCCGTCAAGAACCCGTTTTACCTGATGGCCCCCGAATGGGCGCTGCTGCCGCTGGTCGGCCTGGCCACCATGGCCACGGTGATTGCCTCGCAGGCCCTGATCACCGGCGCCTTCAGCGTGACCAAGCAGGCGATCCAGATGGGCTACCTGCCGCGCCTCAACATCCAGCACACCAGCGTGCGCGACACCGGCCAGATCTACATGCCGCTGGTCAACTGGGGCCTGTTTGTCACCATCGTGCTGGCGGTCGTCATGTTCCGCTCCTCCAGCAACCTGGCGGCGGCCTACGGCATTGCGGTCTGCACCGACATGCTGATCACCACCATCCTGACCTTCTACGTGATCCGCTACGGCTGGAACTACCCGCTGGGCCTGTGCATTGCCGCTACCGGCGTGTTCTTCGTGGTCGACTTCGCGTTCTTTGCCTCCAACCTGATGAAGCTGTTTGCCGGCGGCTGGTTCCCGCTGATGATTGGCGGCGTCGTCTTTGCGCTGATGATTACCTGGAAGGAAGGTCGGCGCATCCTCAACGACAAGCTGCGCGTTGACGCGATCGACCTCGGCAGCTTTCTCGATGCGGTGTTCGTCAACCCGCCGGCGCGGGTCGAGGGCACGGCCGTGTTCCTGACCGCCGAGCCCGGCACCGTGCCCAATGCCATGCTGCACAACCTCAAGCACAACAAGGTGCTGCACTCGCAAAACCTGTTTGTGACGGTGCGCAACCACGAGGTGCCCTGGATCGGCCTGAGCAAGCGCCTGGAGATCGAGTCGCTGGGCCATGACTGCTGGCAGGTCAATGTGCACTACGGCTTCAAGAACGACCTGGACCTGCCCAAGGCCCTGCAGCACATCAGGGGCCGCGGCTGCGAGCTTGAACCGATGACGACCAGCTATTTTCTGTCGCGCGACACGGTGGTGCCGACGATAGGCGGCGGCATGGCGCCCTGGCGTGAAAAGCTGTTTGCACAGATGCACCATAACGCCAGTGGTGCGGCGGACTTTTTGAACCTGCCGAACAATTCGGTGGTGGAGTTGGGTAGCAAGATCGAGATTTGAGGGTGATTTTTGGCTCTGGCCCCCGAATAACAGGCGCGAGAAGCTATTGAATTGATAGCAAATCGAGTCCGCGCACCCGTTCGGGCTGAGCCTGTCGAAGCCTCGCTTTAGGTCGGGCGCGGGCTCATCAGCACCCCTTAGACCACCCTGCGAGAATCCCCAAATGCAGTTTTTTAAAGACCTGAACCTCTCCGCCTTCACCGCCGGTTTCGTCGCCGTGCTGGTCGGCTTTACCAGCTCGGTCGCCATTGTCTTTCAGGCGGCGCAGGCCTTTCATGCCACGCCGGCCCAGACCGCTTCGTGGATGTGGGCGCTGGGCATGGGCATGGGGCTGTGCTCGGCCCTTCCTTCGCTGTGGCTGAAAAAACCGGTGATGGTGGCCTGGTCCACGCCGGGGGCGGCGGTGCTGGCCACGGCCGGGCTGGCGGGCGGCTTTGGCATGGGCGAGGCGGTGGCCGCCTTCATGGCCAGCGCCGCGCTGATCACGCTGTTTGGCGTCACCGGCTGGTTTGAAAAGGTCATGAACCGGATTCCGGTGGCGCTGGCCGCCGCGCTGCTGGCCGGCGTGCTGGCGCGCTTTGGCATCGAGGCCTTTGCGGCGGCCAAAACCGCACTGCCGCTGGTGCTGCTGATGCTGGCGATTTACCTCGCCGGCAAACGCCTGATGCCGCGCTATGCGGTGCTGCTGACGCTGCTCGGAGCGATTGTTTTTGTCGCTGCGCGCGGCCAGCTGGCGTGGAGCGAGGTCAGTTTCTCGTTGGCCGTGCCGGTGTTTGTGGCGCCTACCTTCACGCTGGCCGCCATCGTCAGCCTGGCGCTGCCGCTGTTTGTGGTGACCATGGCCTCGCAAAACCTGCCAGGCGTGGCGGCGATTCGCGCCGCCGGCTATGGGCCGGAGGCACCCGATGGCGGCATTCCGGTCTCGAAAATCATCACCCTGAGCGGCCTGGCCACGCTGCTGCTGGCGCCGTTTGGCGCCTTCGCGCTCAATCTGAGCGCCATCACCGCCGCCATCTGCATGGGCAGGGAGGCCCACGACGACCCGGCCAAACGCTACACCGCCGCCGTGTCCTGCGGCCTGATTTACATCGTGATCGGCATTTTTGGCGGCGCCATCACCGGCCTGCTGACGGCCTTCCCGCGGGAACTGGTGGTGGCGATTGCCGGCCTGGCCTTGCTGGGCACGATTGGCAACGGGCTGGCGCTGGCGCTGAAAGACGAGTCGCACCGCGAGGCCGCGCTGATTACCTTTCTGGTCACGCTGTCGGGCGTGGTGATTGCCGGCATCGGCTCGGCCTTCTGGGGCGTGGTGGCCGGCGCGCTGGCGCTGTTTGTACAACAATACGGACGGGCACGCCGCGTGCCCCTTGCCCCGGCCCGGCCCGATTTACCGAACACCTCCCAATCATGAATATTCTTTTTGTTGCCGACCCGCTGGCGTCTTTCAAGACCTACAAGGACACCACCTTTGCCATGATGCGCGAGGCCCAGCGGCGCGGCCACCGCATCAGCGCCTGCGAGCCGCACGACATGAGCTGGCAGACCGGCGGCCAGGTCATGGCCCGGGTGCGCCACATCCGGCTGACCGGCGAGGCCCATGACTGGTTTGCCGCCGACGCCGCGCGGCCCGATGGCTTGGCGGCCATCGCCAGCTTTGATGCGGTGGTGATGCGCAAGGACCCGCCGTTTGACAGCGAGTATTTCTACAGCACGCACCTGCTGGAGCAGGCCGAGCGCGAAGGCGCCCGCGTCTTCAACAAGCCGGCCGCGCTGCGCGACCACCCTGAAAAACTGGCGATTCTGGAATTCGCGCAGTTCAGCGGCCCGACCCTGGTCACGCGCAGCGCCGACGACATCAAGCGCTTTCATGCCGAGCACCAGGACATCATCCTGAAACCGCTGGACGGCATGGGTGGCATGGGCATTTTCCGGGTCAAGGCCGACGGCCTGAACCTGGGCAGCATCACCGAAACGCTGAACAAAAACGGCGCGCAAAGCGTCATGGTGCAAAAGTTCTTGCCCGAGATTGCGCAGGGCGACAAGCGGGTGCTGGTGATAGGCGGGCGGCCCGTGCCCTTCAGCCTGGCGCGTATTCCGCAGGGCAGCGAGGTGCGCGGCAACCTGGCCGCCGGTGGTTTGGGCGTGGCGCAGCCGCTGTCCAAACGCGACCTGGAGATTGCCCAGGCGCTGGGCCCGGTGCTGGCCGCGCGCGGCCTGTTGCTGGCGGGTGTCGATGTGATTGGCGAC
>NZ_JANOAL010000026.1:0-28044 GCF_031411155.1 Polaromonas sp. | reverse complement strand
GACGCGCCGGCCTGGTTGGTGTCGATTTTGGGCTGGAAATTGGAGCTTCCCTCGCCGGCAGCGCCTCCATCCGCGCTGGTGACGTTCACTTGATCGGCTGGGTTCGGTGTGTTTTGTTCAGTCATGACCGGCTTTTCTCTCGTCTCTTGAATGACCAAACCCGCGGAGCTCCGCGGGTCTGTGGGTGTTTTCTGGGGGCCTGATCGCTCAAATGCGCATCGGCATGACGACGTATTTAAAGGCGGCGTCGTCGGGAATCGTCAGCAGCGCCGAGCTGTTGGAGTCGGCGAGCTCGATCTTCACCATGTCCTGGCTCATGTTGGCCAGCGCATCGATCAGGTAGGTCACGTTAAAGCCAATTTCGATCTCGTCGCCGCCGTAGTCGATGTCGAGCTCATCCACGGCTTCTTCCTGCTCGGCATTGTTGGACGCCACCCGCAGCGTGCCGGGCTCGATGTTGAGGCGCACGCCCTTGAACTTCTCGCTGGTCAAAATCGCCGTGCGCTGCAGGCTGGCCAGCAGCGGCAGGCGGCCCAGCGTGATGATGTTCTTGTGATTTTTGGGAATCACGCGGTTGTAGTCGGGGAATTTGCCTTCCACCAGCTTGGTCACAAATTCCATGCCTTCAAAGCTGAATTTGGCCTGGTTACCGGCAAACTGCATCTCGATCGCGCCTTCCTTGTCGCTGAGCAGGCGCTGCATCTCCAGCACCGTCTTGCGCGGCAAAATCACTTCCTGCTTGGGCACTTCGACATCGAGCGTGGCCGACGAAAACGCCAGCCGATGCCCGTCGGTGGCCACCAGGCTCAGCTGCTTGCCCTCGGCGACAAACAGGATGCCATTGAGGTAGTAGCGAATGTCATGGACCGCCATGGCAAACGACACCTGGTTCAGCAACTCCTTCAAGACTTTTTGCGGCACCGAAAAGGCCGGGCCAAAGTTGGCCGCTTCCTGCACCAGCGGAAAGTCTTCGGCCGGCAGCGTCTGCAGCGTGAAACGGCTTTTCCCGCCTTTCAGAATCAGCTTGTTCTGGGCAGACTCCAGCGAGACCGTCTGGTCGCTCGGCATGGACCGCAAAATATCAATCAGTTTGCGAGCGCCCACGGTCGTCGTGAAATTTCCATTGTCGCCATCGAGCTCGGCCGTCGTGCGGATCTGGATTTCAAGATCGCTGGTCGTTAATTGCAGCTGCGAGCCGTTTTTCCGGATCAATACGTTGGCCAGAATCGGCAATGTGTGCCGGCGTTCAACAATTCCGGACACCGATTGCAAAACCGACAAAACTTTATCCTGGGTGGCTTTCAGAACGATCATGGCTTCCTCTGTATTTATCTTTAATTCTTTAATTCAAATTAGTAGTAGTAGTAAGGGCCGCACCAATCTGTGGATAGTGCTATTTTTCCCTTTGTAATCAACTACTTGGCGTTTGTTTAAGCTTGTGTTCAGGCACGCACCCCGGAGGCTGCCGGATATGAACAACTTTCGATTGTCATCTGCTTCTGTGGATAAGTCATGGCTTGTTAAAAAGTTGTCCCCAAGGTTGTTGAGGCCGGCCCACTCAATTGCAAAGAGCTAAAAAGTACTATTCTCAGCCCTTCAGGGTTTGTTCCAGCACATGCAGTTGCTGATTCAGCTCGGTCATCTGCTGGCGTTCGGCCGACATCTTGCGCACGGCGTGCAACACGGTGGTGTGGTCGCGCCCGCCAAACAGCTCGCCAATTTCGGGCAGGCTCTTCTGCGTGAGCTCCTTGGCCAGGTACATCGCAATCTGGCGCGGCCGGGCAATGCTGGCCGGCCGTTTCTTGGAATACATGTCGGCGACCTTGATCTTGTAATAGTCGGCCACGGTCTTCTGGATGTTCTCGACCGAAATCTGCCGGTTCTGGATCGACAGCAGGTCGCGCAAGGCTTCGCGCGCCAGCTGGATCGAGATTTCCTTCTGGTTAAAGCGCGAATAGGCCAGAATCTTGCGCAGCGCGCCTTCCAGCTCGCGCACGTTGGAGCGCACGTTCTTGGCGACAAAAAACGCCACCTCTTCC
This sequence comes from Polaromonas sp., assembly GCF_031411155.1. Classification (GTDB taxonomy): domain Bacteria; phylum Pseudomonadota; class Gammaproteobacteria; order Burkholderiales; family Burkholderiaceae_C; genus Polaromonas. Next base: position 26,005 of record NZ_JANOAL010000026.1, on the reverse strand, counting down.
GGCATGGCGGTGCCCTCGGACTCGGCCTTGCGAATCAGGATGGCCACGCGCATCTCCAGCTCGGGCGGCTCGATGGCCACCGTCAGGCCGGAGTCAAAGCGCGACACCAGGCGTTCGTGAATGTCGGCCAGGCCCTTGGGATAGGTGTCGCTGGTCATCACGATGTGGGATTTTTTGGTCAGCAAGGCCTCAAAGGCGTTGAAGAACTCTTCCTGGGTGCGGTCCTTGTTGGCCAGAAACTGCACGTCGTCAATCAGCAGCAGGTCGAGCGAGTGGTAGCGCTCCTTGAACTCGTCAAAGGTCTTGCGCTGATAGGCCTTGACCACATCCGACACGAACTGCTCGGCATGGATGTAGAGCACCTTGGCGGCCGGGTTGTCGGCCACCAGCTTGTTGCCGATGGCATGCATCAAATGGGTTTTGCCGAGACCGACGCCGCCATAGATAAACAGCGGGTTGTAGAGCTGGCCCAGGCTGCTCGACACATGCAGCGCGGCGGCCCGGCCCATGCGGTTGGCGGTGCCTTCAATCAGGGTGTCAAAAGTCAGGGCGCTGTTGAGCCGGCTTTTGAACGGCGCGCCCGGCGCGTCTTCGGGAACGCCCAAGCCGGCCGGCTCGATGACGCCGGCGCCTTCAAAATTGCGGGTCAGCGGCGTGGCTTTGGCCGGCGCCTCGCGCGGCGCCATGGCCAGTTCAAGCGGGATCCGCTGGCCGGAGATTTTTTCAAGCAGGGCCGAAATGCGCGCCGCATACTGGGCCCGGATCCAGTCCAGCTTGAAGCGGTTGCCGACCTGAATCGTGACCTTGGACAGATCGGGCGCCACCAGCACTTCCAGCGGGCGAATCCAGGTGTTGAACTGCTGCTCGGGAAGCTCCTGTGCCAGATGATCTACACAGGTTTGCCACAGCTCGTGACTGAGCTTGGGGAGGGCACCTTCGGTCATGACGGAATTTGACCGGGTTGCCGGCGTGAATCAGCGTTTGGTCGCTTGTGGATATTGTTAATTTTTGACACCCGTAATTGTAGTCTGCCGGCGAGTTATCCACAAAATAACGGACTCCGGGTTAAACCTGTAGGGGGATCCGGGCGATCGGTGCAGGCGGGGTCTGGTGATCGAAGGCTTTACCCCCACTATGGCGGCTAACTTGTTGCCAGCGTTAAGAAATCTGCGATAATCATGGGTTTCCCTGATTCGTAACGGATTGACATCCAGGGAATTTGTACCGTCAATCTGTAGCTTAGAGGCTAGTAGGACCCACCATGAAACGCACATACCAACCTTCCAAAGTCAAGCGCGCACGTACGCACGGCTTTCTGACGCGCATGAAAACGCGCGGCGGCCGCGCAGTGATTGCTGCACGCCGCGCCAAAGGCCGCAAGCGCCTGGCCGTCTAAGCCTGCTTTTTTGCAAGCCTGCTGCTCTTTGAGTTGACGCTTGGCGCTAGTGCAGCGGCTACAGACCCGACCCCAGTTTCAGGCAGTACTTGCCGGTGCCATTGTTGCAAAAACAGTGCACTTCGCATTGCACCGCAATGCACTGGATGCCAGGGCCGTACCGGCGCCAAACGGCACACCACCGCATGCCGATGCGCCGGCCTTGTTTCCGGTTCAGGACTTCTGGATGGGCGCGATGGTTCCCAAACGCTGGGCCAAACGCGCCGTCACGCGCAATGCCATCAAACGGCAAATTTACACCGTGAGTGCCGATTTTCAGCACCAGTACCCGCAGGCCGCCTATGTGGTCCGGCTGCGGCGTGAGTTTGCGCGCAGCGAATTTGTCAGCGCGAGTTCCACCCGGCTCAAGCAGTCCGTGCGCACCGAGGTGCAGGCCCTGTTGCAGGCGGCGGCACCCACATCATGAAGCCGGTTTTTCAGATTCTGTTTCGCCTGCCGCAAACCCTGCTGATCGGGCTGGTCAAGGGCTACCGCCTGCTGCTCAGCCCCTGGCTGGGATCTGCCTGCCGGTTTGAGCCGACCTGCTCGGCCTATTCGCTGCAGGCCTTGCAGCAGCATGGCGCGGCCATCGGCAGTTACCTCACCTTGCGGCGGCTGGCGCGTTGCCAGCCCTGGTGTGAGGGCGGGCATGATCCGGTTCCGCCCGCTGGCGCCACCCCGTTTTTCACCCGACTCGTCACCCCCGTGACTTCCACCCCTTCTAAAAAGACGCCGTCATGAATGACATCCGCCGCACCATCCTGTGGGTGATTTTTGGTTTTTCCATGGTCCTGTTGTGGGACCAGTGGCAGGTTTTCAACGGCCAGAAACCCACGTTCTTTCCGTCTGCCACCCAGACGGCCAAGGCGCCTGCGGCGACGGCACCGGCGGCCAGCGCTTCTTCGGTGCCTTCCCCCGCCGCGGCCAGCGTGGCGGCCCCGGGCACACCCGGCGCCGTGCCCGCGGGCGCGCCCTCCACGGCGGCAGCGGCCAGCAAGGAGCGCGTGGTCGTGACGACCGATGTGCTGGCGCTGACCTTTGACACCGAGGGCGGCACGCTGGTGCACTCGGCCTTCAGCAAATACAAGGACATGGCCAGCAAGGACGCCGGTTTTGTCTTGCTCGACGAAAGCGCCAACCGGGTCTATGTGGCCCAGACCGGCCTGATTGCCAGTGGCGCCGGCGTGGCGGCCCTGCCCACCCACAAGACCCTGATGACGCTGCTTCCGGGCGAGCGCAGCCTGAAAGAGGGCCAGAACGAGCTGCAGCTCAGGTTTGAATCGGCCGACATCGGCGGCGTCAAGCTGGTGAAAACCTACACCCTCAAGCGCGGCGCCTACGACATTGCGGTGCGCCACGAAGTCATCAACACCGGCAGCGCGCCGGTGGCGCCGCAGCTGTATTTGCAGCTGGTGCGCGACGGCAACAAGCCGCCGGGCGAGTCCTCGTTCTATTCCACCTTCACCGGCCCGGCGATCTACACCGACGCCAAGAAATACCAGAAGGTTGAATTCAAGGACATCGAGAACAACAAGGTGGACGTGGAAAAACAGGCGACCAACGGCTATGTGGCCATGGTGCAGCACTACTTTGCCTCGGCCTGGCTGCTCGGCGATGGCCTCAAGCGCGACCTGTTTTTGCGCAAGGTGGACAGCAACCTGTACGCCGTCGGCATGATCACGCCGCTCGACAGCATTGCGCCGGGCGCCAGCAAAAGCCTGGACGCCAAATTCTTTGTCGGCCCCCAGGAAGAGAAAAAACTGGAAGCCCTGGCCCCCGGCCTGGAACTGGTGAAAGACTATGGCTGGCTGACGATTCTGGCCAAGCCGCTGTACTGGCTGCTGGACCAGCTGCACAGCCTTCTCCAGAACTGGGGCTGGTCCATCGTGGCGCTGGTGCTGCTGCTGAAGATCGCGTTTTACTGGCTCAATGCCAAGGCCTATGCCAGCATGGCCAAGATGAAGGCCATCAACCCGAAGATCACGGAAATGCGCGAGCGGCTGAAGGACAAGCCGCAGGAGATGCAGCAGCAGATGATGAAAATCTACAAGGAAGAAAAGGTCAACCCGATGGGCGGCTGCTTCCCCATCATGGTCCAGATTCCGGTGTTCATCGCCCTGTACTGGGTGCTGCTGTCCAGCGTCGAGATGCCCAACGCGCCCTGGACTCTGTGGATCAGGGACCTGTCCTCGCCCGACCCGTTCTACATCCTGCCGGTGGTGATGACGCTGACGACCATGCTGCAGACCGCGCTGAACCCGGCACCACCGGATCCGATGCAGGCCAAGCTGATGTGGTTCATGCCGCTGGTCTTCAGCGTGATGTTCTTCTTCTTCCCGGCCGGCCTGGTGCTGTACTGGATCACCAACAACATCCTGTCGATTGCCCAGCAGTGGGTCATCAATACCCGCATGGGTGTGCCGCCGCAGTTCAACCTGCCCAAGTTCAGGTAAAGCAAAAAAGGGCCGCTCAGCGGCCCTTTACCATTGCAGCCCCATGTTGACGCGCCACCACCACCCCATCGCCGCCATTGCCACCGCGCCTGGGCGCGGGGCGGTCGGCATTGTGCGCGTGTCGGGGCAGAACGTTGCGCCCATCATTGCGGCGCTGTGCGGCCGGCCATTGGCCGCGCGCCAGGCGACCTACCTGCCGTTTCGTGATGCGACAGGTCAGGTGATTGACCAGGGCCTGGCGATTCATTTTCCGGCGCCGCATTCCTACACCGGCGAAGACGTGCTGGAGCTGCAGGCGCATGGCGGGCCGGTGGTGCTGCAGCTGCTGCTGGCGCGCTGCCTGCAAGCCGGTGCCGCGCTTAACCCGGCGACCGGCCAGCCCTGGCTGCCCCAGCTGCGCGTGGCGCAGCCGGGCGAATTTACCGAGCGGGCGTTTCTCAACGACAAGATTGACCTGGCGCAGGCCGAAGCGATTGCCGACCTGATTGACGCCAGCACCGAAACCGCGGCCCGGTCGGCGGCGCGCTCGATGTCGGGCGAGTTCTCGCACGAGGTCAATGCGCTGCTGGCGCAGCTGATTCATTTGCGCATGCTGGTCGAGGCGACGCTGGATTTCCCCGAGGAAGACATTGATTTTCTGCAACAGGCCGATGCCCAGGGCCAACTGATGCGGCTGCAGGCCACGCTGGCCGGCGTGATGCGGCGCGCCAGCCAGGGCGCCATCCTGCGCGAGGGCATCAAGGTGGTGATTGCCGGCCAGCCCAATGCCGGCAAAAGCTCGCTGCTCAATGCGCTGGCCGGCGCCGAACTGGCCATCGTCACGCCGATTGCCGGCACCACCCGCGACAAGGTCTCGCAGCTGATCCAGATCGAAGGCGTGCCGCTGCATGTGGTCGACACCGCCGGCCTGCGCGAGGCGCTGGACGAGGTGGAAAAAATCGGCGTCGAGCGCGCCTGGGCCGAGATCGAGAGCGCCGATGCGGTGCTGTTTTTGCACGACCTGACGCGCCACGATGCGTTGGCGAATCCGCACGATGCTATCAATTACATAGCTGATGACGCGCGTATTGCAAGGGCTATCGCCCTGAAACTGCCCCAAAACACGCCCGTCATCGAGGTCTGGAACAAATCGGACCGGGCCAGTCCGGCCATGCTCGACCCGCTCAAGCCCGGCGCTGGCGGCGTGCTGATTTCGGCCAAAACCGGCGCCGGTCTGGAGTTGCTGCGCCAGCAGCTGCTGCGGGTCGTGGGCTGGCAGGCCGCGCCCGAAGGGGTGTTCATGGCGCGCGAGCGCCATGTGCAGGCCCTGCGCCGGGTCGAGGCCCAGCTGGCCACCGCCGCCAGCCAGCTGCAGGCGGCGCGGCCGGCGCTGGACCTGCTGGCCGAAGACCTGCGCCAGGCCCAGCTGCACCTGGGCGAGATCACCGGGGAGTTCAGCTCCGACGATTTGCTGGGCGAGATTTTTTCGCGCTTCTGCATTGGCAAGTAAGGCCTGCGGTAGCGGTAACTGCATCTTGTCGTATCAAATGTAAGCAGTCGTTAGTGTGGTCCGTGCGACCGGCAACTCAGGGTATCTTGTGCTCCACCATGCATGCCCCAATTGCCAACACCCTCAGTTTCGACATCCGGGGACTGGCCCAGGCCATCGTCAATTGCCCGGCCAGTGACGGCCTGCGCTGCCAGTTCAGCGAGCCGCACTGGGACATTCTGGGCCGCTACCTGCAACCCTTTGCGCTGACCAGCGGCCAGGTGCTGATGGAGCGCGGCGTGCTGGACCGGACCCTGTATTTCATTGAAAGCGGCACCCTGAGCGTGCATTACCAGGACGAGAAGGCGCGGGTGCGGATGGCGGTGGTTGGCGCCGGCACCGTGCTGGGCGAAGGCGCTTTCTTCTCGCACCTGCCGCGCACCGCCACCGTGCAGGCCTCCACCGCCTGCAAGCTGTGGAGCCTGACGCCGCTGCGTTTTCTGGAACTGGCCAACCGCCACAACCCGATCGCGCTCGAGCTGACCCTGGCCATGGGCGCGGTGATGGCCAAGCGGCTGTACAACCGGGCCCGGCGCGTGGCGGTGACTTGAGCGGGCCCTGCGCCGCTTTCCGGGCGGTCAGCGGCGCGTGAAATAAAATCGGAGGCTTAGCCCCTCACGAGAACTCTGCCCATGTCTTTTTTCAAGTGGTTCTCCGCCGCATCGCGCCCGCAACAATCGGCCGGCGACGATGCCCGACGCCCCCGCACCGCCCTGGCGACGCCGCAGCCCGAGGTGGCGGCCAGCGGTTCCGGCGAGCGCAAGATCCAGCGCCATGCCCGGCGCGATCAGTTGTATGTGGCGATTCGCGAGGCCATGACCCGTGCCGGCGTGCTGTCGGCCAGCTACAAGTTCAAGGTGCTGTCGCTGGACCCGCAGGGCCAGCAATTCCTCGTCATGATGGACCTGGCCAGCCCGCGCGAGCGGCTGGGCGAGGTCGAAATGCTGATCGTGCAGGCCGCCAGGGCGCGCTTCGAGATCACGGTGACGGCGGTGTACTGGCGCATCGAGGACGCGGCCGCCGTCAGCCCGCCCGCCGCGCGCGCCCGGCCTGCCGTCCCGTCCGGCACGACGGCGGCCGCGCGGCCACGCTACGCGCCGATTGAGCCGGATGAAGTCGCGGCCTTCAGGCAATCGGTGCGGGCCGTCACCGCGCGGGCGCCGGCGCCGGCCCGCGGCGTCACCACCCGCAGCGGTCCGCGCGCGGAGCGGCTGACCGGCTTTGAAGACACCGAAAGAATCGAATCCGCTGCCACCCCGGCGCTCAGCAGCACGCAGTACGGCGATTTGACCTGAAGGGCGTTAATTGGGGGTCAAATATGCTTCTAGCCCATATAAAACGTGCGCATGTAGCTATTAATTTAATAGCAAAAACAGACCCCTTCCTGGCACCGGCAGTCCTTCACGGGGACGCGTCGCCGGCTACCGGGGCGTCAGGCTAGGCCTGCACGCTGGCGGGATTGCCCTTGGCGGCGCGCCCGCTCAGCAGCTTTTCCTCGGCCATGGCCAGCGCTTCGGGCTTGCCCGACAGCACCAGCGTGTCGCCGCCTTCGAGCAGTAGCGCATCATGCGCCTGCAGCGTCTTGCCGTTGCCGCGGCGCAGGCTGACCACGCGCACGCCGGTCATGTGCGGCACCAGCACGCCCAGCGCCTGGCCCACCGCCTTGATGCCCAGCGGCAAGGTCACGGTGGACAGCCGTTCCTGCTCCAACTCACCCGCGGTGTCATCATCGGCGCCGCGAAAATAGCCACGCAGCAGGTTGTACCTGGCATCGCGCTGGTCCTGCACGACCCGGATCACGCGGCGCATCGGCACCCCGACCAGCGCCAGCGCATGGCTGGCCAGCATCAGGCTGCCTTCAATCGCCTCGGGCACGACCTCGGTGGCGCCGGCGGCCTGCAGCTTTTCCAGGTCATGGTCGTCGACCGTGCGCACAATCACCGGCACCGTGGGCGCATGGGCGCGCGTGTTGGCCAGCACCTTGAGCGCGCTGGCGGTGTCCAGGTAGGTCACCACCACCGCGCTGGCGCGCGACAGGCCGGCCGCCATCAGCGCCTGCAGCCGCACCGCATCGCCAAACACCACCGAATCGCCGGCGGCAGCCGCCTGGCGCACCCGGTCCGGGTCCAGGTCCAGCGCCATGTACTGGATGCCTTCGCGCTCCAGCATGTGGCCCAGGTTCTGGCCGCAGCGGCCGTAGCCGCAAATGATCACATGCTTGTTGGTGTTGATGGACTTGCGCGCAATCGTCGTCATCTGCAGCGACTGCTGCAGCCATTCGCTGGCCACCAGCTTCATCACGATGCGGTTGCTGTACATGATGATGAAGGGCGTGGCCAGCATCGACAGCACCATGCTGGCCAGGATCGGGTTGAGCAGGTGCGGCGGCACCAGCCGGCTGGCCTGCGTCAGCGACAGCAGCACAAAGCCGAACTCGCCGGCCTGCGCCAGGTACAGCCCGGTGCGCAGCGAGACGCCGGCCGTGGCGCCCAGCAGCCGCGCCAGCGCGGTCACCAGCAGCAGCTTGAACAGCACCGGCAGCGTCAGCAGCAGCAGCACCAGCGGCCAGCGCTCCAGCACCAGCCGCCAGTCCAGCAGCATGCCGACGCTGATGAAAAACAGGCCCAGCAGCACGTCGTGAAACGGCCGGATGTCGGTTTCCACCTGGTGCTTGTACTCGGTTTCAGAGATCAGCATGCCGGCAATAAAGGCGCCCAGCGCCAGGCTCAGGCCGGCGCGCTCGGTCAGCCAGGCCAGCGCCAGCGTCACCAGCAGCAGGTTCAGCACGAACAGCTCGTCGCTTTTGCGCCGCGCCACCAGCGTCAGCCACCAGCGCATCAGGCGCTGGCCGCCGGTCATCAGCAGGCCGACCAGCACGGTGGCCTTGAGGGTGGCGATGGCCAGCGCCATGAACAGCTGGTCGGCCGGCGAGCCCAGCGCCGGAATCAGCACCAGCAGCGGCACCACCGCCAGATCCTGAAACAGCAGCACGCCCATCACGCGCTTGCCGTGTTCGGAATCAAGCTCCAGCCGCTCGGCCAGCAGCTTGACCACGATGGCGGTGCTGCTCATGGCCATGGCGCCCGACAGCGCCAGCGCGGTTTGCCAGCCCATCTTCCACAAGGTCGGCGCCATGCTGGCCAGAAACAGCGAGCCCAGGGTAGCCAGCACGATGGTCAGCGTGACCTGCAGCAGGCCCAGGCCAAACACATGGCGGCGCATCGAGCGCAGCTTGGGCAGGTTGAACTCCAGCCCGATCACGAACATCAGGAACACCACGCCAAATTCGCCCAGATGCCGCACGCCCTCGGAGTTTTGCGCCAGCGCCAGCGCATTCGGCCCGATCAGCACGCCGACCGCCAGGTAGCCCAGCATGGGCGGCAGCTTCAATGAGCGGCACGCCACCACGCCCAGCACCGCGGCCAGCAGGTAGAGCAGGGTCAGTTCAAGCGCACTCATGCGGTGATGGTAGCTGATGGATATGGCGGCGCCGGGCTGTTTTGGGGCTCGCGCCAGGGCGCGCATCGATAGAATGCAGCCATGAGCTTTGCCCCCACGCCCTTCAATGCCCAGCAGGCGCAAGCCCTTGCCAAAAAGACTTTTGAGATCGAGGCGGCCGCCGTGCTGGGCCTGGCCAGCCGCGTCGGTGAAGAGTTTTCGCAGGCGGTTGCGCTGATGCTGGCCTGCCGCGGCCGCGTGGTGGTGATGGGCATGGGCAAAAGCGGCCACATTGGCCGCAAGATTGCCGCGACGCTGGCCTCGACCGGAACGCCCGCCATGTTTGTGCACCCGGCCGAAGCCAGCCACGGCGATCTGGGCATGATCAAGGCCATCGACCTGGTGCTGGCGATCTCCAACAGCGGCGAGAGCCAGGAGCTGACGGTGATCCTGCCGGTGCTGAGCCGCCAGGGCGTGCCCATGGTGGCCATCACCGGCGGCGCGCAGTCGACGCTGGCCCAGCATGCGCGCGTCACGCTCAACTGCAGCGTGGCGCAGGAGGCCTGCCCGCTGAACCTGGCGCCCACCGCCAGCACCACGGCCCAGCTCGCCATGGGCGATGCGCTGGCGGTGGCGCTGCTCGATGCGCGTGGTTTCAAGGAAGAAGACTTTGCCCGCTCCCACCCCGGCGGCGCGCTGGGCCGCAAGCTGCTGACCCATGTCAGCGATGTGATGCGCAGCGGCGACGATGTGCCGCAGGTGCAGCCGGACACGCCATTCACCGAACTGATGCGCGAGATGAGCGCCAAGGGCCTGGGCGCCTCGGCGGTGGTCGATGCCGGGCAGCGGGTGCTGGGCATTTTTACCGATGGCGATTTGCGCCGCCTGATTGAAAAGGGCGTTGACCTGCGCAGCACCCGGGCCGGCGAGGTGATGCACGCCGGGCCACAGACGGTGCGGGCCGATTCACTGGCGGTGGAAGCGGTGGCGCTGATGGAGCAGCACCGCATCACCAGCGTGCTGGTGGTGGACGCTGAGGGCGTGCTGTGCGGCGCGCTCAACACCAACGACCTGATGCGGGCGAAAGTCATCTGATGGCCACGTCGCAGATCACACCCGCGCTGAATTTCGCGCCCGAGCTGCTGCTCAAGGCCCAGGGCGTGCGCGTCGCGTTCTTTGACATCGACGGCGTGCTGACCGACGGCGGCCTGTACATGGCCGAGCAGGGCGAGACCCTCAAGCGTTTCAACACGCTGGACGGCCACGGCCTGAAGCTGCTGCAAAAAGCCGGCATCACGCCCGCCGTCATCACCGGCCGCGACAGCCCGGCGCTGCGCGCCCGGCTGCAGGCGCTGGGCATCAGCCATGCGCACTTTGGCACCGAAGACAAACGCCCCGCCGCCGAGCTCACCCTGCAGGCGCTGGGCCTGGGCTGGAGCGCCGCAGCGGCCATGGGCGACGACTGGCCGGACCTGCCGGTGATGCGCCGCGCCGCCTTCCGTTGCGCGCCGCCCAATGCACATGCCGAGGTCAGGGCCGCGGCCGACTACATCACCCGGCTGGGCGGCGGCCAGGGCGCCGTGCGCGAGCTGTGCGACCTGCTGCTGGTGGCCGGCGGCCGCTATGCCGGCCTGCTGCAGGACTACGCCGGATGACGGTTGCGGCGGCCTTTTCCCCGGGCGGCGCGCTGTATGGGGTCAGGCGCGCCGGCCAGGTGGCGCTGTACCTGTGGAACCGGCTGTCGATCTACATGCCGCTGCTGATGATGGGCGCGCTGGCCCTGAGTACCTACTGGCTGGTGCGCAACGCCCCGCTGCTCAGCAGCCCCGAGGCCGCCAGCGAGACGCGGCACGAGGTCGACTACTTCATGCGCCGGTTCACCATCAAGAATTTCGACGAAATCGGCAAGTTCAAGAGCGAAGTCTATGGCGCGGAAGCGCGCCATTTTTCCGACACCGACATTCTTGAAATTGACCGGGTGCGGATTCGCAGCATCAACCCCAAGGGCCTGGTCACCGTCGCCACCGCCAACCGCGCCTATTCCAATGGCGATGGCTCGGAGGTGCAGCTGGTGGGCAATGCCGTGGTGGTGCGGGAAGCCGGCCAGGACGCCAGCGGCAAGCAGAGTCAGCGCATGGAGTTTCGCGGCGAGTTTTTGCATGCCTTCCTGAACGAAGATCGCGTCCAGTCGCACCAGCCGGTGCTGTTGATCCGGGGCGCGGACCAGTTCACCGGTGACAACTTTGCCTATGACAACCTGGAGCAGGTGGCCAACCTCAAGGGCCGCGTCAGGGGTGTGCTGATGCCGAGGTCCAGGGCGGCGCCCGCCGGACCTGCCGCCAACCCCACGCCGCCTGTGCGCTAGCACGCCCTGCGCGCGCGGCGGCAGGCCCCGTGCGGCCCCATTTCTTACCGAGGCTCCAACCATGTCCCGACTTGTTTTCATCACCGGTGCGTCCAGCGGCATAGGCCAGGCGCTGGCCATGCGGTTTTACCAGGCCGGCTACCGGCTGGCCCTGGCCGCGCGCCGCACGGCGGAGGTGCAGGCCTGGGCCGAGGCCCATGCGGTCAGCGCCGAGCGCTACCAGGTCTACAGCGCCGACGTGTCCCGCCTCGACAGCATCGTGGCCGCCGGTCAGGCCTGCATCGCCGCGCAGGGGCTGCCCGACGTGGTGGTTGCCAACGCCGGCATCAGCATTGGCATGGACACGGCCGAGCGCGGCGATCTCGAGGTGATGGCCAAAACCTTCGCCACCAACACCGTCGGCATGGCCGCCACCTTTCATCCTTTTGTCGCCGCCATGGCGGCGCGCGGCAGCGGCACGCTGGTCGGCATTGGCAGCGTCAGCGGCATACGCGGCCTGCCCGGCCACGGCGCCTACTGCGCCAGCAAGGCGGCGGTCATCAGCTATTGCGAAAGCCTGCGCGGTGAGTTGCGGCCCAGCGGCGTGAAAGTGGTGACGATTTGCCCCGGCTATATCGACACGCCGCTGACGCAGAAAAACCGCTACGCGATGCCATTTTTGATGGCGCCGCAGCGGTTTGCCGACAAGGTGTTTGCCTCGATTCAGGCCGGCCACAGCTACCGCGTGATTCCGTGGCAGATGGGCCTGGTGGCCAAGCTGCTGCGCCTGCTGCCCAACGCCGTGTTTGACCGGGCACTGGCCGGGCGCGCGCGCAAGCAACGCCAGGGCGAAGCCTGATTTGCTATTAAAAGAATAGCAAACAACGCTCGTTATACGCGGGCTGCAATGCAAAAAGGCCCCAAAACCGGAGTTTTGAAGCCTTTTGAGCTGGCCTTCAGCCTGAGACTGAAGGTGCAGGGGGTTTGCAGGGCTTAGTAGCCGCCGCGTCCACCACCGCCGCCGCCGGAACGGCCACCGCCGCTACCGCCGCCGCCGAAAGGGCTACGGAAACCGCCGTCGCTGCCGCCGCCGGAAGAACGGCCACCGCCGCCACCACCGTAGCCGCCACCACCGCCGCCGCCGGCGCCACCGCCGTAACCACCACCGCCGCCGCCGAAGCCGCCGGTACGTGGAGGACGAGCTTCCATCGGACGGGCTTCGTTGACCACCACGCTACGGCCGCCCAGAGGCTGACCGTTCATGCCGTTGATGGCTGCCTGGGCTTCTGCATCGCTGCCCATTTCGACAAAGCCAAAGCCTTTGGAGCGACCGGTGTCGCGTTCCATCATGACTTTAGCGCTGGTGACAGCGCCAAATTGGCCAAAAGATTGTTGCAGATCTTCGTCACGCACCGAGTAAGGCAGGTTGCCGACGTATAGTTTGTTGCCCATGAAGGGACTCCTCTAAAACACAATAACAAAAGCGATGGGGTCCCGAAAGCACAACAAATCTTATACGTACCGCTGTAGCGCGCGAAACTGACCGATCACCTAACCTGTGCGAATGCGGACATTCACACCCCCATATTATGCGTCAGTTCCGCAAAAGACAACCGACTATCGTGTTCAGTCCCTGCGGCCAGCGCGGGGCAAGTTGCGGTCTTGGGCCTGGCCGGCGGTCCATGGCCGGTTGACTTCACCGAAAATCATGGCGGCCTTATTGCCGCGCCGGACCATCATCATGGGATCGTTAAAAATCGCCAATCTGGGGAATCGATGCTGTGATAGGGCGAGCGCGATGAGTTGGCGCACACATACCCAAACGACCGGCAAAAGTGCATCATCCATTTGAATGATGCGTGTCCAGTGCCACTGCCGGCACGAGCGCCGCAAAATCTGTGACGGTGAAACCGGTCCAGGCCCGCGCATCTATAGCCCAGGAGCAGCCGTTGCCTGGCGAAAATTCGCAATAGTTACACAAATTTGCAAGGCCGCAGCGATCTCGCCGGGCTGGCGGCGCGGCCGACCCCGCCAGCCGGCCGGACTGCTACCAGTTGACCTCGCGCTCGGGCGTGGCGCCAATGCGGTGAATCGACAGGTCGGCGCCCTCGAACTCTTCCTCCTGGCTCAGCCGCAGCCCCATGCTGGCCTTGAGCGCGCCATAGACCGCAAAGCCGGCCAGCAGCGCCCAGCCGACGCCCATGAGGCTGCCGATCAGCTGCGCGCCCAGGCTGACTCCACCCAGGCCGCCGAGCGCCTGGCTGCCAAAAATACCGGTCGCAACGCCGCCCCACAACCCACACAGGCCGTGCAGCGGCCAGACGCCCAGCACGTCGTCAATCTTCCATCTGTTTTGCGTCAGCGTGAACATCATCACAAACATGCCGCCGGCCACCGCGCCCACCACCAGCGCGCCCAGCGGGTGCATCAGGTCAGAGCCGGCGCACACCGCCACCAGCCCGGCCAGCGGCCCGTTGTGCACAAAGCCGGGGTCGTTTTTGCCAAAGGCCAGCGCCGCCAGGGTGCCGCCCACCATCGCCATCAGCGAGTTGACGGCCACCAGGCCCGAGATCTTGTCGATGGTCTGCGCGCTCATCACGTTAAAGCCAAACCAGCCCACCGTCAGCACCCAGGCGCCCAGCGCCAAAAACGGGATGTTGGACGGCGGATGGGCCGACACTGCGCCGTCCTTGCGGTAGCGGTTGCTGCGCGCGCCCAGCAGGATCACCGCCGGCAGCGCCAGCCAGCCGCCCACCGCATGGACCACGATGGAGCCGGCAAAGTCATGGAACTCGGCGCCGGTCAGCGCCTTGATCCAGGCCTGCACGCCGAAATGCTGGTTCCAGGCGATGCCTTCGAAGAAGGGGTAGACAAAGCCGACGATGACGGCGGTTGCGATCAGTTGCGGGTAAAAGCGGGCACGTTCGGCAATGCCGCCCGAAATAATCGCCGGTATTGCCGCCGCAAAGGTCAGCAAGAAGAAGAACTTGACCAGTTCATAGCCGTTTTTGGCGGCCAGCTCCCCGGCGCCCACAAAGAAGTGGGTGCCATAGGCCACGCCGTAGCCGACCACAAAATAGACCACGGTCGAAACCGAAAAGTCCACCAGAATTTTGACCAGCGCATTGACCTGGTTCTTTTTGCGAACCGTGCCCAGTTCCAGAAAGGCAAAGCCGGCGTGCATGGCCAGCACCATGATGCCGCCCAACAAAATGAACAAGGCGTCCGTGCCCTGTTTTAGTGCTTCCATAGCGTCCTCTTCAGATGAAATGTGGTTTTTTGGTGCGTTTTCAGCAGAACTCTGAAAATCGCACCAAATGCAAGCAAGATTTGCGCCATAAATGTGCAAAACGCCGCACGACCCGAATGCCCCCGCCTTGGGCGTCACGGGTCGCGCCACCTATAATGCAGGCTGTCATTGGGGAGTAGCCAGCCTTTCGCTTTGAAAGGGGCTTGCGTCAACAGACTTGTCCAGCATGGACATGGCGCAAGCGGTCTTCGGGCCACGCGAGACCTTTGACTGCATCGCCACCGTTTCAGGCCGGGGTTGTTGTGCAGTCATGGGTTTTGTTCCGGCCGGAGTTCTTTCATGGAAGCTTTCCTAGTCTCCACCGGCATCGTTGCGCTTGCCGAAATGGGTGACAAAACCCAACTTCTGGCCCTGGTGCTGGCCGCGCGCTTTCGCAAGCCCTGGCCCATCGTGCTCGGCATTTTTGTCGCCACCCTGGCCAACCATGCCATGGCCGGCGCGCTGGGCGCCTGGGTTACCACCCTCATCGGCCCGCAGGTTTTGCGCTGGTTTCTGGGCGCCTCCTTCATCGCCATGGCGCTGTGGATGCTGATTCCCGACCAGCTCGACGACGGAGACACGCCGAACGCGCCGCGCTTTGGCGTGTTTGGCACCACCGTGCTGGCCTTTTTCCTGGCCGAGATGGGCGACAAAACCCAGATTGCCACCGTCATGCTGGCCGCCCGCTACGAGGCCTATGTGGCGGTGATCGCCGGCACCACGCTGGGCATGATGCTGGCCAATGCGCCCGTGGTCTGGCTCGGCGAGCGCGTCACGCGGCTGGTGCCGTTGCGCGTGGTGCACATTGTGTCGGCGCTGATTTTTGCCGGGCTGGGGCTGGCGGCCCTGCTGATCCGGCCGGGCTGAGCCCACGCAGGCCAAATTGCTATACTTGCCCTAGCGCCGATTTGCTCAGCTTGCGGGCGCTTAAAAAGTACAGCTAAAGACGATCGCCAAAACCCGGACTCGCTTTAGCGATGCCGGGTTTTCGTTTTTCTGCAGGTGATTTCTTGACCTTAGTCGCAACCCCCCAGACCATGCATTTCGCGGACGCCCTGCCTTTGCACAGCGGCGCCTCCCTGCGTGCCTACGACCTGAGTTACGAGACCTACGGCGCGCTCAATGCCGACAAGTCCAATGCCGTGCTGATCTGCCACGCGCTCAATGCCTCGCACCATGTGGCCGGCGTTTACCTGGACGCGGCGGGTCGCCCACTGGACAAGTCTGAAGGCTGGTGGGACACCATGATAGGCCCCGGCAAGCCGGTCGACACCGACCGGTTTTTTGTGATTGGCGTCAACAACCTCGGCTCCTGCTTCGGCTCCACCGGACCGATGCAGACCAAGCCCGACACGAACGAGATTTATGGCGCCGATTTCCCGGTCGTCACGGTGCAGGACTGGGTCGACGCCCAGGCCAGGCTGCTGGACGCGCTGGGCATCCAGACGCTGGCGGCGGTGATGGGCGGCAGCCTGGGCGGCATGCAGGCCCTGAGCTGGACCCTGCAATACCCTGATCGGGTGCGGCATGCGGTGGTGGTGGCCAGCGCGCCCAACCTGACGGCCGAAAACATCGCCTTCAACGAGGTCGCGCGCCGCGCCATCGTCACCGACCCGGATTTTCACGCGGGCTTTTATGCCCGGCACGGCGTGCTGCCGCAGCGCGGCCTGCGCATCGCCCGCATGATCGGCCACATCACCTACCTGAGCGACGACGTGATGAACGAGAAGTTCGGCCGCAGGTTACAGGCCCCCACGCTTGTCGCTTCGCCTTTCAAATACTCGACGCAGGACGTGGAGTTCCAGATTGAAAGCTACCTGCGCTACCAGGGCGACAAGTTCAGCGAGTACTTCGACGCCAACACCTATTTGCTGATCACCCGCGCGCTCGACTACTTCGACCCGGCCAGCGCTTTTGGCGGCGACCTGAGCCGGGCGCTGGCCCAGGCCACGGCCAAATTTTTGCTCGTGAGCTTCAGCACCGACTGGCGGTTTTCACCGGCGCGCAGTCGCGAAATCGTCAAGGCCCTGCTCGACAACCAGCGCGACGTCAGCTACGCCGAAATCGACGCGCCGCACGGCCATGATGCGTTTTTGCTTGATGACCCGCGCTACATGGGCGTGGTTCGCTCCTATTTTCAGAGCAAGGTGGCCGCATGAAAGCGCTCGTCAACGCCACGGCGCAACCCACGCCCGATCAGCTGTCGATCGCCCGCCTGGTGCCGCACGGCGCCCGCGTGCTTGACCTCGGTTGCGGCACCGGCGAACTGCTGGCCTACCTGATTCGCGAGCGCGGCTGCTCCGGCTACGGCGTCGAGCTCAACGACGCCAATGTGCAGGCCTGCGTGGCGCGCGGCGTCAACGTGATCCAGCTCAACCTCGAAGAAGGCCTGGCCGTGTTTGGCGATGCCTCGTTTGACGTGGTGCTGCAGATCGACACGCTGCAGCATTTGCGCAATGCCGAAACCATGCTCCAGGAAACCGCCCGCGTGGGCCGCATCGGCATCGTCGCCTTCCCCAACTTCGGCCACTGGCCGAACCGGTTGGCGGTGCTGCGCGGCCGCATGCCGGTGACCAAGGTGCTGCCCTACCAGTGGTACGACACGCCGAACATCCGCGTCGGCACGCTGCAGGACTTCGAGGCGCTGGCGCTGCAAAACCGGCTGCAGATTCTGGACCAGTTTGGCCTGCAGGACGGTGAAGAAATCCGCTTCTGGCCGAATGCCCGCGCCAGCCGGGCGGTTTTCAAGTTTCAGCGCGCCTGAACCGGCCAGTTGCGCAGCGGCATGGGCTGGTGCTACTATTTGGTTTCGGGATTTCAGCCTCCCGACTCTCATCGAGAACAGACGGTGTCCCGTCCAAGCGCTGGCAACTCACTGGAGTACTTTCGTGGACACCGCTTTCAATTCCGTTCCCCCTTTTTCCATTTCTCCCGAAGAACTCGCCGTCCGGCTGGGCCGCGCTGACGCGCCCTGGCTGCTTGACGTGCGGCGCGAGGAAAAATTTCTGCAAAGCCCGCGCCTGCTGGCGGGCGCCCATCGCTGCGCGCCGGAGGCGGTGGCGGCTTTTGCCGCTTCACAGCCGCCGCGCGAGGTCGTGGTGTACTGCGTCTATGGCCACAACGTCAGCGAAGAGGCCGTGGCGACGCTGCGTGCCGCGGGCTGGAACGCCCGCCAGCTGGCCGGCGGCATCGAAGGCGGTGAAGATGGCGTGGATGCGCCGAACGACATCGCCGCGTGGCGCGCGCAGCCCCCGCTGACCCTGCGCAAGCGGCCCGATTGGGGCGTGACGGGCGAGCAGCCCTCGCGCTGGATCACCCGCGAGCGCCCCAAGATCGACCGCATCGCCTGCCCCTGGCTGATCCGCCGTTTCATTGACCCGCGTGCCGAGTTTCTTTACATGCCCACGGCCAGGGTGCTTGAAGAGGCCGCGCGCCTGGGCGCGGTGGCCTACGACATCCCGGGCGCGCCGGTCTCGCACGACGGCGAACGGTGCAGCTTTGATGCCCTGCTGCGGGCGTTTGAACTGCGTGATCCGGCACTGGACACCCTGGCCCGCATCGTGCGCGGCGCCGACACCGACCGGCTCGACCTGGCGCCGCAGTCGGCCGGCCTGCTCGCCGTGTCGCTGGGCCTGTCACGGCTGCACGCCAGCGACGACCACGCCATGCTGGAGGCGGCCCTGCCGCTGTACGACGCGTTTTACGCCTGGTGCCGCAGCGCGCAGAACGAGCCGCACAGCTGGAAGCCCGAAACCATGCTGGGCGCCGCGCCATGATGGCCGCTACCGAGGTGAATGCCGCCCCGGTGCCGGCCGCCGACAAGCCGGCGGCGGTGCCCTTTGGCGAGGCTTTTCGCTTCTGGCTGCAGCTCGGCTTCATCAGCTTTGGCGGGCCGGCCGGGCAGATTGCCATCATGCACCGCGAACTGGTCGAGCGAAAACGCTGGATCAGCGAGCGGCGGTTTCTGCATGCGCTCAACTACTGCATGCTGCTGCCCGGCCCCGAGGCGCAACAGCTGGCGACCTACATCGGCTGGCTGATGCACCGCACTTGGGGCGGTGTGGTGGCGGGCGCGCTGTTCGTGCTGCCTTCGCTGTTCATCCTGATCGCGCTGAGCTGGATCTACGTGGCCTTCGGCGACGTGCCGCTGGTCGCCGGCCTGTTTTACGGTATCAAGCCGGCGGTGGCCGCCATCGTGTTGCAGGCGGTCCATCGCATCGGCTCCCGTTCATTGAAGAGACCAGCGCAAGCCCCCCTGCTATGGGCGATAGCGGCTATCAGTTTCATGGCAATTTACCTGCTTGACGTGCCGTTTCCGCTGATCGTGCTGGGCGCTGCCGTGGTGGGCGGGCTGGGTGCCCGTTTCGCGCCGGCGCAGTTTGCCGGTGCTGCCGGTCATGGCGCTGCCAAGCAGGGCTACGGGCCGGCCCTGATCGACGACGACACGCCGACACCGGCGCACGCCCGCTTCAAGCCGTCGCGCCTGGCCGCCGTGCTGCTGGTGGGCGCGCTGCTGTGGCTGCTTCCCATGGGCATGCTGCTGGCCACGCAGGGCTGGAACGCCACGCTGACGCAAATGGGCTGGTTTTTTACCAAGGCGGCGCTGCTGACCTTTGGCGGTGCCTATGCGGTGCTGCCCTATGTTTACCAGGGGGCGGTGGAGCAGTTCCAGTGGCTGACCGGTCCGCAGATGATTGACGGCCTGGCGCTCGGTGAAACCACGCCCGGCCCGCTGATCATGGTGGTGGCCTTTGTCGGCTTCATGGGCGGCTGGGCGCGCCAGGTGCTGGGGCCGGAGGCGCAGTTTATCGGCGCGGCGCTGGCCGCCACGGTGGTGACCTGGTTCACCTTCCTGCCCTCTTTCCTGTTCATTCTGGCCGGCGGGCCGCTGGTGGAATCAACGCACGGCAAGCTGCAGTTCACCGCACCGCTGACGGCCATCACGGCGGCGGTGGTCGGCGTGATTGCCAGCCTGGCACTGTTTTTTCTGGCGCACATCGCGATCCGCGCCGGCGCCGCCGACCAGTGGTTCTTGCGCATCGATTTTTTTGCGCTGGCCATCACGCTGGGGGCCGCCATCGCCTTGCTGCGCTACCAGCGCGGCGTGATCCCCGTGATCGCGGCGTCGGCGCTGGCCGGCCTGCTGTTGCGCGGCTTCGGCCTGGCCTGAGCGGGGGGGCGCGAGACGGCCGGGCCGCCGCGGCGCGGTATGCTCGGCGCCATGCAAAGTCCCGCGGAACATGACGGCGCCGCGCCGGCGCCCAGGCCACTTGGGCGCGTGTGGGAACGCCTGTTCGGCGACTGGGTGCGGCAGGTCTCGCCCGTCACCCTGCGCGCCGATGCCCTGGCCGGCCTGCTGGGCGCGGTGCTGGTGCTGCCGCAGGGCATTGCCTTCGCCACCCTGGCCGGCCTGCCGCCCGAATACGGCCTGTTCACCGCCGTCATTCCCTGCATCATTGCCGCGCTGTTCGGTTCCAGCTGGCATGTCATGTCGGGGCCGACCAACGCCAATTCGCTGGCGCTGTTTGCCATGCTGTCGCCGCTGGCCGCGGCCTTCAGCCCGGCCTACATCCAGCTGGCGCTGGCCGTCACCGTGATGGTGGGCGTGATGCAGTGGCTGATTGGCGCGCTGCGGCTGGGCGTGCTGGCCAACTTCATCTCGCCGGCCGTGCTGTTCGGTTTTACCTCGGGCGCGGCGCTGCTGATTGCGCTGCATGCGCTGCCCGACCTGCTCGGTCTGCCGGCGTCGCCCAAGCACAGCGCCGCCGGCGTGCTGGGCCATGTGCTGACGCAGCTGCCCCAGGCGCAGCCGGCGGCGCTGGCGGTGGGCGCCGTCACCATTGGCGTGGCGCTGCTGCTGCGGCGTCTGCGCCCGCACTGGCCGGGCATGCTGCTGGGCCTGATGCTGGCGACGGCGCTGGCCTGGGGCTGGAGCCACCTGGCCCCGGCCAGCGCTAGCGCATCGCCCGCGCTGCGCAGCGTGGGGCAGATAGCGGTGCCGTGGCCGCGTTTTGAGCTGCCGCGCATCGGCTGGGAACAGGCCTCGGACCTGATCGGCCTGGCCTTTGCGCTGACCATCGTGGCGCTGGGCCAGGCGATTTCGATTGCCAAGACGGTGGCGCTGCGCTCGGGCCAGCGCATCGATGCCAATCGCGAGTTTCGCGGCCAGGGCCTGTCCAACATCGTCGGCGGGTTTTTCTCGTGCTATGTGTCCTGCGGCTCCATGAACCGCTCCATGCCCAGCCTGGAGGCCGGCGCCCGAACCCCGCTGGCCTCGGTGTTCTCGGCACTGCTGCTGGTGGCGCTGGTGGCGGTCAGCGCGCCCCTGCTGGCGCTGATACCGATGGCGGCGCTGGCCGGCCTGCTGCTGCTGGTCGCGCTGGCGCTGCTCGACCTGGCGCGCTGGCGCCAGCTGTTCAGTTTGAGCCGCAGCGATTTTGCGGTGGCGCTGGCGACCGCCGTGGCCACCGTCAGCATCCGGCTCGAGACGGCGATCTTGCTGGGCATGATTTTGTCGCTGATGTCTTTTTTGTACCGCACCTCGCGCCCCGCCATGCGCACCATGGGCTTTGACAGCGCCGGGCCGGAGCGGCAGTTTGTGGTGATCGACCCGGTGCTGGATGCAAAGGCCGCTCCGGACGAGGCGCCGCATTCGTGCCTTCCGGAGTGCCCGCAACTCAAGCTGCTGCGCATGGAAGGCGAAGTCTATTTTGGCGCGACCCAGCATGTGGCCGACATCCTGCATGCGCTGCGCCATCCGGCCAGCGGCCAGCCGCCCACCCAGAAGCATTTGCTGGTCATGGCCAAGAGCATGAACTTCATCGACCTGGCCGGCGCCGAGCTGTGGCAGGCCGAGCTGGCGGCGCGCCGCGCCATCGGCGGCGATCTGTACTTTCACCGGCCCCGGCCCGAGGTGATTGCCCTGTGGCGCAAAACCGGCTTTACCCGCGTGCTGGGGCCGGAGCACCAGTTTCCCGACAAGTTCACCGCCATCGCCACCATCTTCAACAAGCTCGACCCCGAAATCTGCCGCCGCTGCACCGCGCGCATTTTCTGGGAATGCAAAACCGTGCCGGCACCCGGCCAAGCCGACGCCTTCCCTTCACCCGATTGAACGCACCATGAAACACCTCGCGCTGGGCTGCATCGCCGACGACTTCACCGGCGCCACCGATCTGGCCAACAACCTGGTGCGCGCCGGCATGCGCGTGCTGCAGAGCCTAGGCGTGCCGACGCAGCCGCTGGCGGCCGAGCTGGCCGAAGTGGATGCCGTGGTGGTGGCACTGAAGTCGCGCACCGTCGCGCCGGCCGAGGCCGTGGCGCAATCGCTGCAGGCACTGGCCTGGCTTCAGGCCCAGGGCGCGCCGCAAATCTATTTCAAGTACTGCTCCACCTTTGACAGCACGCCTCAAGGCAATATCGGCCCGGTCACCGAGGCCTTGATGGATGCGCTCGGCACGGACTTCACCGTCGCCACGCCGGCCTTTCCCGACAACCAGCGCACGGTGTTCAAGGGCCACCTGTTCGTGGGCGAGCTGCTGCTGAGCGAGAGCGGCATGCAACACCATCCGCTCACGCCGATGACCGATGCCAACCTGGTGCGCGTGCTACAGGCGCAATGCAGGCGCAAGGTCGGGCTGATCGACTACCGCGTCGTGGCCCAGGGCGAGGCCGCGATCCGCGCGCGCATGGCGCAGCTGCGCGGCGAAGGCGTGGCCATTGCCGTCGTCGATGCGCTGTCCAACGACGACCTGTTGCGGCTGGGCCAGGCGCTCAAGGGCATGCCGCTGGTCACGGCCGGCTCCGGTGTGGCGATTGGCCTGCCGCCCAATTTTGGCATCGCGCCCTCGGCCCACGCCAGCCAGTTGCCGGCCGCCACCGGGCTGCAGGCCGTGCTGTCGGGCAGCTGTTCGCTGGCCACCCGGCGCCAGGTGCAGGCCTTCATCCAGGCCGGGCGCCCGGCGCTGGGCATAGACCCCTTGCGCATCGCTGCCGGCGAGGACGTCACGGCCCAGGCGCTGGCCTGGGCCGAGCCGCTGCTGGCGGGCGGGCCGGTGCTGCTGTATTCCACGGCGGACCCGGACGCGGTGGAATCGGTGCAGGGCCGCCTCGGCGTCGAAGCAGCCGGCGCCCTGGTCGAGCGCACCCTGGCGGCGATTGCGCGCGGCCTGGTGCAGCGCGGCGTGCGCCAGCTGGTGGTGGCCGGCGGTGAAACCTCGGGTGCTTGCGTGCAGGCGCTGGGCATCACGCAAATGAAGATCGGCCCGCAGATTGACCCCGGCGTGCCCTGGTGCCATGCCAAGATGGTGCCCCCACCCCCGGCGGATCATTCGTCACACGAAGGCCTGCACCTCACGCTCAAGTCAGGCAACTTCGGTAGCGACGACTTTTTCAGCAAAGCCTTTACCATGCTCGCATGAGTTCATCCTGTGAGTCCCAGGCCCGCGAAGAAATCTGCCGCATCGGCCAAAGCCTGTTCGCGCGCGGCTATGCGCATGCCACGGCCGGCAACATCAGCGTTCGGCTGGATGATGGTTTCCTCATCACCCCGACCGATGCCTGCCTGGGCTTGCTGGATCCGGCGCGGCTGGCCCGGCTCGATGCCAACGCCGAGCAGATCAGCGGCGACGTTGCTAGCAAAACCATAGCGCTGCACGCAGGTATTTACCGGGCTGCAACCCGATTTGATGCAAAAACCCGGTGCGTGATCCACACCCACGGCACGCACAGCGTGGCGCTGAGCCTGCGGGCCACGGCGGCCGAGCTGCTGCCGCCCATCACGCCCTACTTCGTGATGAAGGTCGGCCATGTGCCGCTGATCCCCTACCACCGCCCCGGTGACCCTCGGGCGGCGGCCCTGGTGGCGCAAGCCATCACCCGTTATGGCGAACAAGGCACGCCGATCCGCGCCGTGATGCTGGCGCGGCTGGGGCCCAATGTCTGGCACGACACGCCCGCCGCCGCCATGGCCACGCTCGAGGAACTCGAAGAAACCGCCCGGCTTTGCTTGTTGGCCCGGCCGCGACCCGAGCCACTGACCGAAACCCAGATCGACGAACTGCGCCAGACCTTTGGCGCGCGCTGGTAAGACAGACCCCCATGGCCCAGTTGGCTAGCGCGCCGCCACCGCCTTGCGCAAGGGGCCGGGTGCCATGAAGTTGCTGTAGCTGGGCAGCGGCACGCCGCTCACCAGCATGGTCGCCTGAAACAGCGCGGTATTGGCCATGGCCGTCGCCACGCCGCCGCCCAGCCAGCGCGCGCCCAGCTGTTCTTCGGGCGGCACGAAGCGGTACAGGGCCATGCCCGCCGGCACCTCGGCCGGCGGCGTCTTGGTCAGGCGCGCAATCGCCTGCACCGCCGGCGTCTGCGGCGTCCAGCCGGCCTGCGTGTCGGCATAGCTGCGCTGCGCGCGGGCAATCGCCTGGATCAGCGCCACCACAAAGCCCTCGTTCGCATCGGCCCAGGCGCCGTTGCCGGCCAGGCCGTCAAAGGTCGGGTAGCCGCGCTGCGCCACCTGGGTTGCGCTCAGCAACACCTTGCCCGACCCCTTGAGGTGGCCCAGCACCGGGTTCCAGACATAGGCGCCGTCAATCGTGCCGGCGTCCCAGGCGGCGCGAATCTGCGGCGGCTTCAGCGCCAGCAGCCTGACGTTGCGCACCACGCCGGCCTCCGTCAGCGCGGCATAGAGCTGGTAGTGCGAGGTGCTCAGGTGCGGTGTGGCCACGGTCTTGCCGCGCAGGTCGGACACCCGCGTGATGCCGGCGTCGCCGCGCACCACCAGCGCCTCGGCGTTGGCCATGTCATCGCAGATCCACAGCAAACGCACGCCCTGCCCGGCGGTGGCGGCGGCGGTCAGCGGGCTGGAGCCGACCTCGCCGAGCTGGATCTCGCCGGCGGCCATGGCCTTCATGATGTCGGCGCCGGTGTCATACATCTTCCACACCACGCGGTAGCCGGTGCTGCGCTCCAGGTCAGCGTTTTCCATGATGAGCTTCATCGGCACCAGCAGGTCCTGGTAGCCGATGCTGACCGTGCGCGCCTGGGCAAGCGATGGCCCGGCCAGCGCGGCGGCGGCCAGGTTGATGACGGTCCGGCGCCGCAGGGCATGCGGGGCGGCACTGGCGGAATCAAGACACGGGGGCATGGGGCGGAGTCCTTTGCAAGTTGAAAGCCGGGTGAACGGCGTTGTGCCGGCAGCGGCGCGAGGCCGCCGCTCTAGTGAGGCACGACTTTGCATGCGGCAGGCAGCGCCGGCAAGAACCAGTCGCCGGTTGGCGCTGGAGCCAGCCGGTCGGTGCTTACCCTTGCGCGTCAGCGCGCCGACGCGAATCGTGCCCCGCGCAGCGAAACGTCAGGTTGATGCGCTGCCGTCCGAGCCCGGCGTGCTCGCCGTCGGCCATCGGCGCCACGCCGTGGTAAGCCAGCCGCGACGGCCCGCCCCACACCGCCACGTCGCCGTGCAGCAGGCGGTAACGCACGGGGCGGTCGCTGCGCCGCGCGCTGCCAAACAGAAAAACGGCCGGCAAACCGAGCGACACCGACACAATCGGCGCGCTCAGGTCGCCCTCGTCCCGGTCCTGGTGCAGCGACAGGCGCGCGCCGGGTTCATAGCGGTTGATCAGGCAGGCATCGGGCCTGAAGCCGTCGAAGCCGGCCGCGGCCGCCGCGCGCGCCGTCAGCCGCTTGAAGCCGTCGGGCATGGCCGGCCAGGGCCGGCCTGACAGCGGGTCGGTGGGGGTGTAGCGGTAGCCGCTGCGGTCCGAGGTCCAGCCCAGCGCGCCGCAATTGCTCATGGCCACCGACATGGTGTGGCCGCCCGGCACCACCAGATGGCGCAGCGGCGCGGCCATGATGATCTGCTGCACCGACTGCATCAAGGCCTGCGCCCCATCGAGCGCAAAACCGCGCAGCAGCACCGCACCGGGCGCAAGGGGCTCTGGCGCCGCGTACGGCGGTGGCGCGTCCTCATCCTCAAACAGGTTCAGGGTCACCCGCGTTCCCCGGGATGGTTCAGGCCGCCAGCTCGGTCAATATCGGGCAATCGGGCCGGTTGTTGCCCTGGCAGCAGTGCGCCAGATGTGCCAGCGTCTGCTTCATCGCCGCCATCTCGGCAATGCGCCGCTCCAGGTCGGCGACATGGGCCAGCGCGATGCGCTTGACGTCGGCGCTGGCGCGGCGCTTGTTTTGCCATAGCTTGAGCAGCGCGGCAATCTCGGCCATGCTAAAGCCCAGGTCGCGCGCCCTGCGGATAAAGCCCAGCGTGTGGACTTCCTTCTCGCCGTACTGGCGGTAACCGGCGTCGGTGCGCTGCACCACGGGCAGCAGGCCCAGCGTTTCATAGTGGCGGATCATCTTGGCCGACACGCCCGAGCGGGCGGCCGCCTGGCCGATATTCAGAAGGCCGGTTTGCGTCATTTCGTCGCTCCTTCCCAGCGCCGCAGCAGCAAGGCATTCAGCACCACGCTGACGCTGCTGAAGGCCATGGCCGCGCCGGCAATCACCGGGTTCAGCAGGCCCA
>NZ_JANOAL010000025.1:0-6723 GCF_031411155.1 Polaromonas sp. | reverse complement strand
TGTGCGTCGGCCCGCGCCTGAATTCACCCCACCTCTGGCGCACGCTCGATGCGCTGGTCGCACTGATGATGTGGGGCACGGCGCTCGGTCTGCTGGCTGGCCTGCTCTGAGGCCGGCCCAGGCTTCAGGTCTTGGCGGCGGGAGCGGCCGAACGCCAGAACCCGGGCTGGTGGTAATGGTGTTTTAAAAAATCAATCCACAGCCGCACCCGCAGCGGCAGGTGCTTGCGCTGCGGAAACACGGCGTAAATGCCATTCGGCGGCGCGGCAAACGGCTCCAGCACCGGCACCAGCCGGCCGGCGGCAATTTCGGACTCGACCTCCCAGGTGCTGCGCCAGGCAATGCCGCAGTCGGCCAGGCACCAGTCGTGCAGCACCTGCCCGTCCGAACAGTCGAGCGGTCCGCCGGGCTTGAGGTGCACCAGCTCGCCGTCCACCTGAAAAGCCCAGCCGCGGGTTTGCGAGGCATCACTGGACAGGGTCAGGCAGTCAAATTTGCCGAGTTCGCCGGGGTGCTGCGGCGTGCCGTGCAACTTGAGGTAACGCGGCGTGGCCACGCACAGGCGCCGGTTGTCGGCCATGCGCACGCTGACCAGCGACGAGTCGGGCAGGTCACCAACCCGCACCGCGCAGTCAAAGCCTTCGCCGGCCAGGTCCACCACCCGGTCGCTCAGGTTCAGCGTGATGGTGACGTCGGCATGCTGCTCGCGGAACTTGGTGACCAGCGGCGCCACATGGCGGCGGCCAAAACCGGCCGGCGCGGTGATGCGCAGGTGGCCGCTGGCCTTGACGCCGCCGGCCGAAACGCTGGCCTCGGCATTGGCCAGGTCGGCCAGCAGGCGCTGGCAGTCTTCCAGAAAGGCGCTGCCTTCGTGCGTCAGGCTGATGCGCCGCGTGGTGCGCACCAGCAGCTTGACGCCGAGCCGCTCTTCCAGCGCATCGAGCCGGCGGCCCATGATGGCGGGCGCCACACCCTCGGCCTTGGCGGCGGCCGTCAGGCTGCCACGCGCCACCACCGAGACAAAGGATTCGAGCTGCTTGAGTTTGTCCATGGCCAATTATGTCTATAAATGTTGCGAATAGACATTTTTGACCCTCGATTGCGACAGCCCAATTCGCAAAAAAGTGGGCTTGCCCCGTCGCGAAGGGCGTTGTTCAGTAGCTCAGGCGGGCCACCGAACGCAGCACTTCGGCCGTCGTCGTCGGCAGGCCAAAAAACTCCAGGTAGGCCGGAATCTGCTCGAACAGCATGTCGGAGCCGACCTGCACCGCGCAGCCGCGCGCCTGCGCGGCGGCCAGAAAAGCGGTCATTTCCGTTTTCATCACCACTTCACCGACAAAGGTCGTGGGGGCGATGCGCGAAATGTCCATCGGCATCGGGTCGCCTTCGTTCATGCCCATGGGCGTGGCGTTGACCACCAGGTCGTAGCCCGCCGGGTCATTGCTGCCGGTGCTGACCTGCAGCGCCGGGTAATGGGTGCGCAGGCGATCGCCGAGCGCCGTGGCCGACTCGGCGCGGCTGTCAAACAGGCCGATGGCGCCTATGCCGGCCGCCGCCAGCGACGCGGCGATGGCCGAACCCACGCCGCCGCTGCCGACCACCAGCACGCGGGCGCCCGCGAGCTTGAAGCCCTTGCGCTGCACGCCGCGCACAAAGCCGGCACCGTCAAACATGTCGCCCTGCAGCCGGCCATCGGCGGCCCGGCGCACCGCGTTGCAGGAGCCGGCAATCTGCACCGTGGGCGAGACCTCGTCGAGCAGGCCCACCGTGACGATCTTGTGCGGCATGGTGATGAGCGCGCCGCGGATATTCGTCAGCGAGAAAACCGCGCGCAAAAATGCCGGGTAGTCCGGCGGTTGGCAACCCATGGGCACCACCACCGCATCAATCCCGGCCTGCTCGAAGTAAGGGTTGTAAATCATGGGCGCCTTGAAGGCGTGCGTGGGAAAGCCAATGTGGGCGATCAGGGAGGTCGTGCCGCGAATCATGGTGAACGGGTCCGGTTAGCGGGGTGGCAGAGGGTAAGAAATCAGGCTTTGGCCGAGGCCTGTACCGATGAGACGGCGGCGCGCAGCGCCAGCAGGTAGCTGTCGACGCCAAAGCCGCATATCTGCCCTTTCACGATCTCGGCAAACACCGACACATGGCGAAAGGCCTCGCGCGCGTGAATGTTGGACATGTGCAGCTCGACGACGGGACAGGTCAGGATCGCCAGCGCATCGCGAATGCCATAGCTGTAGTGGGTCCAGGCGCCGGCGTTGATCAGCACCGCATCGACGCCGTCCTGGTAGCCCTGGTGAATGCGCTCGCACATCGCGCCTTCGCTGTTGGTCTGAAAGCATTCCACGTCCGTACCCAGCTGCTGGCCCAGCGCGGTCAGGCTGGCGTTGATCTCGTCCAGCGTGATGGTGCCGTACTGCTTGGGGTCGCGTTTGCCGAACATGTTGTGGTTGATGCCGTGAAGCATGAGGATTTTCATGGGTTTCTTTCCTTTGGAAATCAATGGAGGGGCGATTTGGGGCCGGGCCAAGGTGTCCAGCGCCCGCTGCGGCCAGGCGCTGGTGGTCGCTGCAGACAGGCAGCCCGCCAGCGCGGCGAAAAAAGCGCCGGCGCCCGCGCGGGCGGGGCCAGCGCAGGCACCACTTACTTGCGTACCTTGGCCAGTTCAGCCGTCAGCTCTTTCAGGGCATCGGGGCTGGCGGCACCGTGCTTGTCGACCACGGGCTTCATTTTCTCGCGGAACTTCGCCAGTTCGGCGGCGGACAACTCGCTCACCTGCATGCCGGCCTTTTTCACGGTCTCCAGCGCGGTGCCGGCCTGATCACGTGCCTGCTGGCGCTGGTAGGCGGTCGATTCAACCGCGGCGTCTGAAAGTATCTTTTTCTCGGGGGCGCTCAGCGTGTCCCAGAACTTCTTGCTGATCAGCACCGACTGCGGGTTGTACTGGTGATTCGTCAGCGTCACGTACTTTTGCACTTCATAGAGCTTGGTCGCGGCGATCACGGTCAGCGGGTTTTCCTGGCCGTCAATGGCGCCTTGCTCCAGTGCCGCGTAAACCTCGGGAAACGCCAGCGGCGTCGGGTTGGCGCCCAGTGCCTTGGTCCAGTCGAGGTTGATCGCGTTCGGAATCACGCGCAGTTTCAGGCCGGCGATGTCCTCGACCTTGGTGATGGCGCGCTTGTTGTTGGTGATGTTGCGAAAGCCGAGTTCCCAGTAGGTCAGGCCGACCAGGCCCTTGGCCTCGAGCTTGGCATGCATCATCTTGCCAAACGGGCCATCGACCACGGCGTCAGCTTCCTTGCTGTTGGCAAACATGAAAGGGAAGTCAAACACCTCGAAGTCCTTGACCTGGCTGGCCAGGATGCCGGAGTTCATCGAGGCCATCTCGATGGTGCCGCCCTGCAGGGCCGACACGGTGGGCGCATCACCGCCGAGCACGCCACCGGGGAACAGGTTGACCTTGATCTTGCCGCCGGATTTGGCCGCGACGATCTCGGCGAATTTTTCCATGCCCATCACCAGCGGATGACCCTTGGGGTTTTGCGTGGCGAACTTGATGGTGCGCTCCTGGGCCGATGCGACGCCGAAGGCGGCAATGGCAACGGCGGCGGCGATGGTTTTGAGGAATAAGCGTTTCATGGGTTTGTCTCCTGAGGTAACGGTAGTGAAAGGGGCTGTACGCTAAACAATGGCTGCCGGACATGGCGTACCCAAACACGCCCGGCAGCCTGTTAACCGGAAATCAGTAGAACCAGTGCGCCGGCACCATGACGAGTTGCGGGAAGGCGACCATCAGGAACATGATGACGAACTGCGCAATCATGAAGGGGATGACACCCTTGGTGACCTCGTCCATGCTGACCTTGCCAACCCCGGCGACGGCGTTGAGCACGGTGCCGACAGGCGGTGTGATCAGCCCGATGGCGTTGTTGATGATGAACAGCACGCCAAAATACACCGGGTCGATGCCGGCGGCCTTCACCACCGGCATCAGCACCGGCGTCAGCAGCAAGATGGTGGGCGTCATGTCGAGCGCCGTGCCGACCACCATGGTCAGGACCATGATGGCAATCAGCAGCAGCTTGGGGCTGCCCAGCAGCGGCTCCAGCAGGGCCACCACTTGCGCCGGCAGATTGGCCACCGTGATCAGCCAGGCCGACACCATGGCGGCGGCGACCAGGAACATGACCACGGCGCTGGTCTTGGCGGCGGCCACAAACAGCGGCACCAGCTTTTTGAAGTCAAGTTCGCGGTAGACAAAGACCGAAACGATCAGCGCGTACATCGCAGCCACCACGGCGGCTTCGGTCGGCGTGAAGACACCAAACTTCAGGCCGAAAATGATAATCAGGGGCAGCACCAGCGCCCAGGTCGCGTCCTTGAGCGCGGCCAGCACTTCAGCCTTGGACTTGCGCGGCGGCGCGGCGATGACCTCCTTGCGCACCAGCCACCACCAGGTGAACCACAGTGAAACCCCCAGCAGCACGCCAGGGAAGATGCCGGCCAGGAACAGCTTGGAAATCGACACGTTGGCGGCGACGCCAAAAATCACGAAGCCGATGCTGGGCGGGATCACCGGCGCGATGATGCCGGCCGAGGCGATCAGGCCGGCCGAGCGCGCCTTGTCGTGGCCGGCGGCGACCATCATGGGCAGCAGCAGCGCGGTCAGCGCCGCCGCGTCGGCCACGGCCGAGCCCGACAGCGAGGCCATGATGACGGCGGCGATGATGGTCACATAGCCGAGTCCGCCCTTGATGTGGCCGACCAGGGCCATCGCAAAGTTCACGATGCGGCGCGACAGGCCACCTGCATTCATCAACTCACCGGCCAGCATGAAAAAAGGCACGGCCAGCAAGGGAAAGCTGTCGGCGCCATTGATCACGTTCTGCGCCAGAATCTGCGCGTCGAACATGTTCAGGTGCCACATCAGGGCGGCGCCGCACAGCAGCAGCGAAAAAGCGATGGGCACGCCCAGCGCCATGGCGGCGAGCATGGAGCCCAGAAAAATGGTGATCGTCATGTCAGACCTCGGCTTCAGTGGGTTTGCGGGGCGGCGCCGGCATCGCCGTGCGGAGCTTCTTCGGATTCCTGGATCAGCACCAGATCGGCGTCGGCCATCTGACCGCTGAGCAGGCGCCACAGGTCGTTCAGCACGATCACGCTGGCCAGCACCGCGAACACCATGCCCGAGGCGTAAAACCAGCTCATGGAGACCTCCATCACGGCGCTGGTGGTGTCCCAGTTGATGACCGCCTGGTCATAGGAGCCCTTGAACAGCAGCCAGCAGGTAAACAGCATCAGCAGCAGCGCCAGCCCCATGCAGACTTTCTTGCCGGCGGGGCCGAGCCGCCCCACCAGCATGTCGGTGCCGAGGTGGCCGTTGTCGCGCACCGCCACCACGGCGCCCAAAAAGGTCACCCAGACAAACAGCCAGCGCGACAACTCCTCGGAGACGCTGAAGCCCGAATTGAAGGCGTAGCGCATCACCACATTGCCAAATACCAGCAGCACCATCAGTGCCAGCGCCGCGGCAATCAGGTAGCTGAGGAATTGACAGTAGCCATCAATCAACTTTTTAATCACGAATTTGTCTCCTTGAGCAGGTTTGAGCCACTAATGTACGAACTAGTTAGTTTTTACGAATCAGTAATTACCCTAGTACGCCGGCGGGATGCGGCGCACCGGTGTTTGCAGGGCGTCAAGCCTGAACGAAGCGCACGATCAGCTCGACGATGCTCTGGCGCCGGGCGGCCAGGGCCGCGGCGGTCTGGCCGTCGTGCTTGAAGATCAGGCCGAAGGTGTGCTGGTTGGAGACATTGAAAAACGTCAGCGCCGAGATCGAGGCATGAATGTCGATCGGGTCCAGCCCCGGCCGGAACACGCCCTGGGCCACGCCCCGGTTGTAGAGCTGGCGAATCGCCTCGATCGCCGGCACGTTGAGCTCGCGGATGGTCTTGCTCTGCGCCAGGTAGGCGCCGCGCTCCATGTTCTCGTTCATCACCAGCCGGATGTAGTCGGGGTTGCCCTGGTGATGGTCGAAGGTGAACTCGACCAGCCGGCGCAGCGCCGCCATCGGCTCCAGGTCCTCCAGATGCTGCTCGGACTCGATTTGGCGCATGCGGCGGTAGGACTCCTCCAGCACCGCCAGGTACAAGCCCTCCTTGCTGCCGAAGTAGTAGTAAATCATGCGCTTGCTGGTGCGCGTGGCGGCCGCAATCTCGTCGATGCGCGCGCCGCTCAGGCCCTTGCTGGCGAACTCGGCCGTCGCCACCTCCAGAATCCCGGCCATGGTGCGGGCCGGGTCGTTGGTGCGGGATGCCGGGGCCGTCTTGGCTGCGGATTGGGCGGCAGATTTGGCCGCAGGCTTGGCGGCAGGCTTGGCCAGGCGAGTGGAATGTACCAGTTCGTTCATTCCCGGAGTATAGGCGGCTGGCGCAGCGCATGGAACAGTCGTCCGGCCGTTTCAACGGGTAGGGCCGCGTGCGGCCTAAACCAGCGGCACCGTCAGTTTGTCAATCACGGCGCGCGTATCGGGCCGCACGCCGCGCCACCAGGCAAAGGCCTCGGCGGCCTGCTCGGCCAGCATGCCGACGCCGTCGGCCAGGTGCCTGACGCCGGCGTTTTGCGCCAGCCGCAAAAACGGCGTCAGGCCCTTGGCGTAGGCCAGCTCATAGGCCAGGCCACAGCGGGCAAACACCGAGGCCGGCACCGGCGGCAGCTCGG
>NZ_JANOAL010000024.1:0-12993 GCF_031411155.1 Polaromonas sp. | reverse complement strand
GGTCAGCGACGCGCTGGGCCGGCGCTTTGCGGTGAGCCAGCATCCGCGCCTGTCGGCCATCCTGGCGCGGCGCGGCGTGACCTGTTTTCACCACGAAAGCACCTTGCCCGACCCCTATGACGGCCTGATTGATGCCCATGTCGGCGAGCCGCTGCCGGTGCATGACTGCATGGGCTGCAGCCTGCATGTCGAGGGCCAGCCCTGGGGCGTGCTGACGCTGGACGCGCTGCAGATCGGCACCTTCGACGCGGCCGCGCAGGCCGACCTGGACCAGTTCACCGTGCTGATCGAGGCGGCGATTCGCACCACCCGGCTCGAAGCCGAGATCCGCGCGCTGCGGCTGAGCCGGCAGGCCGACGCGACTGGCGGCGGCGCCGTCAAGGAAGAGGGCGAGATTCTGGGCCAGAGCGAGGCCATTGCCCAGTTGCTGCATGAGCTCGGCGTGGTGGCCGATTCCGAGCTGCCGGTGCTGCTGCTGGGCGAAACCGGCGTCGGCAAGGAGCTGTTTGCGCACCGGCTGCACCGCCTGTCACGGCGCCGCGCCAAGCCGCTGGTGCATGTCAACTGCGCGGCGCTGCCCGAGTCGCTGGCCGAGAGCGAGCTGTTTGGCCATGTCAAGGGCGCATTTTCGGGCGCGGTCAGCGACCGGCCGGGGCGCTTTGAGGCGGCCGAGGGCGGCACGCTGTTTCTCGACGAGATTGGCGAGCTGCCGCTGGCGGTGCAGGCCAAGCTGCTGCGCACCCTGCAAAACGGCGAAATCCAGCGCCTGGGCGCCGACCGGCCGCGCCGTGTCGATGTGCGCGTGATTGCCGCCACCAACCGCAGCCTGCGCGACCTGGTGCGGGCCGGCTCGTTTCGCGCCGACCTCTACCATCGGCTG
This sequence comes from Polaromonas sp., assembly GCF_031411155.1. GTDB lineage: Bacteria > Pseudomonadota > Gammaproteobacteria > Burkholderiales > Burkholderiaceae_C > Polaromonas. The sequence goes on along the minus strand of NZ_JANOAL010000024.1, from coordinate 12,113 downwards.
TCGGTGTACCCGATTCCGATTCCGCCGCTGCGCGAGCGCGGCAACGATGTGCTGCTGCTGGCCGGCCGCTTTCTGGAACTGAATCGCGCGCGGCTCGGTCTGCGCAGCCTGCGCCTGTCGGCCGAGGCGCAGGCCGCGCTGCGCCGCTACCGCTGGCCCGGCAATGTACGCGAACTCGAGCACGCCATCAGCCGCGCCGCGCTGAAAGCCGTGAGCCGCGGCGTGGGGCGCAACGAAATCGTCACGCTGCAAACCGATCTGCTCGACCTGGACAGGCTGGAGCTGCCGGCCGGCGACGCCCAGCCGGCCGCCCCCTTGTCCGCAACGCAGGCGGCCGAGGCGCCCCCTGCGCTGGCGGGCGGCAAGCTGCGCGACGCGGTGGACGCCTGCCAGCGCCAGGCTATTGAGCAGGCGCTGGCCGCGCATCGGGGCAACTGGGCCCAGGCGGCCCAGCAGCTCGGCCTGGATGCCAGCAACCTGCACAAGCTGGCGCGCCGGCTCGGCCTCAAGGCCTGATTGGCGGCGCAATGGCGCGGGTTATGCGGAAATTACATCAAAAATCATCATCATTAGGCTGGCAATACTAGGGATAACCCTTATTATTGAGACATCGTAACTACGCATCGCCCCCGGTGGTGACTTTTGATATGGTCCAGTTCATTGTCCAGATCGCCCGTTTTCTCCCCATGGCCAAGGGCGTCGCGCCGGTACACGGTGTGGCCCACAACCTGATGGAGCGCGCCGACGCGGGTGCCGGCCGCAACCCGCAACAGGCGCAGGAATTGCGCCGCGCGGCCTGCGCTTACCTCAGCGTGGTTCGCTGAGGTGTTTTTTTAAAGTTTGACGCCCGCGCCTTTGACGACCGGCGCCAGGTTAGACACCTGGCTGGCGACGAAGGCGCTGAAGGCGGCCGGGCTGGCGGGGCTGGTGGTGATGCCCAGCTCCAGCATCTTCTTTTTGATATCGCTGCCGGCCAGTATTTCGTTGCAGGCGGCGTTAAGCCTGGCGACCACGTCGGCCGGCAGGCCGGCCGGCCCGCTCAGGCCAAAAAAGTTGTCCAGCACCAGCTGCCGGTAGCCAGACTCGACCACGCTGGGCACATCGGGCACCAGCGGTGAGCGGCTGGCCGAGGTCACGGCCAGCGGCACCAGCTGCCCGCTCTTGAAATAGGGCACGAAGGCGGTCAGCACATCAATGCCGACCGGAATCACGCCGGCGATCAGGTCGGTCGTCATGGGCGCGCCGCCCCGGTAGGGAATGTGCACCAGGTTCACGCCCATGGCTTTTTTCATCAGCTCGCCATAAATATGGCCAATCGACGCCGGGCCGCCGGAGCCGAAGTCGAGCCGGCCCGCCTTGCGCGCCTGCGCCTCCAGATCGGGCATGGTCTTGATCGGGGTGGCCGGATTGGCCATGACCACGCAGGGCGCACTGCCTATCAGGGCGATATGGCTAAAGCCCGCGACCGGGTCGTAGGGCTGCTTTTCGAGCGCAAACGGACCGATCGAAATCGGTGTGGAATTGCTCAGCAACAGCGTGTAGCCATCGGCGGGCGCCTGCGCCACCACCAGCCCTCCCACGCTGCCGCCCGCGCCCGGCCGGTTGTCAACCACCACCGCCTGGCCCAGTTTTCTGCCCAGCTGCTCGGCCAGCACGCGGGCCACGATGTCACTGGCCCCGCCGGCCGGAAATGTCACCACGATCTTGATAGGTTTGTCGGGCCAGGCGGCCAGGGCGGGCAGGGCGACGCTGGCCGCGCCGCAGGCCAGCAGCTGGAGCGCGGCGCGACGCGGCAGCTTGGCTGTGCCGGTCGAAGGAAGGGCGGTGCGGTGCATGGTGTACTCCTGTAGACGGGTTGCCTGCGAAGCTGCTGTTACGGGTGCGCGCCCGGATCCGGCCGGCCGCGCAATTGCTATCAATACAATAGCAACATGTGGCCGTTTTGACTGGATCAGAGGTGGATTTTGCTGGAAGTGCCGGAAAAAGCAAGCGCCTTCAGTCATGGCCCGAAAATGCCTTGAGCGCCGCCCACGCCTGCCTCAGCGTGGTCCGGTACGCCTTCGCCGCTGCTTCACACCTGAGTCCTCTGGTCGGCGATCCCGGCCAGGGTCGTCGGCGGCCCCGTCCCGGATGCTGCCGACGGGCGTAGACCGCGGATCGACCGGCTCACAGCCCGCGTCTCCTGCAGGCGCCGAGCTGCCGCCTTGTCCCCCGCGGTGCAGGCGCCACCATTCGCCCTCCACGGCGCACACCGGGGTCGCAGGGCCGCGCCCACTTCGTTCGCTGCTGCAGGCAGATACGCCCCATGGACACATGCCGATCAGGTGCCTGATCGCGCGGCGACCTGCTCAAGGCGCCTCTCGCGAACTCCCGGCTCATGTGATTATTGATACAATTTGTTTCATTTGTAGTTATTAGACACATACTTAAAGTTACAAAAGTAACTTTTGAGTCTTAATGCGGGAAAAGTTAGGTAGGCAATTTTTCCCACGGGCCGGTAGTCGGTCCACGAAAAACCGGATTTTGAACCTTAACAAAAGTCGCGCCGGCAGCGGGATTTTTTAGGGGATTGGCAGGAGAAAACCTACGCAGGACACTGATTCCACTCAACCCAAACTCACAAAACTTCACAAAGATATGTGATTGCTTTTGGTTGTTACTTGATGTAACCAAGGAGAAGTGTCATGTCGACGTTTGAAGCCGCCAATTTCCCCAAGCTCAATCGCAGGCAGTCGCTCCGGCTGGGCGCTGCAACCGCCGCAGTCGGCGTATTGACGAGCAAAGAGCTTGCCACATCCACTCAAGCCGCAACGGCAACTATCACCCCCCCGTTCACCACACCGTTTGCCGTGGCCTTGCCGGTATACACAGCCAAAACGCCGGTCAGCGGCCTGAGTCCGCCGCCAACGCAGGACGCGAATACAAGTGGCGGAGAGTGCGGCCGGCCGTCGCACCAGCGCGAGACCGAATTCCCCAGCCAAAAATACTACGAAATGCACGCCAAGGAAGCCTGGCATTCGTTCCATCCGGAACTGCCGGTCCAGAAAATCTGGGGCTACGACGCCAGGCTGCCCGGCCCCACGTTTGTCGAACGCTACGGGGTGCCGATCACAGTTCGCATTTACAACGATCTGCCGGCCCAGTCTATTGGCTTTGGCTCTCCGGAAATCTCAACCCATCTGCACAATCTGCACTCCGGGTCTGAGAGTGACGGCTTTACCGGTGACTACTACAGCGCCACCAAGTACGGGCCGACCATGACGGCATCGGGTGCCTACAAAGACCACCACTACCCGAACATCTATGCCGGTTATGACAACCCGCTCTACGCAGCCACCAAAGGCGACCCGCGCGAAGCCCTGGGCACGTTGTGGTATCACGACCACCGCCTGGATTTCACGGGCCCCAACGTTTACAAGGGCCTGACCGGCTTTTATTTGCTGTTCGATGACATCGACTCCGGCAACGAGCTCGACACCAACCCCAAGGCTCTGCGCCTGCCCAGCGGCGTGGGCAAGTACGACATTCCCCTGGTGTTCCAGGATAAATTTTTCGATTCGAGCGGCTACCTGGCCTATGACCAGTTCAACACCGACGGCATCCTGGGTAACAAGTTCTGCGTCAATGGCAAGGTTCAGCCCAAGTTCTCGGTAGAGCGCCGCAAGTACCGCTTTCGCCTGCTCGATGGCGGGCCTTCACGCGTCTATGAGTTCTATCTGACTGACGCCAGCGGCATCAACATCAGCTTCACGCACATTTCCAACGACGGAAATCTGTTTCCTGCGCCCCTGACCACCAAGAAGGTCATGCTGGGGGTGGCCGAACGGGGCGACATCATCCTTGACTTTGCCGGCTACCCCCTCGGCACCAAGCTCTACCTCGTCAACCGGATGATCCAGACCAACGGACGCGGCCCAGACAACGGGGCAAGGGACGCCAACGGACTGTTGCTGACCGCGGGCACTCAATTACTGCGTTTCGACATCGACCGGGACCCCCCCGTGCCCGACCAGAGCCGCGTGCCTGCATTGCTGCGCGAATTGCCACCGATCGATCTCAACGAGGTGGTAACCACCCGGAACTTCGTGTTCGGGCTGACTAACGGAGGTTGGACGGTCAATGGCAATCTGTTTGACGTGAATGTGGCGACGGCCCAGCCCAAACGGGGCACTGCTGAAATCTGGGTGCTCAAGGGCTCGGGCAACTGGCACCACCCGGTCCATATCCATTTCGAGGAGGGCCGCATCCTGTCGCGCAATGGCCAGCCGCCCGCGCCGCACGAAGCCGGGCGCAAGGATGTTTACCTGCTGCAACCCAATGACGAAGTGCGTGTGTTTCTGCGCTTCCGGGAGTTCCAGGGCAAATACATGATGCATTGCCACAACCTGATCCACGAGGACCACGCAATGATGATCCGCTGGGACATCGTTCCGTAAGCCGGCTCACACCGCCCGCATGTTCATCAACCCTTATCTGGAGAACGCATCATGAACACCAAACGCAACCTGCTGGGACTGATGGGTGGAGCGGCCTTGTTGCCCCTGCTCGCCTCGACCGGACCGCTCCATGCATCAGCACCAGGGCCAAAGGTCAACGCCTTTCCCAATTTTGTGCTGGAAACCCACGAAGGCAGAAAAGTGAAGTTTTACGACGACCTGCTGAAGAACAAGATCGTCGTCATCAACATGCTTTACACCTACTGCTCGGGCATTTGCCCTGCCAACACCAGCAACCTGCTGCAGGTGCAGCAAGAGCTCGGCAAGCGGCTCGGCCGCGACATCTTCATGTATTCGCTGACCTTGCAGCCGGAGTTTGACCGGCCTGAGGCGCTCAACGCCTACGTGAAGCAGCGCGGAATCAAACCAGGCTGGACCCTGTTGACGGGAAAACCCGCCGAGATGGAGCAGATCAGGCGCCGCCTGGGCTTTGTCGATTCCGACCCCATCGCGGACGCCGATCTGAGCAACCACACCGGTGTGGTCCGGGTCGGCAATGTCGCGCTGGATCGCTGGTTCATGATGCCCGCGATGAGCCGCTCGCAACAGATTTCGCGCGCTATTTTGGAGTTGTAGTACCGGCGCGGTTTTGACCCGCGCTAACTGTGCAAATTAAAGGGGAATCAAAATGGTCTCGTTCAACAAAATCGATCTTGAATACATCCTGACGCAGATTCGGCTGGCGGAGACCGGGCAACCGTCCAACCCGCAATTGTCCTTTGGTCTGCGCACGGTGGACGGCACCAACAACAGCCTGGTGCCGGGGCAGGCCGGTTTCGGCTCGGCCGATCTGGCCTTCCCGCGTTTGACGGCCCCCGTCTTCGCTGCCGCCCAGACTATTCCAGCAGGCGCACTTGGCCCAGGATCGCCATCAACACCCACCTCGTACACCCAAAGCGCCGGGATTGTCTACGACTCCCAGCCGCGCACCATCAGCAACCTGATCTCCGACCAGAGCCTGAATAACGCAGCGGCGGTTGAGGCCGCGCTCGCGTCCCTGGGGAATGCCAATCCTGTGGCCGCAGCCGCCCAGGTTGCCGCAGCGCAGCTTGCCGCCGCAACGTCACAAACAGCTGCAACGAATGCGTTGACCATCCTCAATGGGCTGATCTCCAGCGGGGCGCCCCCGGCCGATATCAGTGCAGCACAAATCGTTTCTGACGGCCTGGCCGCGACCGCCACCACTTCCGCCACCGCTTTTCAAGCCGTGCTGACGGGCTTCGGGCTTACTTCGGAAAATGGCTCACTGGTGATTCTGAACGTCACACCTGATGCCGGGCTTTCCGCGCCCTTCAATACCTGGATGACCCTGTTCGGCCAGTTTTTTGATCACGGCCTCGACCTGGTGACCAAGAGCGCCAGCGCAGGCACCGTGTTCATTCCGTTGCAGCCCGACGACCCGCTCTACGTGGTCGGCGGCCACACCAACTTCATGGTGCTGACCCGCTCTGTCAAGGATGCCGGAGCCGACGGAATTCTGGGAACGGCCGACGATATCAACAGCGCGGGCACCAACACCATTACCCCCTTTGTTGACCAAAGCCAGACCTACACCTCGCACCCCTCGCACCAGGTCTTCCTGCGCGAATACCAGACGGGCGTGGATGGGAAACTGCACGCCACCGGCAGGATGCTGGACCACATCAGCGCCGACGGCAGCCACCACATGCCGACCTGGGCGGACGTCAAGGCCAACGCCCTCAAGCTGGGCGTCTTGCTGACCGATGCCGATGTCGGCAACATTCCCCTGCTGGCCACCGATGCCTACGGCAACTTTATTCCAGGCGCCAACGGCTACGTGCAGATCGTCAAGGGCAACCTTCTGGTCGAAGGCACCGCCCTGGGAACGAACACGATCGGAGCCACCAGCACAGGCCATGCCTTCCTCAACGATATTGCGCATAACGCCGCGCCCGTTATCGTGGGCGGGGTCCTGATGCAGGATGCCGATAATGTCGCGGGTAACGCCGTTCCATTCGATGTCCAGGGCAATAACCTCGTATACGACAACGAGCTGCTCGACGCCCACTACGTCGCCGGTGACGGCCGGGTCAATGAAAACATTGGCCTGACCGCCGTGCACGAAGTCTTTCATCTGGAGCACAACCGCCTGATCGAACAAACCAAGGATCTGGTGCGAGCCGAACTGGCCAATGGCGATACCGCTTTTGCCACCGAATGGGTGCTGGCAGGTGCCAACGTGTTCGATGGCATCCAGGACAACGAATGGAACGGCGAACGCCTGTTTCAGACGGCCAAGTTTGGTACCGAAACCCAGTACCAGCACCTGGTGTTTGAAGAGTTCGCCCGCAAGGTAGCGCCCACCGTTCACCTGTTTGGCAATCTGCAGATCAATCTTGACCCGGCCATCACGGCCGAGTTTGCCCACGCCGTATACCGCTTCGGCCACTCGATGCTGGACGAGGCCATCAACCGCTACCAGATTGGCCCTGACGGTACGCCAGTGATGGATGCCAACGGACACCCGGTGTTGAATCAGATTGGACTGATTGACGCGTTCCTGAACCCCCTGGCGTTTGCCTCTGCGGGCAAGGACGCCGCCGGCCAGATCGTGCTGGGCTCGGTCAACCAGGTCGGCAACGAGATCGACGAGTTCGTCACTGGCGCGCTGCGCAACAACCTGCTCGGCCTGCCGCTGGACCTGGCCGCGCTGAACATCGCGCGGGGCCGGGAAGCGGGCGTGGCGCCGCTGAACCTGCTGCGCCACCAGCTGTTTAGCCAGACCAACGACACCGCACTTAAAGCCTATGACAGCTGGGACGACTTCGGCCAGTTCCTCAAGCATTCCGGCTCGCTGGTCAATTTTGTGGCGGCTTACGGCACACACCACACCATCACCGACGCCGTCACCTTGGTGGACAAGCGCGCGGCGGCGCTGGACCTGGTGAGGAATGCCGCCGTCGGCTCCGCCACCTTCAACCAGGATGCGTCTGACTTCATTCACAGCGCCGGCATTTACGCCAACGACCTGACGCATACGAACACGCTGGCGCAGCATAGCCAGTGGAGCACGGGCTCCATCACCGGGCTGGACAATGTAGACCTGTGGATAGGCGGCCTGGCCGAGAAGCAAAACCTGTTTGGCGGCCTGCTGGGTTCGACCTTCAACTTCATCTTCAAGACGCAGATGGAATCGCTGCAGGACGCCGACCGCCTCTACTACCTGCCCCGCATTGAGGGCACGCACTGGGGCACCGAGATTGAGGGCAATTCATTCGCTGAAATGATCATGGGCAACACCGGCACCCATCATTTGAGTGCCAGCGTCTTCCTGACACCGGAGTATGTGGTCGAAGCCAGCACCATAAACAAGCTCGATCCCTCCACCTGGCTGCGGGAGCCGAACCTGCCGGGGCTGGACGGCATTCTGGGCACCGCTGACGATATCCTCGGCAAGCTGCTCATCGATGTCACGAACGACGGCACCATCCGCTTCCTGGGCCATGACAACTTCAAGGGCAACACCATGGTGCTGGGCGGTACCGCAGGCGATGACCGCTTGATCGCGGGGCAGGCCGATGACGACACCGTGTGGGGCGACGGTGGCAACGACTACCTCGACGGTGGCAACGGCAACGACTTCATCTACGGTGGCACCGGCAACGACACCGTCACCGACAGTGCCGGCAACGATGTGATCCATGGCGATGCGGGCGACGACAACCTCGACGGCGGCATTGGCGACGACATTATTCTCGGTGGCGATGGCAACGACTTCATCAATGGCGGCCTGGGCCTTGATGTTCTCAGTGGCGGGCTGGGCAATGACATCATTCTCGGTGGCGAAGACGCCGACGAAATTACTGGCAACGAGGGGGATGACTGGATCGAGGGCGGCGCCGGTGGCGACTTGCTGATTGGCGACTCGGGCGCGCCCACCGGGAAGCTCCCCCTGTTTAGCGGCAACGATGTGCTGATCGGCGGTCAGGGTGGCGACAGAATGCACGGCTTTAGCGGTGACGACATCATCGTTGGCGAAGGCGGCTTTGACTTCATGCTGGGCGACCTGGGCTGGGACTGGGCTTCGTTTGACGGCTTGGCTGTGGGTGTGGACATCGACATGACCCTGGTGGATATCGTGCTTGGCAACCCGGCAACCGCGGCCGATGCCATTCGTACCCGCTTTCTCAACACGGAGTCCGTCAGCGGCTCTGCCCACAACGACATTCTCCGCGGCACCAATGTGGCCATCGCCGACCCCTTTAACGAACTGAACAACCCCAACCTGATTTTTGGCCTGACTGACATTCTGGGCCAGGGCAGCTATACGCCGATAGGCCCGGTGGCGTTCTCCAACGGCAACATCATGCTGGGCGGCGCCGGCAGTGACCTGATTGAAGGCCGTGGCGGCGACGACATCATTGACGGCGACGCAGCCCTGCATGTGAGCCTGACCTCGCGCAGCGCGGGCGGCCAGATCATCCGCGAGATCAACAACGATGGCCAGGTCGGTGACGTGGACACGGCGTTTTACCAGGGCAGCTTCGACCAATACTCTATCAACGAGATCGTGAATCCTGTGCTCGACGCCAATGGGAACTTGACCTTCGATGCCAATGGGCTCATTGTGGCCGGCACCGGCATCTTCCACATTACAGACAATGTCGCCAACCGGGATGGCTCCGATACGCTGCGTAATATCGAACGGATCGAGTTTGGTACCTTCACCGACCCCGCCCTGCGGCTCTTTGACCTTGGCAAGCTATCCGTTTCTGGAATTAGCAAAAATGCATTGCCCAGCGGCAGCCTGAGCTTCACCGCGGGTGATTCCGACCCGGTAACCGCTGGCGTTCAACCCGTAGTAGGGTTGCCGCTGACCATCACCAGCACCATCTCCGATGCGGACGGCATGGGCCCTCTGCAATACCAATGGGAGGCGATGGACCTGGCCAAGCTGCAATTTGTGGAGATAGCCGGCGCCACCAGCGCGACCTTTACCCCCACCAGTACCTTCCTCGGCCAGCCGCTGCGTGCGCATGTCAGCTATGTGGATGGAACGGGCTATACGGAAACCGTCTATTCGGCGGCAACCACCGCCCTCACGGTAGCGCCAACAGGCAACAACACGGCGCCGACCATCGTGGTTCAGGGCACCACGACGGGCCTGCCAGACACATCGGGCAGACAGGGAACCGAGTTGAACCAGTTCCTGCCGCTGACCACCACCTTCACCGATGCCCAGACGCCCTCCAATCAGTTGCATTACACGGCCACGCTGACCAGCGGACAGGCGATAGACGGGACGGCCGCTTCCTATGGCTTGAATTTCAGCCTGCTGTTCGATTTGAATGGGGTTTTGACGGGAGCTAAAGTCACCGGCGCGCCGCAAGTCTATGGCGCAATCGATGTGCGTGTGAGCGCAACCGATACCGGACCCGGCACGCCGCTGACGGTAACGGACACCTTCCGCATCAACGTCCTGCCGCCAACACTTGCATCCGGGATTACCCCGGTTCCCTTGCCAATTCGCACGCTGCTGGTTAGCGACAATACGCCGACCGAAGACCAGGTACTGACGGCGAGCCAGGTATTCACCGCGGCAAATGACGTGAATACCGCAACCCTCTCCTACACCTGGCAGGCCAGTATCGGCGGCGTATGGACCAACCAGGCGACCGGTTCCACCTTCCAGCCAGGAGATGCGCAGGTCGGTCTGAATCTTCGCGTCGTCGCTAACTACATCGACACCAGCGGTGTTGCCCAAACCGTGGTCTCGGCTCCCACCTTGGCCGTGGCAAACATCAACGACCCTCTGGTAGGAACAGCCACGATCAGCGGCGTCGCCACGCAAAACCAGCTGCTGACGGCAAATACCGGTGGCATCTCCGATGCCGATGGCATCCCGGTCGGCGCGTTTACCTACCAGTGGACGCGCGGTCTCACTGATATTGCATCCGCCACGGCAGCCACCTACACACTCACCAATGACGATGTGGCGACACAGGTCAGCGTGCGGGTCAGCTACGTGGATGCCCACGGCACCTTTGAAAGCACCACCAGTGCACCCACCAATGTGGTGCTCAACGTCAATGACGCACCGACCGGTACCGCTACGGCTCTGCTGGCAGCGGGCACCGAAGATGTGGCCTACACCGTCAGCGCCGCCAGTCTACTGGCCGGTTTCAGCGACATTGACGTGGGCGACGTGCTCCGTGTCAGTGGCTTGACCACCTCTAACGGCACCATCACCGCCAATCTGGATGGCAGCTACACCATCACGCCGACGGCCAATTTCAATGGCCCGGTCAGTCTGACTTACAGCGTTATTGATGGTAACGGCGGCAGCATAGCGGCCAGCCAGAGCTACACGTTGGCCGCAGTCAATGACCCGACCGCCGGCGCGGTCACCATCAGCAACCTCAACCCCGACTTGCTGCGCACCCTGACCGTCAGCCACAACCTCACCGACGTGGACGGTGTTCTGACCCTGCAGGGCTACCAGTGGCAATCCGCACCCAACGGGACGGCCACCTGGACCGACATCGCGGGCGCCACCGGCAACACCTTCGTCACCGACACCCCTGGTGTGCAACTGCGCGTGGTGGCCAGCTACACCGTGGGCGGCGGCCCCGTGGAAACCATGATCTCCGACCCGGTGACGGCGGCCGTGGGCGCCTTTCACATCATTGTGGGCACCAATGCGGCAGGCGAAACACTGACCGGCACCGCGGTGGCCGACCACATCACTGCGCTGGGTGGCAACGACACCCTGTTTGGCCTGGCCGGCAACGACATCCTGATCGGCGGGGGTGGCAGCAACATCCTCGACGGCGGGCTGGGCAACGACATCATGACCGGTGGCAATGGCAACGACACCTACTTCGTCGACAGCGCTGGCGATGTCATCAACGAGGGGATCAACGAAGGCACCGACCTGGTCAACAGCTCGGCCGCGACCTACACGCTGGGCGCCAATGTCGAAAACCTCACGCTGACCGGCACGGCCGCCATCAATGGCAACGGCAATGCGCTTAACAACGTGATTACCGGCAACAGCGCCAGCAACACGCTCAACGGCGGTGCGGGCAACGACACCCTGCTGGGCGGGCTGGGCAACGACGTGTTGAACGGCGGGCTGGGCAGCGACAGCATGGCCGGCGGCGCTGGCAACGACATCTATGTGGTCGACAGCGCAGCCGATGGGGTGCTCGAGAACGCGGGCGAGGGCACCGACCAGGTCAACAGCTCGGCCGCGACCTACACGCTGGGCGCCAACGTCGAGAACCTGACGCTGACCGGCACGGCAGCCATCAACGGCAGCGGCAATGCGCTGGCCAACGTGGTCACCGGCAACGCCGCCGCCAACGCGCTGGACGGTGGCGACGGCAACGACACCCTCAACGGCCTGGCTGGCGACGACGTGCTGGACGGTGGCCTGGGCAACGACAGCCTCAACGGCGGCGGCGGCAACGACAGCCTGATCGGTGGTCTGGGCAACGACGTGTTGAGCGGGGGCCTGGGCGACGACACCATGACTGGCGGGCTGGGCAACGACGTCTATGTGGTCGATAGCGCCGCCGATAATGCTGTCGAGATCGCGGGCGAAGGCACCGACCGGGTCGACAGCTCGGCGGCGAACTACACACTGGGCGCCAA
>NZ_JANOAL010000023.1:0-14712 GCF_031411155.1 Polaromonas sp. | reverse complement strand
CCCGGCCGACCTGGCCTGGCGCATCGACGAGGGCGACTTGTTCGAGATGCTGGGCAACCTGCTGGACAACGCGGCCAAGTGGGCGCGCGGCCGGGTCGGGGTGCGGGTGTGGCGCGAAGCCGGGCGCTTGTGCATCCGCATTGAGGACGATGGCCCCGGGTTCAGCGACACCGAGTCCGTCTTGCGGCTCCATGTGCGGGGGGACGAGCGCGTGGCCGGGCACGGCGTCGGGCTGGCAGTGGTGAGCGACCTGGTGGCCAGCCACCAGGGGGAGCTGAAGCTCTCGCGCGGCGCCATGGGCGGCGGGCGGGTCGACATCGTGTTGCCGGTGCCTTGAGAGGCATGCTCTTCACGCTGAAAATCAGAATGCTTAAGTTACCTTGACGAAGGCAGTCAGGGCGGGTCGGTGGGCGACGGTCAAGCGCGCCACCACCTCCGCCGTCTCCGCCAGCAGCTTGCCTTTCTTCCACACCTTCAGCCGATTCGCCCGCAGCCGGATTGCCTCCACCGGGTCCCGCGCCTGCAGCAGCACAAAGCTCGCATCGCAGCCCACCTCCAGCCCATAGCCTTGCAGGTGCATCACCTTCGCCGCGTTGGTCGTCACCGCGTCGAAGCAGGCGCGGATGCCTTTCTGGCTCGTCATCTGCGCCACGTGCAAGCCCATGTGCGCCACCTCCAGCATGTCGCCGCTACCCATGCCGTACCACGGGTCCATCACGCAGTCATGGCCGAAGGCGACGTTGACGCCGGCGGCCATCAGCTCGGGCACGCGGGTCATGCCGCGGCGCTTGGGGTAGCGGTCGTGGCGGCCCTGCAGGGTGATGTTGATCAGCGGGTTGGCAATCACGCTAACTTGTGATTCGGCTATTAGTGGAATTAACTTGCTCACGTAGTAGTTGTCCATGCTGTGCATGGAGGTGCAGTGCGAGCCGTTGACCCGGCCCTGCAGGCCCAGGCGCTGGGCCTCAAAGGCCAGGGTTTCGATGTGGCGCGACAGCGGGTCGTCTGACTCGTCGCAATGCATGTCTACAGCCAAGCCGCGCTCGGCGGCGATTTCGCACAGCAGCTTCACGCTGGCTGCGCCCTCAAGCATGGTGCGCTCGAAGTGGGGGATGCCGCCGACCACGTCCACGCCCTTGTCCAGCGCGCGCTTGAGGTTGTCCACACCGCCGGGGCTGCGCAGCACGCCGTCTTGCGGAAAAGCCACCAGTTGCAGGGCTATGTAGGGCGCGACGCGCTTCTTTACCTCCAGCAGCGCGTCCACGGCCAGCAGGCTGGGGTCGCTGGTGTCCACATGGCTGCGAATGGCCAGCAGGCCCTTGGCGACGGCCCAGTCGCAGTAGGTGAGGGCGCGCTCAATGATGGCCTCGGCCGTCAGCGTGGGTTTCAGTTCGCCCCACAGCGCAATGCCCTCCAGCAAGGTGCCGCTTTCGTTCACGCGCGGCAGGCCGTAGCTGAGGGTGGCGTCCATGTGGAAATGCGGGTCGACAAAGTGCGGGCTCAGCAAATAACCGCCAGCGTCGACGGTCTCAAGCGCCTGCGCGCCTGCGATCGGTCCCTCGGTGACCTCGGTGATCCTGCCGTTCTGCACGGCGACCGACATGCCAGTGCGGCCAGCGGGCAGGGATACGTTGGTGATGAGCAGGTCAAGCATCTGACGATCTCGCGTAGGGGTGTGAGCTATCGCGAGGGCTGCGTCTTTTTCAGCCGGGGCCGCGGCACTGGCTTTGCCAGACCGCAGGCGCAGCGGCCCCCTCGGGGGGCAGGAAGCACACGGAGTGAGCGACCGTGGGGGTCATTTGGTTCCAAAGATGCGATCACCGGCATCACCCAGGCCGGGCAGGATGTAGCCGTGGTCGTTGAGCTCGCGGTCTATGGCCGCGGTGTAGATCGGCACGTCGGGATGGGCTTTTTGCAGCGCCGCAATGCCTTCGGGGCAGGTCAGCAGGCAGACGAACTTGATGGACTTGGGGTTGAGCTCCTTGAGGCGCTCGACCGCGGCAATCGCCGAATTGCCGGTGGCCAGCATCGGGTCGACGACCACGATGTCGCGCTCTTGCATGTCGTGCGGCATCTTGAAGTAGTACTCGACCGCGGTCAGGGTTTTCGGGTCGCGGTACAGGCCGACGTGGCCGACACGGGCGCCGGGCACCACGCTGAGCATGCCCTCGAGGATGCCGTTGCCGGCGCGCAGGATGGAGACGAACACCAGTTTCTTGCCGTCGATCATCTTGCCGGTCATGGTTTCCAGCGGCGTCTCGATTTCAACGTCCTGCATCGGCATGTCGCGCGTGACTTCGTAGGCCATCAGCAGGCTCAGTTCGTTGAGCAGGGTGCGAAAGGTGTTGGTCGATGCGTCCTTGCGGCGCATCAAGGTGAGCTTGTGCTGCACCAGCGGGTGGTCGATCAGGTGGACTTTGGCGTTAACTGGGACGCTTGGGGTGGTCATGGGATGGGGTGCCTCTGATGGTCAAATTTCAAAATACGGTGCCGTCGCTCTGGATGTTCAGAGGCGGTTTGCCTCCGTGCAACTGCTGTGCCAGTACGCGGCCAGCCGCCCAGGTGCCGCCTTCGAGCACGCAGGCCAGCGGCATCTGCTCAGCGCTCAATCCTAACTGCTCGCGCACCAGCGGTGCGAGTTCGTCCAGCAGGGCGACGGTCAGCGCGCGCCACTCGACGATCAATTCGTCGCCGGCTTCGTGCAACGGGTCGGCCAGCGATGGGTCTTTCAGCCGCAGCACGCCGGCATCGAGAAACAGCCCGCCGTTGCGGTACTCGGGCAAGCCGGTCAGCGCGTCCAGGCCTTCGACTTGCACACCGGCCCACTCAAAGGGCTCGAGCAGCGAATAAGTGAGCCACTGAGAGAGTTTGTGGAAGGGCATCCAGCCGCTGCTGGGGCCGGCCTCGTCGCTGCCTGCGGCCGGGTGCCGCCAGCAATCGCCCAGCGCCACCGGGCCCATCGCGTTCTGCGCGGGCCAGATGGGCGCCAGGCCCGTGAGCAGCACGGACAGCAGGTCATGCGCGAGGATCGCGGCCTGGCCCTG
This sequence comes from Polaromonas sp., assembly GCF_031411155.1. Lineage (GTDB taxonomy): Bacteria > Pseudomonadota > Gammaproteobacteria > Burkholderiales > Burkholderiaceae_C > Polaromonas. Next base: position 11,668 of record NZ_JANOAL010000023.1, on the reverse strand, counting down.
CGCCCGCTGGGTCAGCAGGTCAAACAGGTGTCCGGGGCGGCCGGGCAGGCCAAACAGCTCGGGCTGGTCCTGCAGCGCCTGGCCCAGGCGGCGCAGCAGGGCGGCACGGCCCTCGAGGCCCACCAGCGGATTGCCCGGCGTCACCTGAAAGGCCGCGCCCAGCTGTTCGGCCGTGACGGCTTGCAGGCCCTTGGCGTCGGCCTGCAAGGGCTGCGCCGGGTCGCTGGAAAAAAGCCCATCCATGAAGGCGTGAAAGCTCGCAACGCCCAGGCCTTCGGAGCGGCTGTAGCTATGGCCGGGGCGGTCACCTTCGGCCGCTTCCTGGTAAGTCCAGTCCGCGCCGGCACCGGCGTCGAGCAGCACGCTGACCAGCGCCAGGTCGATCTGGGCGCGGGCTTTTTCGGCGGGCAGGGCATCGGCGAGGGTTCGGTTCAGCTGCGCCAGCCGGTCGACGCCACCGGCTTCGAAATGCCGCCAGCGGCTGTGGTACGGAATCTTCAGGTCGGGGTAGCGCGCCCGGGTCAGCTCGGCCACCAGCGTGGCGGTGGTCTCCATCGCGCCGTCGTTGACCGTGAACCAGGCCGAGTCGCCGCGGCGCGCGCGTTCGAGCAAGGCCATGGCGCGAGTGCGAATCGTTTTTGTAGAGCGTAATTCGGCTGTGGCCCTTTCCAGACGGGCGTCAGCAGCTTCTTTTTTGATAGCGTTTGGTGTATGTGGTGCGGACTCAGGCATCCAGCCCCCGTCCCTTGGCTTTTTTCAGTTCCTCGGCGCCGGGCACCGCGCCGGGTGTGAAGTACCCGGCGGCCATCTTGGCGTCCATCTCGACCTGGGCGTCGGCGGGAATCATGTGCTCGGGGATGTTCACGCGCTCGACCACCTCAATGCCGGCGCGGGTGATAGCGTCGTACTTCATATTGCTCATGGACACCAGGCGGTGGATCTTGCGGATGCCCAGCCAGTTCAGCACGTCGGGCATGAGCTCCTGAAACCGCATGTCCTGCACACCCGCCACACATTCGGTTCGGGCAAAGTACTGGTCGGCGGTGTCGCCGCCCACCTGGCGCTTGCGGGCGTTGTAGACGAGGAACTTGGTGACCTCGCCCAGCGCCCGGCCTTCCTTGCGGAAGTAGGACACCAGGCCGACGCCGCCGCGCTGCGCACCCTGGATGCATTCTTCGATCGCGTGCGTCAGGTAAGGGCGGCAGGTGCAGATGTCGGAGCCGAACACATCCGAGCCGTTGCACTCGTCATGCACGCGGGCCGTGAGTTCGATGTCGGGGTTGGCCAGGTCGCGCGGCTTGCCAAAAATATAGGCGGTGAGCCCACCAATCGGTGGCAGGAAGACTTCCAGGTCGCTGCGGGTGACGAGTTCGGGGTACATGCCGCCGGTTTCTTCAAACAACACGCGCCGCAAATCGGTTTCGCTGCAGCCAAAACGTTTGGCGACTTCGGGCAGATACCAGACCGGCTCGACCGCCACCTTGGTCACCATGGCTGCGCCGCCGGCGGTGAGGTATTTGCCGTCGGCTTTCAGCCGGCCCGATTGCAGGGCCTCAATGACCTCGGGCAGGATCACATGGGCCTGGGTCACGGCGATGGTTGGGCGGATGTCGTAGCCGGCCGCCAGCTCGCTGGCAAACACATCGGCCACCGTCGCGCCCCACGGGTCCATCGCAACGATGCGCCCGGGCTCGCTCCATTGCGGGTAGGGGCCGATGATGTCGGTTGGCGAGGTGTTGGTGAGGTCGGCCTTGTGTTTGGCAGACAAGGCACCGGAGGCGATGGCCAGCGCGCGGTACACGCTGTAGGAGCCGCTGTGCGTGCCGATGACATTGCGGTGGCCGCGCCGCGTGGTCGTGCCGACCACCGGCCCGCGCTCGGTGGCGGTGGCCGCGGCCCAGCGAATCGGCAGCGCGCCATGACCGCCGGCGTGGGAGGTCAGGCGGATATGCTGAGAGGCAGGGGAAGTGGACGCAGCGGTGGGCGAGGGTGGCGGAACCGGATCAAGAGGCTTGGCGGCAACTTCAGCAGACATTGCGGATCCTTCAAAAAATCCAATGTAGCGATGCGTGCTGCGATTGACAAGCCCGAAGTTTTGCCCGGTCGTTAATTTGCGACAGCCCGGGGTCTCAGGCCTGGCTCAGCGCGGAGTCAGCGCTTTTTGCCGCCGAAGATACTGCCGAGCACACCGCGAATGATCTCGCGGCCCACGGCCGAGCCCATGGTGCGCACGGCCGATTTGGCCATGCTCTGCGCCAGGCCGTCGTGCTTGGCGCCGCGCGGGCCGGTGCTGCCAAACAGCACATCATTCAGCCCGCCCAGCATGCCGCCGGAGTCGCTTTGGCCGGCCGCGCCGCCGTTGGCGGATTTGGGCGCCTCGGCGGCGGCCACCTCGGCGCGTCCCTTGATTTTTTCGTAGGCCGATTCGCGGTCCACGGTTTTTTCATAAACCCCGGCCACCAGCGAGTTTTGCAGCAGGGCCTGCCGTTGCTGGGCCGTAATGGGGCCGATCTGGCTGCCGGGCGGCAGCACATAGACCCGCTCGGTGATGCCGGGCCGGCCCTTGGCGTCGAGCAGGCTGACCAGGGCCTCGCCGACGGCCAGCTCGGTAATCGCGGTTTCAATGTCCAGCCCCGGCTTTTGCCGCATGGTCTGGGCGGTGGCCTTGACGGCTTTCTGGTCACGCGGGGTGAAGGCGCGCAGGGCGTGCTGCACCCGGTTGCCGAGCTGGGCCAGCACCGAGTCGGGAATGTCCAGCGGGTTTTGCGTCACAAAATAAACGCCCACGCCCTTGGAGCGGACCAGGCGCACCACCAGCTCGATCCGTTCCACCAGCACCTTGGGCGCTTCGTTGAACAGCAAATGCGCCTCGTCAAAAAAGAACACCAGCTTGGGCTTTTCCGGGTCGCCAATTTCGGGTAGCTGCTCAAACAGCTCGGACAGCATCCACAGCAAAAACGTGGCGTACAGGCGTGGCGAGTTCATCAGCCTGTCAGCGGTCAGGATGTTGATGACGCCCTTGCCATCGACCGTTTGCATGAAATCATTGATGTCGAGCATGGGCTCGCCAAAAAACTTCTCGCCGCCCTGGCTTTCAATCTGCAGCAGGCCGCGCTGGATGGCGCCGACGCTGGCGGCGCTGACGTTGCCATACTGCGTGGTGAACTGGCTGGCGTTGTCGCCCACATACTGCAGCATGGCGCGCAGGTCTTTCAGGTCCAGCAACAGCATGCCGTTGTCGTCGGCAATCTTGAACACCAGGTTGAGCACGCCAGCCTGCGTTTCGTTGAGGTTGAGCATGCGGCCCAGCAGCAGCGGCCCCATGTCGGACACGGTGGCGCGCACCGGATGGCCCTGCTCGCCAAACACAACCCACAGTGTGGCCGGGCAGGCGATGGACTCGGGCGTTTCAATGCCGCGTTCCTTGAGGATGCCGGCCATTTTTTCGCCAATGCTGCCGGCCTGGCTGATGCCGGTCAGGTCGCCCTTGACGTCGGCCATGAAGACCGGCACCCCGATTCTGGAGAAGTTTTCGGCCAGGGTTTGCAGCGTGACGGTTTTGCCGGTGCCGGTGGCCCCGGTAATCAGCCCATGGCGATTGGCCAGGCCGGGCAGAAGTTCGCAATGCGTGGAAGCGTTCTTGGCAATCAGTAAAGGCTCGACCATTGGAGTGTCCCGCAGTGAAAAAGTAAAATGATGGCCTGAGATTAAATCAATTCCAAAGGATTTCCGTGGCTGGTCATAGTAAATGGGCGAATATTCAGCACCGCAAGGGTCGCCAGGATGAAAAGCGCCAGCGCGTCTGGACCCGTGTGATGCGCGAGATCATGGTGGCGGCCCGCATGGGCGGCGGCGACCTGGGCACCAACCCGCGCCTGCGCCTGGCCGTGGACAAAGCCAAGGCCGCCAACATGCCGGCCGACAACGTCAAGTACGGCATTGCCAAGGCCACCGGCAGCCTGGAAGGCGTGCATTACGAAGAAGTTCGCTATGAAGGTTATGGCTTTGGCGGCGCCGCCATCATCGTGGACTGCCTGACCGACAACCGGGTGCGCACCGTGGCCGAGGTTCGCCATGCGTTTTCCAAGCACGGCGGCCACATGGGCACCGAGGGCTCGGTGGCGTTTCAGTTCAAGCACTGCGGCCAGCTGATTTTTGCGCCCGGCACCAGCGAGGACAAGGTGATGGAAGTCGCTCTGGAGGCCGGCGCCGATGACGTGATCAGCCATGACGACGGCGCCATCGAGGTGCTGACACCCTACGCCGATTTTGAAACCGTCAAAAACGCCCTCGAAGCCGCCGGGCTCAAGCCCGAACTGGCCGAAGTCACCATGCGGGCCGACAACCCGATTGAGCTGAGCGGCGACGATGCCCAGAAAATGCAAAGGCTGCTCGACGTGCTGGAAGACCTGGACGACACGCAGGAAGTTTTTCACAATGCCGAACTTTCCTGAGCGCGGGCGCATCAGTCAACACATAACAATGAAAGCAGCAGCATGAAAGTTTTAGTGGTGGGTGGCGGTGGCCGAGAACACGCGCTGGCCTGGAAGCTGGCCCAGTCGCCCAAGGTGCAGGCGGTGTACGTGGCGCCCGGCAACGGCGGGACCGCGCTCGATGCCCGGCTTGAGAACATCGATATCACCGACGTCAAGGCACTGCGCCAGTGGGCCGCTACTGAAAAGATAGCGTTGACGGTGGTGGGCCCGGAGCAGCCGCTGGCGGCCGGCATTGTCGATGAGTTCCGCGCCCATGGTCTGCGGGTGTTTGGCCCGACCAGGGCGGCGGCGCAGCTGGAAAGCTCCAAGGCCTTTTCCAAGGCCTTCATGAAGCGCCACCAGATTCCGACGGCGGAGTACGAAACCTTTACCGATGCGGCGGCGGCGCATGCCTACGTCGATGAAAAAGGCGCGCCCATCGTGGTCAAGGCCGATGGCCTGGCCGCCGGCAAGGGGGTGGTGGTGGCGATGACGCTGCACGAAGCCCATGAGGCGATTGAGTTCATGCTGGCACCCAACCCGGAGTTCAATCCACTCGGCGTCACGCACAACGAGGGCGGTGCCCGCGTCGTCATCGAGGAGTTTTTGCAGGGCGAGGAAGCCAGCTTCATCGTCATGTGCGATGGCAAAAACGTGGCGGTGATGGCGACCAGCCAGGACCACAAGCGCCTGCTGGACGGCGACCAGGGCCCCAACACCGGCGGCATGGGGGCCTATTCGCCGGCGCCGGTGGTGACGCCCGAGGTGCACGGCCGCGCCATGCGCGAAATCATCATGCCGACCATCAAGGGCATGGAAAAAGACGGCATGGTGTTTACCGGCTTTTTGTATGCCGGCCTGATGATTGACGCGCAGGGCAGGCCCAAGACGCTTGAATTCAATTGCCGCATGGGCGACCCCGAGACCCAGCCCATCATGATGCGGCTGAAAACTGACTTGTATGAGGTCATGATGGCGGCCACCTCGGGCGCGCTGGACCAGGTTGAGCTGGACTGGGACCGGCGCCCGGCGCTGGGCGTGGTGATGGCCGCGCACGGCTACCCGCTACAGCCGCGCAAGGGCGATGTGATTCACGGCCTGCCGCGCAGCAGCCATGAGCCGGCCGAGGACGCCATGGTGTTTCATGCCGGCACCCGCGCGCAGGATGGCGCCACCGTGACTTCGGGCGGCCGGGTGCTGTGCGTCACGGCGCTGGGCAGCACCGTCAAGGCCGCCCAGCAGCGTGCCTATGAGGTGACGCAGGGCATCCATTTTGACGGCGCCCAGTACCGCAAGGACATTGGGTACCGGGCCATCAAGGCCTGATGGCCATGACTGAACTCTCGGGCGTCCGCACGTATTTGCTGGGCCTGCAGGAGCGCATCACCGGCGCGGTGGCCAAACTCGACGGCCAGCCCTTTGTGGCCGATGCCTGGCAAAAAGAGCCGGGCGAGCCGTTGCAGGGCTCGGGCGTGACCCAAATCCTGGAGCAGGGCAGCGTGTTTGAGCGGGCCGGCTGCGGCTTTTCGCATGTGCGCGGCCCCAAACTGCCGCCATCGGCAACCCAGCACCGGCCCGAACTGGCGGGCGCGCCTTTTGAGGCGATGGGCGTCTCGCTGGTGTTTCACCCTCGCAACCCTTACGTGCCCACAGTTCACATGAATGTGCGCATGCTGGCCGCGACACCGCCAGGCGGCGCCGCGAGTGATGCCGTCTGCTGGTTTGGCGGTGGCATGGACCTGACGCCGTACTACGGGTTTGAAGAAGATGCGGTGCATTTCCACCAGCGCTGCAAGGACGCGCTGGAGCCGTTTGGCAGTGACAAATACCCGCGCTTCAAGCAATGGTGCGACGAGTATTTTTACCTCAAGCACCGCCAGGAGCAGCGCGGCATAGGCGGCGTGTTTTTTGACGATTTTCAGGAGCTGGGGCCAGACCGGAGCTTTGCCATGATGCAGGGCGTGGGTGATGCGTTTTTGCAGGCCTACCTGCCGATTGTTGAACGCCGGCAGAACCTGCCCTATGGCGAGCGCGAGCGTGACTTCCAGCTGTATCGGCGTGGCCGCTACGTGGAGTTCAACCTGGTGTGGGACCGGGGCACGCATTTTGGCCTGCAGTCGGGCGGGCGCACCGAGTCGATTTTGATGTCCATGCCGCCGCTGGTGAGCTGGCAATACCAGCGCCCGATAGAACCGGGTTCGCCCGAGGAGCGGCTGTACCAGGTGTTCTTGCCCCGGCGGGACTGGCTTTGAATGCTGCGCCTGCGTCCAGGTTAAAGCGCATTGGTGTGTTCGGTGGCGCGTTTGACCCGCCGCACAACGCCCATCTGGCGCTGGCGCAGGCGGCGCTGACGCAGCTGGCGCTGGACGCGCTGCACATCATTCCGACCGGCCAGGCCTGGCACAAGGCCAGAGCCCTCAGCGCGGCCGGGCACCGGCTGGCCATGACCCGGCTGGCGTTTGAGGCCATGCCGCGCTTGGTGGTCGATGAGCGGGAGTTGCAGCGCGTGGGCCCTAGCTTCACGATTGACACCCTGCAGTCGCTGCAGGCTGAAAATCCGCAGGCCCAGCTCTACCTGATCATCGGGGCGGACCAGTTTGCCGCCTTCAAGCAGTGGCACCGGTGGCAGGACATTTTGCGGCTTGCTATAATTTGTATAGCTGCTCGCACACAATCGACGCCGACCCCGGCCCAATTTGATGCCTATACGGGGCAAAAAGACCGATTTACCACGCTCCAGCTGCCCCTGATGCCGGTCAGCGCCACCCAGATTCGCCAGTTAATGGCCTCTGGCGTGGCCAGCGCCGATGAACTTACCCACTTGGTGCCTGAGCCGGTTGCGCGTTATATTTCGCTACACCAGCTTTACAGTCCCCGTTAACTCCCATTCCCCTAAAGCAAAGCACTGCATGACCTCTACCCCTGTCAAAACCACCAGCACCGCCGACAAGAAAGATGTGCAGAAACTGCAACGCGCCATCATTGATGGGCTGGAAGATGTGAAAGCGCAGGACATCCAGGTCTTTGACACCGAGCACATCACCTCGCTCTTTGAACGCGTGATCGTGGCCTCGGGCACGTCCAACCGCCAGACCAAGGCGCTGGCCGCCAGTGTGCGCGACGCGGTGCGAGACGCCGGTTTTGCCAAGCCCCGCATCGAAGGCGAGGCCAACGGCGAGTGGATTATTGTGGACTGCGGCGCGGCCGTGGCCCACATCATGCAGCCGACGATTCGCCAGTACTACCACCTTGAAGAGCTCTGGGGCGACAAGCCCGTCAAGATCAAGCTGGGCGCGCCCGCGCCTTTGGTCAAGGCCTCCAAACCTGAAGCCGCCCCAGAGCCCAAGGCCGGCGTGAAGGCCAGTGCCAAAGCCAGACCCGGCGCTAAAACCACCGGCAAAACCTCTGGTAAAACTGCCGGTAAAACGGCGGCCAGGGGCGGAGCCAAGGCCGCGCCGAAGCCGGCGCCTGCCACCACCGTGGATTCCAGCTATGTCGGACGAGTCGGCAAGACCAATGACTGGACCGCCAAGCGCAACGCCAGCGCGCAAGCGGCGGAGCCGGTAGCCAGGCCGGTCAAGACAGCAGCCAAAACGGCCGTCAAAAAAGCGGCCACCAAAACGCCTGTCATTAAAGTTCCGGTGCCCAAAAAAGTAGCGGCCAGGAAGACCGCCGCCAAAGCGGTGGCCAAAACCGCGGCCAAAAAGCCTGCGGCAAAGAAAACCACGACCCGGAGCCAATGAGGCTGACGATCGTGGCCGTTGGCCAGAAGGTGCCCGACTGGGCGCAGACGGCCTACGACGACTACGCCAAGCGCTTTCCCCCCGAACTCAAGGTCGAGCTCAAGGCGGTGAAAACCGAGCCGCGCGCCTCCAAAACCCTTGAGAGCCTGTTGGCCGCCGAACGCACCCGCATTGAAGGCGCCATCGCGCGCGGAACCCGTGTCGTGGCACTCGATGAACGCGGCACCGCCGTCACCACCGTCGCGCTGGCCGAAAGGCTCAAGGCTTGGCAACTGTCGGGCGACGATGTGGCCATCGTGATCGGCGGCCCCGACGGGCTGGACCCGGCCTTCAAGCAGTCAGCCCACGAACGCCTGCGCCTGTCGGACCTGACCCTGCCGCATGCGATGGTGCGCGTGCTGCTGATTGAGCAGCTTTACCGCGCCTGGAGCATTACGATCAACCATCCCTACCACCGTGAATGACTTGGCCGACTTTGTTTACCTGGCGTCGCAAAGCCCAAGGCGCAGGCAGCTTTTGGAGCAGCTAGGCGTTCGCCATCAGTTACTGCTTCCTGACGACGGTGAAGATGCAGAAGCGCTGGAAGTCGTGCTGAACAATGAAGCCCCGGCCGCCTACGTCAAGCGGGTGACCAACCTCAAGCTGGATGCTGCGCAGGCGCGCCTGGCGCGCAGAAAACTGGCGCCCGCGCCCATTCTCTGTTCGGACACGACCGTCGCCCTTGGCCGCACGATTTACGGCAAGCCGGATGACGCGAAAGATGCCAGACGCATGCTGGCAGAACTCTCTGGCCAGACGCACCGCGTGCTGACCGCCGTGGCGCTTCAGTCGGGGCGCAAGCGGCTGGATGCTTTGAGCACATCTCGGGTGACATTTGAGGACATGACCCATGCGCAAATCCTCGCCTACGTGGCTTCGGGCGAACCCATGGGCAAGGCCGGCGCCTATGCGGTGCAGGGCAAGGTGGCGATGCACATCAGCCACATCAGCGGCAGTTACAGTGGCATCATGGGGCTGCCGCTGTGGGAAACCGCGCAGCTGCTGCGTGCCGCCGGCTTCAAAATCTAGCGACTAACTTTCTGGCAAACCATGCAACAAGACATCCTGATTAACTGGTCGCCTCAGGAAACCCGGGTGGCCGTGATCGAGCACGGCGCGGTGCAGGAACTGCAGGTCGAGCGCACGCTGGAGCGCGGCCTGGTGGGCAATGTGTACCTGGGCAAAGTCGTGCGGGTGCTGCCCGGCATGCAGTCTGCCTTCATCGACATTGGCCTGGAGCGGGCGGCTTTTTTGCATGTGGCCGATCTGATGAGCAGCATCAACAGCCGCCACGCGGATACCGATGCGCAGGCGGCCGGTGCCGCCACACCCACCGTCTCGGCAGCGTTGTTGCCGATTGAAAAGCAGCTGTTCGAGGGCCAGGCGCTGATGGTGCAGGTGCTGAAAGACCCGATTGGCACCAAGGGCGCGCGGCTTACCGCGCAAATCAGCATTGCCGGGCGCCTGCTGGTTTTTTTGCCGCAGGACAACCACATCGGGGTGTCACAAAAAATCCCGCCGCAGCAGCGTGAGGACCTTCGCCGTCGCATGCAGGGGCTGGCTGGCGAGCTGAGTGGCGGCTTTATCCTGCGAACCAACGGCGAAGACGCGACCGATCCCGAGCTGGCCGAGGATATTGCCTACCTGCGCAAAACCTGGTCGCGCATCAAGGAGGCATCGCTGCGTCTGCCGCCCACCTCTGTGTTGCACCAGGACCTGAACCTGCTGCAGCGCGTGTTGCGCGATGTGGCGGTGGAGGCGACGCAGACCATACGCATTGATTCGCGCGAACAGTTTGAAAAGCTCAAGACCTTCGCCACCGAATTCATGCCGGCAACCCTGCAGAAACTGCAGCTCTACACCGGCGAGCGGCCGATTTTTGACCTCTGCAACGTTGATGAGGAAATCGCCAAGGCGCTGGGCCGCCGGGTTGACCTCAAGTCTGGTGGCTACCTGATCATTGACCAGACCGAGGCGCTGACCACGGTGGATGTCAACACCGGGGGCTTTGTCGGTGCACGCAATTTCGACGACACGATTTTCAAGACCAACCTGGAGGCCTCGCAGGCCATTGCGCGGCAGCTTCGCCTGCGCAATCTGGGCGGCATCGTGATTGTCGACTTCATCGACATGATCAGGGACAACCACCGCGATGCGGTGCTGGCGGAGTTCCAGAAACAGCTGGCGCGCGACCGCATCAAAACCTCGGTCAACGGGTTTTCGGCGCTGGGCTTGCTGGAGATGACACGCAAGCGCACCCGTGAGTCGCTGGCGCACCAGCTGTGCGAACCGTGCAGTGCCTGTATGGGCAAGGGCGTGGTTAAAACTGCGCGCAGCGTGACCTACGACATCCTGCGCGAAATCTTGCGCGAGGCCCGTCAGTTCAATCCGCGCGAGTTTCGGGTGATTGCCTCGCCCAAGGTGATCGAGCTGTTTCTGGACGAAGAAAGCCAGCACCTGGCCAGCCTGAGCGACTTCATCAGCAAACCCATTTCCCTGCAGGCCGAAGCCGCCATGCCGCAGGAACAATACGATATCGTCCTGCTGTAAGTACCGGCAGTTTTCAAAGCATGGCCAATACCCACACCGCCAACCGCCAACCCATCCCGATTCTGGTGTACCACCAGATTGCCAACGCACCGGCCCGGGGCAGCCCTTTTCGCAGCCTTTATGTATCGCCCGGCGCCTTTGCGCGGCAAATGGCGTGGCTGCAGCGGCTGGGTTACACCGGCTTGTCCATGAGCCGGCTGCAGCCTTACCTCAGCGGCGAGAAAGAGGGCAAGGTGGTGGGCATCACCTTTGACGACGGCTATCAGAACAACCTCACGCAAGCCTTGCCCGCATTGCTCAGGCAGGGCTTTTCTTCCACCTGCTATGCCGTCAGCGGGCTTTTGGGGCAAACCAATGCCTGGGACGAAATGCAGGGCATTGCGCAGACGCAGTTGATGACTGAAGCAGAAATCCGGCAGTGGGTGTCGGCTGGCCAGGAAATTGGATCGCACACCTGCAACCATGTGAATTTGCTGGCCACCGACGATGACGGTTGCCGCGCGGAAATGGCCGAAGGAAAAACCGGGCTGGAGGCTGTGGTCGCGCAGCCGGTCAGTCATTTTTGCTACCCCTATGGCCACTACGCAGACCAGCACGTCGACATGGCACGCGAGCTGGGTTTTGTGACCGCCACGACCACCCGGCGCGGCCGCTGCCATGCGCGGGCTGACCTGTTGCAGCTGCCACGGGTGCCCGTGCTGCGTTCCACCAGCCTGCCGCTGTTCTGGCTCAAAATTGCGACCGGTTACGAAGACCGCCGTCACCCGTGAGCGCTTCTTTTGGCACGCCCGCGGGGCAGCCCCGGCCCGCCGAACGCAGGCTCCGCATTGCGGTTTTCAACCGGACCTTTTCGCCCACCGG
>NZ_JANOAL010000022.1:0-4155 GCF_031411155.1 Polaromonas sp. | reverse complement strand
TGCGCCTTCAGTGTTGACCAGTGGCCAAACATCACCGGTGTGCCTGCGGTTTGGCGCCCCGGCACATCAAACCATGGCAGGTAGCCGTGCTGCGCCGCCTCGGCACCGTCCTTGGTGGCAAATTCCATCACGCCCTCGGGGGTGCAAAAGCGCAGGCGCGTCAGCGCATTGACCACCACCCGCAGCCGGTCAGGGCCCTGCAGGCTGTCTTGCCACTGGTCAGGGGTGTTGCCATACATGCCGCTCAAAAATCCCTTCAGGTCGGGCCCGCGCAAGGCCTGCTCCACCTCGCCGGCCAGTGCCAGGGTTTTGGCGCTGCTCCACTGCGGCAGCACGCCGGCATGCACCATCAGCCAGCCGTGCGCATGAATCGCCATGTTGCGGTGCCGCAGCCAGTCGAGCAGGGCGCCGCGGTCGCTGGCCTGCAGAATGTCTTGCGCGGTATCGCTGCGGTGCAGCTTGCCCATGCCCTGCCACAGGGCCAGCAAATGCAGGTCGTGGTTGCCCAGCAGCGACTGCGCGGCATCGCCCAGGCGGCTCAGGTGGCGCAGCACGGCCAGCGAGTGCGGGCCGCGGTTGACCAGGTCGCCCAGCAGGTACAGCGTGTCGCGGCTGGGTGAAAAATCAATTTTTTGCAGCAGGCGCTGAAAAGGTTCGTTGCAACCCTGCAGGTCGCCAATACAGTAAAGTCCCATGGTGTTCATTCTGCCCCTGGATTCATGGATTTCATCCTCATCGCCTTTCTGACGCTGCTCAACGGCGTCTTTGCCATGTCAGAGATGGCGCTTGCCTCCAGCCGCAAGGCCAGGCTGAGCGCCATGGCAGAGTCGGGTGACAAGGGTGCCAGCGCCGCTTTGGGCCTGCTGGACAACCCCACACGATTTCTGTCGTCGGTGCAGGTCGGCATCACCTCCATCGGCATGCTCAACGGCATCATTGGCGAGGCAGCCTTCAGCGGCGGCCTGTCGCACTGGCTGCAGGGTTTTCACATCTCGCCGCGCGCCGCCGACATTTCTGCGACCGCACTGGTGGTCACGATCATCACCTTCATCACCATCGTGTTTGGCGAGCTGGTGCCCAAGCGCATCGGCCAGCTTTACCCCGAGCCCGTGGCGCGGCTGGTGTCGCGGCCCATGATGTGGGTGGCCAGCATTGCCAAGCCCTTTGTCAGGCTGCTGTCCATGAGCACCCATGCCACGCTGAAATTACTGCGCATCGACAATGCCGCCGGCCGCGCCGTGACCGAAGAAGAAATCGCCGCCAGCCTCGAAGAAGGCGTGGACGCCGGCCTGATTGAAGAGCACGAACACCAGATGGTGCAAAACGTGTTTTTGCTCGACGACCGTTTGCTGACCTCCCTGATGCTGCCGCGCTCCGACATCGAATGGCTGGACGCATCTGACACCGTGGCCCAGGCCATTGACAAAGCCGGCGCCACCGGCCACTCGTGGTACCCGGTGTGCCGCGGCAGCCTTGATGACGTGATCGGCGTGGTCAACGTCGCCAAGCTGCTGGCATTGCGTGGCCAGATACAGTTCTTGCCCTCGGCCCCGCACAACGGGTCAACGCCCTCGGTGGCTGACCGTATCGACGCCTATGCCGTGCCCGCCGTGTTTGTGCCCGAAACCCTGACCGGCATGGAACTGCTCGAACAGTTTCGCGCCCGCTCCACCCGCATCGTGTTTGTGGTCGACGAATACGGCGTGGTGCAGGGCCTGATGACGCCCATGGACATGCTGGAGGCCATCACCGGCGAGCTGCAACCCGGCGCGCAGATCGATGCCTGGGCGGTGGAGCGTGAGGACGGCAGCTGGCTGATCGATGGCGTGATGCCGGTGTCGGAACTCAAGGCCAGGCTCGACATCAGGGAACTGCCCGCCGAAGACAAGGGCCGCTACAACACCGTGGCCGGCCTGCTGCAAAGCGTCTCGGGCCGTTTGCTGGAAACCGGGGAATATGTGGACTGCGTGGGCTGGCGCTTCGAGGTGCTGGACCTGGATGGGAAGCGGATTGACAAGGTGCTGGCGAGTCCGTTTGTTGAAAAATTGGCAGCGCCGTAATCGGCTCGAATTTACGCGCTGGGAACATGAAATAAGGGGCTGACCGCGATGGTCAACCCCTTTTTTTTGGGTGCCGTATTCTGGACGAATCTGGGTGACGGACGGCTGACTCAGTTGTTATGGCAAAGTTTGTGGTGCTACCAGCACCACACTCGGAAAATACGAAGAGTAACGCCGCGTATCCCTGGTCAACACAGAGTGACCGGACACGGCGGCGTGCGCACCAATAAAGAAATCACCAAGGACGTTGTTCTTGGTTCCCCCCTGCCGCCGGTAGCGAACAAACGCCTTCCCAGCCAAAAACAGGGCCGGGCGGGGCATCTCGATCATGACCAAACCCAGATCATCAATGGTCTGGTCCAGTGCCTCCACCGTCGAGAAAGTCAACGACAGCTCCGAATAGATGATGGGGTTGATGGCCAGCCGATGAATTTTTGACTGGGCGCGCAATTGCCTGATTGACCAATCTGCCCATTGTGGGTCGTCCTCCAGGACGTCGACCAGCACGTTGGTGTCGACCAGCAGCATCAGCCCTCACCACGCAACAGTGCCATCAGATCGTCGGTGCGCCACTTCACGTCGGCCTTGCCACGCGCCGCGTCGAAACGGTCTGGCCTGCGACTCGGTCGTGCGCCCACCTTGTGAATCACGACATCGCCCTCGGTATTCACAGCGAAGTCCACCGAGCAACCCGGTGCCAGGCTCAACGCATCGCGTATCTGTTTAGGGATGGTGACCTGGCCTTTGCTGGTGAGCGTGGTCGACATGGTTTACCTCCATTTGTATTACTGATTTTTTCATTGTAATACTCTGATGGCGGGCGTGCTGCGGTCTCTGCAAATTGAAGCTGATTATTTTCAGAATCAGCTTGGCTTTTTGATTGAACAGCGCGTTCACGAAGGCCTGCAAATCGCGGCCAGTCGGCTAGACTCATTCATGCAAACTTGCCAGGTTTCTCCGACAATTATCAACCGGAAGGGAGTTTGAAATGAGCATTAAAGCGTCGTATGACAATGTATAGGTACCACGTCTGGTGTGACATCGAATCTGGAAGCGACGGTATCCAGTTTGAAATCAAGGACCCTCCGCATAGATGGAATATCGAGTTCGAAGACGGGGGGACGTCAACAGCCGCCGTTCATTTGTGTCAGGGGAAAAACGCGCTCGTTGTGTTGGATTGCCAGAGGGAGGCTTCAAAACCTGATCTCCTCATTCAGTTGGTCATCCAACACGTTCAAGCGTTGTATGACGCAGCATTGTTCAGTTGCGGAATTAGCGGAACCGTAATCGGTCGGGCAGCACTTCTTCCTAGCGGGCAAATGGCAAACCTTAAATTTCATGACGTTAGGCGTGTTATCGATCTAGAAGCGACGGGGCTAAGCCTCGAAGAGATAACGCGATGCTCTATAGAGTCACAAATTGTCCGGACATGTCTCTCCGACCTACGGCGCGCGAGCTTGAATCTTCAAGACGCTGGAATGCTGTGCTACAGAGCAGTTGAAAGTGTCATGCAGACATACAAGCAGTCTGACAGCGATAGTTCGAAAGCGGCATGGCCTCGAATGAGAGACGATCTAAGATTTGAACAATCATATGTGGGTACGCTCGTCTCGCATTCGATATCAAATAGGCACGGGACACCGTTGACTATCACAACGGAGGATGGCCGTAATCTTCTGACGCGAGCACTGACGATAGTAGGGCGGTTCGCGCGCGTATCGGTCTTACAGAGGTCAATAACGGCTGAGGCCGTACTCGAGTGAGTCAGATAGAGTGCAATTCGCTGGCGTTCCCAGTGCCCAACAAACGGTTTAAGTCGACCGCCCGCGCCTCCGGCGGCTTAACCTAGCGTTATGCTTGAAGGAAAAGATGACTTGGGATCAAAATTGGCCAGCGGTTACGTACTGACTACGTGAAGAAGGGGATAGACCCGGAAGCCTACCCCCTTTTCATTTGGTGCCGGAGAGATGAATCGAACACCCGACCTTCTCATTACGAATGAGCTGCTCTACCGACTGAGCTACACCGGCTTTTTGTGAAATACAGCCCGCGATTATAGCCCGGAGTGGTAGGCGGTCACGCGCTCAACCTCGGT
>NZ_JANOAL010000021.1:0-10615 GCF_031411155.1 Polaromonas sp. | reverse complement strand
CTTGTGCGAGTAAATATGGTTGAGCACCATGCCCTGGGTCAGCAGCCTGGTGAAGGGTTCATCGACCTTGATCAGGTTCAGGTCGCGCATCACCTTGGTCCAGAAACGCGCGTAGAGCAGGTGCAGGATCGCGTGCTCGATACCGCCTATGTACTGGTCCATCGGCATCCAGTAGTCAGCGCCCGCGCCGACCATGGCCTGCTCGTTCTTCGGGTCGCAGTAGCGCATGTAGTACCACGAGCTGTCGACAAAGGTGTCCATGGTGTCGGTCTCGCGCCGGGCCGGCTGGCCGCAGAGCGGGCACGCGACACCGGCATGAAAGCCTTCATGGTGAAGCAGCGGGTTGCCCGAGCCGTCGGGCACGCAGTCCTGCGGCAGCACCACCGGCAGGTCTTTTTCGGGCACCGGAACCGCGCCATGCTCTGCACAATGGATGATGGGAATCGGCGTGCCCCAGTAGCGCTGGCGGCTCACGCCCCAGTCGCGCAGCCGCCAGGTGGTTTTCTTTTCGCCCAGGCCTTTGGCGGCCAGGTCGGCGGCGACGGCATCAACGCAGGCCTTGAAGCCCAGGCCGTCGTATTTGCCCGAGTTGACGGCCACGCCCTGCTGCTTGTCGGCATACCAGTCGGCCCAGGCTTCCAGGCTGTAGGCCTGACCCTTGACGTCCGTGACCTGTTTGATCGGCAGGCCGTATTTTTTCGCAAACTCAAAATCACGCTCGTCATGCGCCGGCACGCCCATCACCGCGCCGTCGCCGTAGCTCATCAGCACGTAGTTACCGACCCAGACCTCGACCGGCTCGCCCGTCAGTGGGTGCGTGACGAAAAGGCCGGTGCGTTGGCCTTTTTTCTCCTGCGTCGCCAGCTCGGCCTCGGTGGTGCCACCGGCCTTGCATTCCTCAATGAAGGCGGCAAGCTGGGGATTGGAGGCCGCCGCGTGCAACGCCAGCGGGTGCTCGGGCGCCACGGCGCAAAAGGTCACGCCCATGATGGTGTCGGCGCGCGTGGTGAAGACGTACATGCGGCCGTCGCCAATCAGCTGGCCAGAAGCGTCCTTGATGTCATGTGTAAACGCAAAGCGCACGCCTTCGCTCTTGCCAATCCAGTTTTCCTGCATCAGCTTGACGCGCTCGGGCCAGCCGGCCAGGCCATCTTTCACGCTACCCAGCAGTTCCTCGGCGTAGGCTGTGATCTTGAGGTAATAGCCGGGAATTTCGCGCTTCTCGACCACGGCGCCGGTGCGCCAGCCCTTGCCGTCAATCACCTGCTCGTTGGCCAGCACGGTCTGGTCCACCGGGTCCCAGTTGACGACCTGGGTCTTGCGGTAGGCAATGCCTTTTTCCAGCATCTTCAGAAACAACCACTGGTTCCATTTGTAGTAACTCGCATCGCAGGTGGCGACCTCGCGGCTCCAGTCGATGGCCAGCCCCATCGCCTGCATCTGCTTTTTCATGTAGGCAATGTTGTCGTAAGTCCACTGCGCGGGCGGCACGCCGTTTTTCATGGCGGCGTTTTCGGCCGGCAGGCCAAACGCGTCCCAGCCCATGGGCATCAGCACGTTGTAGCCCTTCATGCGCAAATAGCGCGTGAGCATGTCGTTGATGGTGTAGTTGCGCACATGGCCCATGTGCAGCTTGCCGCTGGGGTAGGGCAGCATCGAGCAGGCGTAGTATTTTTTGCGTGAAGCGTCTTCCGTCACGCGGTAGGCATCGATGGCCGTCCAGTGGGTTTGCGCGTCGCGCTCTACGTCAAGGTGCTGGTATTTGTCGTGCATGGAAAAAGGATGGCGAAAAACGGGCAGACAGCGCGGGGCTGCGGAACAACAGGGATTTTAGGCGCTGGGGCCGACAACTGCCCGGCGCAGGCCGCCGGGCCTGCGGCTATTTGGCCGGCGGCGCGGCGGCCGGGCTTTGCGCCACAAAGCCGATGCGGTTCAGCCCGGCCTTTTGCGCCACGCCCATCACCTCGACCACGCGGCCGTAGGGCAGGCTTTCGTCGGCGCGCAGCTGCACTTCGGCATCCGGGTTGCGGGCGGCGGTTTGCGCCAGGCTTTGCGCCAGTTCGTCCGGCTGCACCGGTTTGTCGTTCAGAAAAGCCTGGCCCTTGCCGTCCACCACCAGCGTGACAAATTGGGGCGCATCGCCGGGTTTGGCAGCATCGGTTTTGGGCAGATCGAGCCGGATGGTGCTGGCCAGCAGGGGCGCGGTGATGATGAAAATCACCACCAGCACCAGCATCACGTCAACCAGCGGCGTGACGTTGATCTCGCTCATGGGCTGCGGGCCCTGGGTGCGTTCGAGCCGACCGAAACTCATAGGCCCCCACGGTCGCGCACTGCGGGTCGCTTCCTGCCCCCCGAGGGGGCCGCTGCGCCTGCGGTCTGGCAAAGCCAGTCCCGCGGCCCGTGCCTGGAAAGATATTCAGTCCGGCGCACGTTCATCCGTTCTGCGGTTGATGTGAAAACAGTTCGCGCAGATCGCGCGCGAAGCCTTCGAGGTCGGCTTCGATGCGGCCAATGGCGCGGCCAAACACGTTGTAGGCCAGCACGGCGGGGATGGCGACGGCCAGCCCGGCGGCCGTCATGATCAGCGCCTCGCCGACCGGCCCCGAGACCTTGTCAATCGTGAACTGGCCCGCCGCCGACATGCCGACCAGCGCATGGTAAATGCCCCAGACCGTGCCGAGCAGGCCGACAAAGGGCGCGGTCGAGCCGACGGTGGCCAGCAGCACCTGGCCGAACTGCAGCTTGTTGAGCACCGCATGCAGGGCGTCGCGCAGCACCCGGGTCAGCTGCTGCGACCGGTCGCCGGCCGACGCCAGCGTCTGGCCTGCCCTGATGCCCGTAGCGGCAATCAGCGGCAACACCAGCGCCTGGCGGTCAAAGGCAGCGACTTTCTGGCGGGCCTCGTCGATCGACGCGGACTGCCAGAAAACGGCCGTGCTGCGCGCCACCTCACCGACCGCGCGCGGCAACAGCCAGCCCTTCCACAAAATCACCACCCAGCTCGCCACCGACATGCCCAGTAGCAGCATCGCCACCAACTGGCTGACGACGCCGCCCTGGGTCATGAGGCTGAAAAAATTCATTTCAAATTCAGCACATCAAACATGTCAAACAGGCCGGTCGCCTGCCCGGCCAGAAAGCGGGCGGCGCGCAGGCTGCCCTGGGCGTAGGTGGCCCGGCTCGATGATTTGTGGCTGATTTCGATGCGCTCGCCGGTGCCGGCAAACAGCACGGTGTGGTCGCCCACGATGTCGCCGCCGCGTATGGTGGCAAAGCCGATGCTGGACGGGTCGCGCTCGCCGGTCACGCCTTCGCGGGCGTAGACGGCGCAATCCTTCAGGTCGCGGCCCAGCGCGCCGGCAATCACTTCGCCCATCTTGAGCGCGGTGCCGGAGGGCGCATCGACCTTGTGGCGGTGATGCGCTTCGATGATTTCAATGTCGTAGCCGGTGGACAGCGCCCTGGCCGCCATTTCGAGCAGCTTGAGCGTGACGTTGACGCCCACGCTCATATTGGGCGCCATGACGATGGCAATGTCGTTGGCGGCGGCCGCAATCTCGGCTTTTTGCGCGTCCGAGAAGCCCGTGGTGCCGATGACCAGCTTGACGCCCAGCTCGCGGCAGACCGCCAGATGGGCCAGCGTGCCGTCCGGACGCGTGAAGTCAATCAGCACGCCCGAGTTTTTCAGGCCTTCGCGGATATCTGCGTTGATCAGCACCCCGCTGCGCCGGCCAGAAAAAGCCGAGGCGTCAGCGCCAATCGCCGGGCTGGCCGCCAGGTCGAGCGCGCCGCTCAGCACGCAATCGGGGCTGGCATTGACCGCCTCTATCAGCATCTGGCCCATGCGGCCACTGGCACCGGCGACCGCGATGCGGTGGGACAAATTCTCGCTCACTGTTTGGGGCTTTCGAGGGGCGGGTATACCGTGGTCTGCGCGGCTGCCGGCGCGCTGTCGGCCGGCGCGGCGCTGGCACCGGGTTTGGACGCCGATGATTTCTCGGCCGCCTTGAGCTGCTCTTCGGTGGCCTCCAGCACGGGCACCTTGCCCAGCTTGCGGCGCGAATCGAGCGAGCTGATGAACTCGGCTTCGGTCGGCATGGTATCGCCTTCGAAGCGCACCAGCTGGTCATCCTTGAAGAACACGGTGTACTTGTACGACTGGGGCTCCACGCCCTGGCGCTTCAGGGTAAACACATAGTCCCAGCGGTCGGCATGAAACAGGCTGGCCAGCAAGGGGGTGCCCAGCAAGCCCTTGACCTGCTCGCGGCTCAGGCCGGGCTTGAGCAGCTCGATCTGTTCCCGGGAGACAAAGTTGCCCTGGATGACATCAATTTTGTAAGGGGTAATCCAGTTCGCAGGGTTGATGGCGCTGCCGCCGCTGCTGCTGCAGGACGCCAGCACCGCACAGGCCATGGCGATGAGCGCAGTCTGGATGCGGTAACGAGGATTTGCAGGCATGGCTGACATAGTGGGGGAGTGAGGCGATATGATGGTTCATTGTAGCGGCTGGGTGCCGCCGGACCGGGCGACACGGCCGGCCCCGCACCCCCGTTTCCCCCAGAGAGAAGTCCATGAGCAATATTGACGAACTGAAAAGTACCGGCCTGAAGGCCACCTTGCCGCGCCTGAAGATTCTTGAGATTTTTCAGGCCGGCAAGCAGCGCCACATGACGGCGGAGGACGTTTTCCGCGTGCTGCTGGAAGACCGGTCCGACATTGGGCTGGCCACGGTCTACCGGGTCCTGACCCAGTTCGAGCAGGCGGGCCTGCTCAACCGCAGCAACTTCGAGTCGGGCAAGGCGGTTTACGAGATCAATGAAGGCCAGCACCATGACCATCTGGTCTGCCTGGACTGCGGCAAGGTCGAGGAGTTTTACGACGCCGAGATTGAAAAGCGCCAGCATGCGGTGGCCAAGGCCAAGGGCTTTGCCATTGCCGACCATTCGCTCTCGATGTATGCCAACTGCACCAAGGAAAACTGCCCCAACCGGGGCGCGACGCCGGTGCGGCATCACCATCATTCCTGAGTTTCTGGCATCAAAAAGCGGGGCAGCCCACGAACTACGGGCGCAATATACTACTAATCTGATAGCAGCCAGGCAGCAGACCATTTGAACCCCTATCGGGGCTCAATCATCCTGTTCCATCGCCTTGCGGTGGCGCTCGACGAATTCCTGGTAGGTATCAATGCCGCGCAGCTGCAAAATGGCATTGCGCACCGCCGCCTCGACCAGCACGGCAATATTGCGTCCGGCTTCCACCTGGATGATCACCTTGCGCACCGGAACGCCCAGCACGTCCTGGGTCAGCGGCTCGTAGGGAATGCGTTCGTAGTCGCGCTCCAGGGTTTCGCGGCGCACCAGGTGCACCAGCATTTTCAGGCGCATCTTGCGGCGTACCGCGGTCTCGCCAAAAATCGCCTTGATGTCGAGCAGGCCGATGCCGCGCACTTCAAGCAGGTTTTGCAGCAGGTTGGGGCAGCGCCCTTCAACCGAGGTCTGATTGATGCGAAACAGGTCCACCGCATCATCGGCCACCAGGCCGTGACCACGCGAAATCAGCTCCAGCCCCAGCTCACTCTTGCCCAGGCCGGATTCGCCGGTAATCATCACCCCAATGCCCAGGATGTCCAGAAACACGCCGTGCATCGAGGTGCGCTCGGCGAAATGTTTGGACAGATAGGCCCTGAGCACGTCGATGACAAAGGCGGCCGACTCGGGCGTGGCAAACATCGGCAACTGCGCGCGCTCGCACATCGACAGCAGGGTGTCGGGCGCGGTCTGGCCGTCCGCCACCACCAGCACCGGTGGTTCCAGCGTGATGATGCGCGAGATACGCCGCGCACTATCTTCGGGGCTGCCATCGGTGAGGTAGTTGACTTCCCGCTCGCCCAGAATCTGGACCCGGTAGGGATGGATGTAGTTGAGGTAACCGACCAGGTCAGCGCCCGAGCGCGCGGCACGCACGGCGATTTCGTCAAAGCGCCGCTCGGAAGCCCCCAGACCCGCCACCCATTCCCATTTCAGGGCGGCGCGATGGTCTTCAAACAAGACATCAGCACTGACAACCGTGGGCTTCATACCGGCCTGTGATGCAAGACCCGGCGGGGCCTAAGAATTGACTTCGTGAACCGAACGCCAGGAAGCCACCAGCTGGTGCAGCGCCGCAGCGTCGGTGCTGGTCTTGAGCTGTTCGCGCAGCGCGCTGTCACTGAGCAGCTCGGCAATTTCCGACAGGATTTCGAGGTGTTTCTGGGTTGCCGCTTCGGGCACCAGCAGAAAAATCAGCAGCACCACCGCCTGCTCATCGGGCGCATCAAAGCCGATGGGCGCCTGCAGCTGGAACACGGCGGCCATGGGCGCTTTGAGGCCCTTGATTCGGCCATGTGGAATCGCCACGCCGTGGCCCAGACCGGTCGAGCCCAGCCGCTCGCGGGCAAACAGGCTGTCGGTGATCAGCGCGCGATTGAGGCCGTGCAGGTTTTCAAACAGCAGGCCTGCTTCTTCGAAAGCACGCTTTTTGCTGGTCGCTTCGACGCTGACCAGCACTTGAGTAGGGGGCAAAATTTGCGAAAGACGGTTCATAACGATCTTTTAGTCGCCGAATTATGCACTTTACAGCAGGTTAGATTAAAAAAGGGACATAAAAAAGCCGCTTGCTCCGCAAACGGCTGATGCAAATGCCCGCTCAAGGCAGACCCGGTATCGGTGCGATGACGATGGCGCCTGCAGCGGAGTTTTGTCCCCGAACCGCTCCAAGCCACCCCTGCACGCCCGACACCGGCGCCTGCTCAACCCGCCTCGGCCTGCCTTTTGGCGGGTGAGTGGTGAGCCTGGGCTCTGGTTTTGTAGCGCCCGACCTGGCGGTCAAGCTTGTCAGTCAGTTCATCGACTGCGGCGTAAAGATCAGCATGAGAACTCTCGGCAAACAGGTCACGGCCCTTGACATGCACATTGCATTCTGCGCGCTGTCGTCTTTCCTTTTCCTTCATGTTATCGACTGTCAACAAGACTTTTACATCCACGACCTGGTCGAAATGCCGGGTGATTCGATCCAGTTTACTGGTCACATAACCGCGCAGGGCGGGAGTGACTTCAAGATGGTGGCCGCTGATCGTCAAGTTCATAGAAAAACTCCTCTTCCAAAGAATTCCAGTGTTGCAACTGGGTTGAAAACGCCACCCTCCGAGTAAGGGACAAGGCGGCAGACGGGGACACGCTCTTGGAATCACTATGCACTCGAAGGCCTGCGATTGCAACCTTGCGTCGCAACAATAGTGCAACCTTGTGCAAAACTCCTTGACCCGGCCCGGCCCGATACTCCCCGCTTGGTTCCTGCGGCAAATACGGTGTTATAAAAACCGGAGCATATTTTCGCCAGCCCGGCCCGCCGGCCTGGCTCCCTGGCGTGTGCAACCGAGCTTTTCATGTCGCTTGAAACCATTATTTCCTCGGCCCTGTTTTCGGAGTTGGCCCCGCCCGAGCAGGACCACCATGCACTGGTGCTGATGGGGGGCGGCGCGCGCACCGCCTACCAGGCCGGTGTGCTGCACGCGCTTTCCTCCATGCTGAGCCTGCAGGGCGGTGCGGCCAGTGGCCGCTTTCCTTTCAGGATCCTGGTGGGCACATCGGCAGGTGCGCTGAATGCCACTTTTCTGGCCAGCCGCGCCAGCGAGGGGCTGCAGGCCTTTGGCCAGCTGGCCAGTTTCTGGACCACCCTGCGCTCATCGCAGGTCTACCGGCTCAAGGTGCCCAACTGGATCCGTCTGAGCCGGATTGCGGCGGCGCTGTTTCTGTCACAGCAGGTGCGGGCGCAGCAGTCGTTTCTGGACAACACACCGCTGGTGGACACCCTGCACCGCGCGATTTCACTGCGTCATATCGATCTGGCGCTGCAGGAAAAAAGCCTGCACGCGCTGGCCGTGACCGCCTCCAGCTACAGCAGCGGAGTGCACTGGACGTTTTGCCAGATGGCCAGCGAGAAGCCCGCCGACCTGTGGAGCCGGCCGGGGCGGCGGGCGGATTTTCAGCCCATCACGATAGAGCACCTGATGGCCTCCAGCGCCCTGCCTTTTTTGTTTCCGTCCACACCGCTGTGGGTCGATGGTCACCGCGAATTTTTTGGCGATGGCTCAATGCGGCAAAGCTCGCCCTTGTCGCCGGCGCTGCACCTGGGCGCGGGCAAGGTGCTGGTGATTGGGGTCGGCCAGCCTGAACGCGCCGGCTTTGTCGGCCGCAACGGCCTGAGCATCAGCGACCGGCCGACGCTGGGCGCCATTGCCGGCCATGCCATGGCCAGCGTGTTTCAGGACACCTTGCAGGCCGACGTGGAGCAGGCCCAGCGCGTCAGCCACGCGGTGCGCCAGATGCCGCGCGAGATCGCGGCCGTCATGCCTTACCGGCCGGTCGATGTGCTGGCGATCTCACCCTCGCATTCGCTCGACGCGCTGGCGCAGGCCCATGCTGGCGAGTTGCCCACCGCCACCTACAACGCGCTGGCGGGCCTGGGCGCGCTCGGCGCCAAGGGCAGCCCCGGCGGCGCCGCACTGGCCAGCTACCTGCTGTTTGAACCGGGCTTTGTGAAGGCCCTGATGGCGCTGGGGGAGCACGACGCCTATGCGCGAAAAGAGGAATTGCTGCATTTTTTCGGCCATGCCGGCGCTAGATAAATGCGCGGCGCAGTGCCATAATCGCCGCTGATTCATCACGGAGAAATCCTTGGAAAGCAGCCCCAGTCGCTAGCTTTCAACGCCGCAGACCGACGCCAGCAGTCGATGAGGGGTTGAAAGCGACAAGCGCCATCCACCCCCCGTTTGCGCCAGGCCTGTGCTCAGGCCCTGTGCAGCCTTGAACCGACAGGCAGTCCGTCATGCTCAATATTTTCACGCTCGCCAACGGCCGGCTTTTTCAGGAAGAGATCGAATCCCTCGAGGAGCTGTCCAAATTCCAGCCGATCTGGGTCGATCTGGAATCCCCTACCCTTGAAGAAAAACGCTGGATCAAGCAGTACTACGGCCTGTCCATTCCGGAAGACGCGATGGACGTGGACATTGAAGAGTCGGCGCGCTTTTATGAGGAAGACAACGGCGAGCTGCACATCCGCTCGGACTTCCTGATTGCCGACGACGAGGAGCCGCGCACCGTACGGGTCGCCTTCATCCTCAATCTGGTCAATGACGACCTGAAAAGCAAGGGCGTGCTGTTTTCGATTCACGATGAAGACGTACCGGTGTTTCGTCTGCTGCGCATGCGGGCACGCCGCGCGCCCGGCCTGATTGAAGACGCCAGGGAAGTGCTGCTCAAGCTGTTTGACGCCGATGCCGAGTATTCGGCCGACACGCTGGAGGGAATTTACGTAGACCTGGAAAAAGTCAGTACCAAGGTACTGGCCGGCAACATGACCGACGAACTGGCCGGCGAAGTGCTGGGTGCTATTGCGCGCCACGAAGACTTGAGCGGCCGCATCCGCCGCAACATGATGGACACGCGCCGCGCCTTGAGCTTCATGATGCGCAGCAAAATACTCAGTTCCGAGCAGTTTGAAGAGGCGCGGCAAATTCTGCGCGACATTGACTCGCTCGATTCGCACACCGCCTTCCTGTTCGACAAGATCAACTTTTTGATGGATGCGACGGTCGGTTTCATCAACATCAACCAGAACAAGATCATCAAGATTTTCTCGGTGGCCAGCGTTGCGCTGCTGCCGCCTACGCTGATTGCCAGCGTGTACGGCATGAACCTCAAATTTCCCGAGCTTGAATTCCTGGGTGCCTTGGGCTACCCCTACACAGTGGGCTTGATGGTGTCCAGCGCGCTTGTGCCGATGTGGTATTTCCGCAAGCGGGGCTGGTTGAAATAGGCCCCACGCTTTTCACAGCGTGTAATGCGCGGCCCCCAGGGGTTACTTCCCCTTGGAGCGGCCCGGCGGGAAATTGTCGAGCCCCCACGTGAAGTTATCCCTCATTTAGCGATCTAGTCCATTCCCCATCTGCACAAGCCGCTCTGTTATTTATAGCGAAACCAGCAAACGCTCGATGATCGCATGGGC
This sequence comes from Polaromonas sp., assembly GCF_031411155.1. Lineage (GTDB taxonomy): Bacteria > Pseudomonadota > Gammaproteobacteria > Burkholderiales > Burkholderiaceae_C > Polaromonas. Next base: position 565 of record NZ_JANOAL010000021.1, on the reverse strand, counting down.
ATAGCGGCTCGCCACCTTGTCAACAAAGCCGGGGAAATCGACATGGGCGCTGTCGTCTGCGCGGTCCGAAATCGTGCGCACGGCGGCAAAGGGTACGCCGTAATCCAGACAGACCTGCGCCACCGCCGCGCCCTCCATCTCAACCGCCAGCACCTCATGCCCGGCATTCGCCAGCGCAGCGCGCAGCCTGCTGGATTCACCGGCGCCACAGACAAAACGGTCACCGCTGGCAATCAGTCCCTGGTGCACGCGGGCACCTGGAAACGCCAGGCGGCCGCTCTCATGCGCCAAGGCCGTTGCAGCCGCCTTGAAAAGCAGCGCCGTCAGGGCCGGGTCGCCGTCAAACCGGGTTTTGCCGTAGAGCGGCACTTCGTAGCGCGGAAACAGCGGCGAGGCGTCAATGTCATGCTGCACAAAGTCTGCGGCGACCACGACATCGCCCACCTTGACCCCCTCGCCCAGGCCGCCAGCGACGCCGGTGAAGACGATGCGGCCCACCGCAAAGCGCTCGATCAGCGCCGTGGCGGTGGTGGCGGCAGCGACTTTGCCGACCCTTGACAGGGCC
>NZ_JANOAL010000020.1:0-29135 GCF_031411155.1 Polaromonas sp. | reverse complement strand
CAACGAGCACCGCATGCGCGCCCTGGGCTTTGGCAGCTTTGGCTACAAGCTCGCGGCCTTCACGCTGGCCGGCAGCCTGGCCGGGCTGGCGGGCTACCTGTGGGGTATGCAGACCGGCTACATCAACCCCGAGCTGATGGGTTTTCACATGAGCGCGCACGCCATCATGATGGTGATCCTGGGCGGCATGGGCAACTTTGCCGGCGCCATCGTCGGTGCCTTTGCCTTCGAATACCTGCTGCATGTCTTCAAGGACCTGCCGCAGCTCGGCAGCGTCAATCTGGGCAAGCACTGGCAACTCTGGATGGGGCTATTCATCGTGCTGCTGGTGACCTTTGCACCGCGCGGCTTGCTCGGGCTGGTTGAACGTTTGGGCAAACGCAAGGAGCTGCCGCATGAGTGAAGTCCTCCTGTCTGCCAAAAACCTGACCAAGCGCTTCGGCGGCCTGGCGGCGGTCAACGACGTTTCCGTCGATCTCTGGCGCAACCACATCCACGCGGTGATTGGCCCCAACGGCGCCGGCAAATCCACCCTGACCAACCTGCTGTCGGGCGATTTGCCGCCGACCTCGGGCTCGATCATGCTGGGCGGGCAGGACATCACCGGCTGGCCCCCCGAGAAAATCTCGGGCCGCGGCCTGGGCCGCAGCTACCAGAAGACCAACATCTTCTTGCCCTTCAGCGTCTGGGAGAACGTCCGGCTGGCGGCCCAGTCGCGCACGCCGCATGCCGCGCGCTGGCTTCAAAATGCTACAGATTTCATAGCTGTATCGGCGCGTACAGAAAGGGCTATCGAGCTTTCCGGCCTGAAAGACCGGAGAAAAAGCATCGCCGGCACGATCAGCCACGGCGAGCAGCGCCAGCTGGAGATCGCCATGACGCTGGCGACCGAGCCGCAGGTGCTGCTGCTGGACGAACCGCTGGCCGGCATGGGGGTGGCCGAGGCCGAACGCATGGTGGCGCTGCTGCTGGCCATCAAGAAGGAGCACGGCATGCTGCTGGTGGAGCACGACATGGACGCGGTGTTCACGCTGGCCGACCGGCTGACGGTGATGGTCAATGGCCAGGTGATTGCCAGCGGCAGCCCGGCCGAGATTCGGGCCGATGCCGGCGTGCAGGCGGCGTATTTGGGCGAGGAACACGCATGAACACCAATTTGTTGATTGACGCGCGCGAGCTGCACACCTACTACGGGGCCAGCCACATCCTGCGCGGCATCGATTTCAGCGTGGCGCGCGGTGAAACGATTGGCCTGATGGGCCGCAACGGCATGGGCAAAAGCACCTTGCTGAAAAGCCTGATGGGCCTGGTCAAGCCGCGCTCGGGCTCCATCGCCATTGCCGGCCAGCCGATGCTGGGGCGCGCGCCGTATGAAATTGCCCGTCTCGGCATCGCCTACGTGCCCGAGGGCCGCGGCATCTTTGGCAACCTCAGCGTGACCGAGAACCTCAAGATGGCGGCGCGCGCCGGCAGACCCGGCAGCGCCGCTGACGGCGTGGGCCGCAGAAACGACTGGACCTATGAGCGGGTGCTGGAGACCTTTCCGCGCCTGAAGGAGCGCCTTAACCACGGCGGCCAGCAGCTCAGCGGCGGCGAGCAGCAGATGCTGACGATTGGCCGGGCGCTGATGACCAACCCGGACGTGCTGATTCTGGACGAGGCGACCGAGGGCCTGGCGCCGCTGATTGCGCGCGACATCTGGCGCATCTGCAAAATGGTGCGCGAAACAGGGATCAGCAGCGTCATCGTCGACAAGAACTGGAAGCATGTCACGCAGATCACCGACCGCAATGTGATCCTGGTCAAGGGCGAGGTGGTGTTCGAGGGCAGCTCTGACGAGCTGCAGGCCCGGCCGCAGTTGCTGCAGCAGTACCTGGGTGTCTGATTCCTAAAGCAGCGGGCGCAACTCGCGCGCCGCATCCAGCAGCAGCGGCAGCAAATCGCGGCGCATGGCCTCGGCGCTCATGCGCTGCGGCGAGGTCACCACGTTCAGCGCGGCCACCGTTTGCCCCCGCATGTCGCGCAGCGGCACCGCCAGCGCATGCACGCCGACCTCATGCTCTTCGCTGGCCAGGCAGTAGTCGTCCAGGCGAACCTGGTCAATCGCGCTTTTGAGCTTGCGCGGGTCGGTGGTAGTGTGCAGGGTCAGCCGGGTCAGGTTGCCGGCCTCGGCGCTGGCCTTGAGCCAGGCGTTGACCTCGCTTTTGGTCTTGGCCGCCAGCAGCACGCGCCCGGTGGAAGTGGCGTGGGCCGGCAAACGGGCGCCCAGGTGCAGGCCGTAGGCCAGCACCCGCACCAAAGCCGTTTTGGCGTCGGTGGAACCCTTCCATTCAACACCGCTGCGTCCAATGATGACGACCTCGCCGCCATCCAGCACCGCCACTGAAAACGACGCCTGCACCTGCGCCGCCAGACGATTCAGTTCAGGTTGAACGACCCGCGGCAAACGCGCGCTTGCCAGATAACTGCCAGAAAACCGCAGCACCTTGGCCGCCAGCCAGAAATAGCTGCCGTCGGTTTCCAGGTAGCCCAGGTGCGTCAGCGTCAGCAAATGGCGGCGCGCTGCGGCCCGGGTGATGCCGGCCCGCTCGGCCGCCAGCGTGGCGTTCAGGCGCTGGCGCTGGGTGTCAAAACTTTCCAGCACCGCCATGCCCTTGGCCATGCCCTCAATCATGTCGGCCTTGGCGATGGGAAAGCTGCTGAGCCCGGAAACGGTTTTGGCGGTGACCATTGCGCGATCATCGCACAAGTACCTCAAACATCGTGCAAAAGCCGATCGCGCCGGCGGGTTTGCGCCCGATTCGCCCGGTACGCTAGCCAGCCAAGTCAATCCATTCAACAGACGGAGACAAGACATGCGAGTACAGGTAGCCATCGTGGGCGGCGGCCCGGCCGGGCATTTGCTGGGCCAGTTGCTGCACCGGGCCGGCATAGACGCCATCGTGATCGAGCAGCGCAGCCAGGACTATGTGCTGGGCCGCATCCGCGCGGGCGTGCTGGAGCAAGGCACGACCGAGCTGCTGGACGAACTTGGCGTGGGTGCGCGCATGCACCGCGAGGGCCTGGTGCATGGCGGCTTTTCGCTCGACTTTGATGGCGCCCATCACCGCATTGATCTGCAGCAACTGACCGGCGGCAAACAGGTCATGGTCTACGGCCAGACCGAGCTGACCCATGACCTGATGGATGCGCGCGCGGCGGCCGGCTTGAAGACCGTCTATGAAGCTGAACAGGTCAGCCTGCATGACTTTGACGGCGAACATCCCAAAGTCCGCTATACCAATGGCGGCGTTTCTTATGAGGTCGAATGCGACTTCATTGCCGGCTGCGACGGTTACCACGGCGTGAGCCGGGCCAGTGTGCCGGCCAACTCGCTGCAGACCTATGAGCGCGTCTACCCGTTTGGCTGGCTCGGCATTCTGGCCGACACGCCGCCGGTGTCGCACGAACTGGTCTACACCAACCATGCGCGCGGCTTTGCGCTGTGCAGCATGCGCAGCCCCAGGCGCAGCCGCTACTACCTGCAGTGTTCGCTCGATGACAAGGTCGAGCACTGGAGCGACGCCGCCTTTTGGGACGAGCTGCGCCGCCGTCTGGCGCCCGACCTGGCCGAGCGCCTGGTGACCGGGCCGTCGATTGAAAAAAGCATTGCGCCGCTGCGCAGCTTTGTAGCCGAACCGATGCGCTTTGGCCGGCTGTTTCTGGCCGGCGACGCCGCGCACATCGTGCCGCCCACCGGCGCCAAGGGGCTGAACCTGGCCGCCAGCGATGTGCGCTACCTGGCGCGCGCGCTGGCCGAGTTTTACGCCGGCAGCCGCACCGGCCTGGACCACTATTCGGACACCTGCCTGCGCCGGGTCTGGAAAGCGGTGCGCTTTTCCTGGTGGTTCACCTCGCTGATGCACAAGTTTCCCGATACCGGCGGCTTTGGCCAGAAGGTGCAGCACGCCGAGCTCGACTACCTGATTCACTCGCCGGCGGCCGGCGCTGCGCTGGCCGAAAACTATGTGGGCCTGCCGCTGGAGACCTGGTAAGGGCCGACGGCCCCTGGTCAATGTGCTATCAAAACAATAGCTGCATGGGCACGCTCTATATGGGCTAGCGGCATAATTCGTTGATAAATGGTGTAAAGTGGCCGTCCATGACACCTGCCACCCGTACCCTGCCCGCCAAAACACCGCCACGCCTGCAGCCGCTCAAGGGCGTGCGGGTGCTGAGCCTGGCGCTCAACCTGCCCGGCCCGGCGGCGCTGATGCGATGCCGCCAGATGGGCGCGCGCTGCGTCAAGCTGGAGCCGCCCGGCAGCGCGGCAGGCGCATCCGGTGCGTCGGGCGACCCGATGGCACAGTACAACCCCGGCGCCTACGCCGCCCTGCACGAAGGCGTGCGCACCGGCGTGGCCGACCTGAAAACCGACCAGGGCCAGAAAGCCCTGCACCGCGAGTTGAGCAAGGCCGATGTGCTGATCACCTCATTTCGGCCCTCGGCGCTGGTCAAGCTGGGTTTGAACTGGCCGGCGCTGCACCGCCAGTACCCACAACTGAGCCAGATCGCCATCGTCGGCAGCCCGGGCGCACGCGCCGAAGAGCCCGGCCATGACCTGACCTATCTGGCCGAAAACGACCTGGTCACCGGGCTGGATTTACCACCCACGCTGTACGCCGACATGGGCGGCTCGCTGATGGCCAGCGAGGCCGTGCTGCAGGCGGTGATGCACCAGCGCGGCAAGGGCAAAGGCGTCTTTCTGGAAGTCGCCCTGTCCAGCGCGGCGGGCTACCTGGCGCTGCCGCGCGCCTGGGGCCTGACCCGGCCCGGCGCCGCCGTGGGCGGTGGGCACGCCGGTTACCGCGTCTACCCCTGCCAGGACGGCCGCGTCGCCGTGGCCGCGCTTGAGCCGCATTTTGCCGCCCGCCTGTGCGCCGCTGCCGGCGTGGCGGCCAGCAGCATCCAGGCCTTGCTGGCCCCCGCCACCCACCAGGCGATTGCCGCCTTCTTGCTGACGCAAACCCGCCGGCAACTCGACAAACTGGCCGCGGATCAGGACATTCCGCTGCACACACTGCCGCCCTGAAAGCCCGACGCCCAGGCGACAGCGGGCTAGCCACCGGGCCGTCCCTCAAGCGACAATGATTGTCTTGTTAGTCACTCAAAAGACAGGCTATGGACGATCCTATTCTTACGATGGATGAAAGAGAGGCGATCAACAGTGGTCGCTGGTTTTCATCCCTGTCCCCATCGCTGAGGCACGACATACTTCGATGCGCCTACGTCAAACGCTACAAAGACGGCGAGCTGATTGCCGCCCGCGGCGAGCCGCCGGAAGAATGGATCGCCTGTGCCAAGGGCGCGGTGCGGGTCAGCTCGACCTCGATTTCGGGCAAGCAGATCACGCTGACCTATGTCGAGCCCGGCATCTGGTTTGGCGATGTGGCGATTTTCGACGGCGACCGGCGCACGCACGACGCCTATGCGCATGGCGACACCACGATTTTGTGCGTGGCCAAGGCCGATTTCCGCAAGATTCTGGCCGCGCATGTGGAGCTGTACGAAGCCATGCTGCGCCTGCACGCACGCCGTATCCGCCAGCTGTACGGCCTGGTGGAAGACCTCAATACCCTGCCCCTGCGCGCGCGCCTGGCCAAGCAGCTGCTGCACCTGGTGCGCAGCTACGGCATTGCCAGCCTGTCCGACGCCAGCGAGGTGCGCATCGGCCTGCAACTGGCGCAGGAAGAGCTGGCCCAGTTGCTGGGCGCCTCGCGCCAGCGCGTCAACCAGGAGCTCAAATCGATGGAGCGCGAAGACGCCATCCGCATCGAGCCGGGCGGCTTGGTGGTGCGCAACCGCGCCATTCTGCTGCGTATTTCTGAAGCCGAGATTGAGAAATAGATCATGAGCAACTTTGACCACTTTGTCGGAACGCGCGCGGTATCGGGCCAGCAGGCCTTTGACATCGAGGCTCTGACCGCCTACCTGGACCAGCACTTGCCCGGTTTCAGCGGCCCGCTCACGGCGGAGATTTTCAAGGGTGGCCAATCGAATCCGACCTACAAGCTGATCACGCCGGGCAAGTCGTATGTGATGCGCGCCAAACCCGGCCCGGTGGCCAAGCTGCTGCCTTCTGCCCATGCGGTGGAGCGCGAGTTCAAGGTCATGCGCGGCCTGCAGGGCACCGATGTGCCGGTCGCCCAGATGCACTGCCTTTGTGAAGATGAATCGGTGATAGGCCGGGCTTTTTACGTGATGGAGTTCGTCGAGGGCCGCGTGCTGTGGGACCAGTCCCTGCCCGGCATGACGAATAGCCAGCGCGGCGAGATTTACGACGAGATGAACCGCGTGATTGCGGCGCTGCACAAGGTCAAATTTGCCGAGCGCGGCCTGGCCGACTACGGCAAGCCCGGCAATTACTTTGAGCGCCAGATTGGCCGCTGGAGCAAGCAGTACCTGGCCTCCATCACGCAACCGATACCCGAGATGGACAGCCTGATGCAATGGCTGCCGGCCCACATTCCGGCCAGCGCGCGCGATGACAGCATGGTGTCCATCGTGCATGGCGACTTCCGGCTCGACAACCTGATGTTTCACCCGACCGAGCCGCGCGTGCTGGCGGTGCTCGACTGGGAGCTGTCCACGCTGGGTCACCCGCTGGCCGATTTCAGCTACCACTGCATGGCCTGGCATATTCCGCCGGGCGCGTTTCGCGGCATTGGCGGGATCGATGTGGCCAGCCTGGGCATTCCGACCGAGGCCGAGTACATCCGCCGCTACTGCGAGCGCACCGGCCTGACCACGCCCGAGGCCCTGCAGGCCGACTGGAATTTTTACCTGGCCTACAACCTGTTTCGCATCGCCGCGATTTTGCAGGGCATTGCCAAGCGGGTCGAGGCCGGCACGGCCTCCAGCGCCCAGGCCGTCAGCTCGGCCGCCGGGGCGCCGCTGCTGGCCAAAATGGCCTGGGGCTTTGCCCTGCGTAGCTGAAGCCAGCCCAGCCGAATCGATTTTTCAACCCCCCGCTCATTTCACCCGTCAGGAGATTTCATGGACTTCAGCTACACCCCCAAAGTACAGGAACTGCAGGCCCGCCTGCTGAAGTTCATGGACGCGCATGTTTACCCCAACGAGGCCCGATTCTTTCGGGAAATCGCCGAAAACCGCGCCAAGGGCAACGCCTGGATACCCACCGCCATCATTGAAGAACTCAAGCCCAAGGCGCGCGCGGCCGGCTTGTGGAACCTGTTCTTGCCGCACTCGCCGCGCGCGCCCGAGGGCCTGTCGAATCTCGAATACGCGCCGCTGTGCGAAATCATGGGCCGCGTGCCCTTTGCCGCCGAGGTCTTCAACTGCTCGGCGCCCGACACCGGCAACATGGAAACCATTGCCCGCTACGGCTCGGAGGCCAACAAGGACCAGTGGCTGGAGCCGCTGCTCAAGGGCGAGATCCGCTCAGCCTTTTTGATGACCGAGCCCGAGGTCGCCTCGTCCGACGCCACCAATATCCAGTGCAGCATCCGGCGCGACGGCGACGACTATGTGCTGAACGGCCTCAAATGGTGGTCATCCGGCGCCGGCGACCCGCGCTGCGCCATCTACATCGTCATGGGCAAAACCAACCCCGACGCCGGTCGTCACGAGCAGCAATCCATGATTCTGGTGCCGGCCAACTCGCCGGGCATCACGGTGATCCGCCCGCTGAGCGTGTTTGGCTACGACGACGCGCCGCATGGCCACATGGAAGTTCGCCTGACCAATGTGCGGGTGCCTGCAGCCAACCTGCTGCTGGGCGAAGGCCGGGGCTTTGAAATTGCCCAGGGCCGGCTTGGCCCCGGACGGATTCACCACTGCATGCGCAGCATTGGCATTGCCGAGCGCGCGCTGGAACTGATGTGCAAACGCCTGAACAGCCGCGTCGCGTTTGGCAAGCCGGTGGCGCGCCAGTCGGTCTGGGAAGAACGCATTGCCGATGCCCGCTGCATGATCGACCAGGCGCGTCTGCTCACGCTCAGGGCCGCCTACATGATGGACACCGTGGGCAACAAGGTCGCCAAGGCCGAAATTGCGATGATCAAGGTGGTGGCGCCCAACATGGCCTGCCAGATCATCGACTGGGCGATTCAGGCCCATGGCGGCGGCGGTGTGTCGGACGATTTTCCACTGGCCTATGCCTACGCCAGCCAGCGCACCCTGCGCCTGGCCGACGGCCCGGACGAGGTGCATCGCGCCTCGCTGGCCAAGCTGGAACTGGCCAAGCATTTGCTGATGCCGGGTGAGGTCGAGATGCCGGTGACGCGCGGCAGCTGAGCTTGCTGGCCATGACGTATTGCGCGGGCGTTGGCACTATTAATTTGATAGCTGCTGGCACCCGTTTTATATGGGCTACGGCCTTTTTTCAATAAAACCAGAGCAAATCAGATCGCAAGGTCGGTCGACAGCCGGTCAATGGCCGACTGGCAGGCGCGGGTGAAGATGTGGGTCGCATGCGCCAGCGTCGGCAGGTCGGCGGGCGTGTACTGCATGCGCAAATAGGCTTTGCCGCGCAGCAGCATCAGCATGACCGGCACCTGCGCATCCGGCCCCGGCTGTGGCCATGACAGCAGCAGCTCGGCCAGTAGCGGGTCCAGCCAGTCGGCGGCGTGATGGCTGTGCTCGGCCATCACGGCGTAACGGTTCCAAAATGGCTGCGGCGGGCCGTCCCAGCCGACTTCGGGGTACATGGCCAGCCAGCGCATCTCTTCGGTAAGGTTCACGGCAGCGGCGGTTTGAAGGGTGTCGGTATAGCTTTCGTAGGCACGCTTTTCCAGCACCTCCTTGAGGGAGCGATTCATGATCACCACCGACACGTCTTCCTTGATTCGCAACTCGGCGCGAGCCCTCAGTTCACGCCCGCGAATGTAGTCGCGCGAAGCGCTGCCGCACTCCATTTTCCAGGGCTTGTCGCCCACCTCACCGGTCAGGCCAAAGCCCTTGCCTTCAGCGGCTACAGTACACAGGAAACCCTGCGCGGCGGCCCACTGCGCAACGTCCCTGTTGGCGTGCGAGCGCGTCACTGCGATTTTGCCTTGCGCAATCGAGGTTTTGAGCCGGTCAAACATGGGTTTGGGATTCCTCCTGCGGGTTGAATGCGCGATCGCGGTAAGTCATCGTAATAAAGGAAACAACAATGATCAAGGTTTATTCGTGGCCCACGCCCAATGGCCACAAGGTTCACATCATGCTTGAAGAATGCGGCCTGCGCCTGGGCCGTGACTGGGAAGCCCTGCCCATCAACATCGGCAGCGGCGACCAGTTCACGCCCGAGTTTCTCGCGATCAGCCCCAACAACAAGATTCCGGCGCTGGTCGACCCGCAGGGCCCCGACGGAAAACCGATGGCGCTGTTTGAATCCGGCGCCATCCTGCTCTATCTGGCGGCCAAGACCGGCAAACTGCTGCCAAAAACCGACCGGCTCAAGTTTCAGGTGTTGCAGTGGTTGATGTTCCAGATGGGCGGTGTGGGGCCGATGCTGGGCCAGGCGCATCACTTTCGCATGTACGCGCCCGAAAAGATTGACTATGCCGTTGCGCGCTACAGCAACGAGGCCAAACGGCTGTACGGCGTGATGGACCGGCAACTGGCAACGCACACATTCATCGCCTGCAACCAGTACACCGTCGCCGATGTCGCGATCTTTCCCTGGCTGCGCAGCTGGCAAAACCAGGGCATCGACTGGGCCGATTACCCGCATCTGAAAAAATGGTTCGACCTCGTCGGCGCGCGCCCGGCGGTGCAGCGCGGCGTGCAGGTACTGGCCGGCCTGCGCCGCCCCCTCACCGGCGACAAGGAGCGCGACATCCTGTTTGGCAAGACGCAGTACGCAAGACATTAGTGGCGCCAGCCCCTGCCAGCGCCCGTTATTTCGAGGCGGCGTCCAGGGTGGCTTGTACCAGCTCGGCGCCGGCCTTCTGGCGAACGCTGTCGGTCACGCTTTCCGTCGCCTTGCGCATTTCCGCGCGGAACGAGGGCCGCACCGGCTCAAACCTCATGCCCCGATTCCCCAACTCCACGATGGCCCCGATATCCTCGGCGGCGGCCGAGGCCCGCTGCGCCATCACCGCCTTGCTGAGCGCATGCTGAATGATTTTCTGGTGCTCCGGCTTCAGCCCTTCGAACGCCTGCCGGTTCGCGACCAGCACGATCAGGTCAAAGAAATGCGCGCTGTTGGTCAGATGCTTCTGCACCTGGTCGAAGTTTCGATCCCGGATCACGGCGAAGGGGTTTTCCTGCGCGTCCAGCGCACCCGTTTGCAGCGCGCCATAGACCTCCTTGATATCCATCTTCACCGGGCTGGCGCCTAGCGCCTGAAACGTCGCAATATGAATTTCGTCGGGCTGAAGGCGGATTTTCAGCCCCTTCAGGTCAGTGATCGAGCGGATGGGCCGCTGGCTGCTGGTCAGCTGGCGCGCCCCCAGCTCCATGAAGCCCAGCGGCAAAAGGCCAGTGGCCTTGAGTTTGTCCTTGAGCATCAACCCGACCTTGCCGTCAACCACCTTGAAGGCGACCTGGCGGTCCGGAAACAGAAAAGGAATGCTCAGCACCGAAAGTTCGGGCACCGAGCGCGACAGGTAGGCGGTCGCAATCCAGGTCATGAAGAGTTTGCCGCTACGCACCTGATCCACGTTGTCCTGGGCACTGCCCAGTTGCATGGCCGGGAAGACGCCGATCTGGAACTCTCCCGAGGAGGCTTTTTCAACGTCCAGCTTGAACTGGGCCATTGCCAGGCTGCTTGAATGGTTCGCTGGAAAGTTACCGGCAATGCGCAGGGCTTGCGCGGAGACGGTGGCGCTGGCAAGCAGCAGCAGCGGGGCCAGCCAGACCGGCAGCAGCCTGAATAACGTGAATCGGCCGGGCCAGGTCATGGAAGTTCTCACGGGCGTCCCTCGTTATTGATTATGTTCAACATTAGAGTAAACATCATGGTCAACAACAATGTCGATAAAAGTAAAAGCTGCCTGACCAAAAATGCGGGCTTACCTCGACGATGGCCAGCCGGCAAACTCCTCGCCTGCAACCGCTACACTGTCGACGACGTAGGCATTTTTTGCGTGCTTGCACGGCTGGCGACCTTCACCACACGCGCCCCGACGGGCAACTCGGCATGCTGGTGCCGAGTATTCACCAGGGAAACGTAACCCCCATGGGAGACAGCGCTTTGGAATATTCTTCAAAACTTTTTCTGGCCGTGGCGCTGTTGGCAACGCTGGCACTGCAGGGCTGCACGGTGCTGGCCGTGGCCGACACGGTGGGCACGGTGGCCGTGAAGTCGGTAGGTCTGGTAGCCGATGCCGCGCTTGGCGTGGTCTCGATCACCGGCAAGGCGGTCGGTGCCGCGTTGCCCGGGGACGAATAGGGTCTTTGGCCATTGCTACTACACTGGCGCCATGCGAAATGATCCCGCCCGCCTGGCCGAGTTGCGCAAGCACCTCATTCTTGACTCGTCCAGCGAACGTGCCTACGACGACATCACCCGCCTGCTGGCCAGCAGCCTGGAAGTGCCTATTGCCATCGTCAATCTGCTTGATGAAAAGCGCGACTGGTTCAAGTCCTGCGTCGGCTTGCCCAACCAGGAGTCACCGGCAGAAACGTCTTTTTGCGAAGCCTTTTTCAACAGCTCCGACGATGTGATCGTGGCCGAAGACACGGCCAGCGACCCGCGCTTTGCCAGTCATCCGTTTGTGGTGGGAGAGCCGTTTATCCGCTTTTATGCCGCCGCGCGGCTGGCGATTGATGGCCACACCGTGGGCACGCTCTGTGCCTACGACGTGCAGCCGCGTAAAGTGTCGGCCGCACAGATTGCGCAAATGCAGACGCTGGCGGCGGCGGTGATTGAATTGATCGGGCAAAGACCGGATCCTGCGTGATCCAATTGGCCTGCCCGGAGGGGATCGAACCCCCGACCCTCAGCTTAGAAGGCTGATGCTCTATCCGACTGAGCTACGGGCAGATGAAAAACCCGGGAATCCATGATCAGGACACCCCCGGAATTTAACGCAGATATAAAAAAAGCCCACAAAGTGAGCTTTTTTAATGGATTCTTGGTCGGAGTACAAGGATTCGAACCTTGGACCCCCTGGTCCCAAACCAGGTGCGCTACCAGACTGCGCCACACTCCGACTAGTCAAATATTATAGCCCGATTCGCCCGCTGTTTTTTGGCTTGGCGCCCATTTTTTTACCGCTGTGCCAAGGCGCCTGGTGAACAATTGCCCCGGACCTCGCTACCACTGCCCGGCCGGCCGCTTGCTGCGTACCGAGGCGGCAATGGCTTCGGCGGCATCGCCGCGGTTGGCGCGCTGGGCAAACTGCAAGGCGGTCAGGCCCTGCTGATTTTTAAGCTGGGTATCGGCGCCCTCTTGCAGCAGCAGTTTGACGGCCGCCGGCGTGCCGTACATGGCCGCCATCATCAGCGGCGTGGTGCGGTTGGGTGACTCGGCATCGATGTAGGCGCTGTTTTCCAGCAGCAGGCTGATCATGGCCAGATGGCCGCTGCTGGCGGCGTAGTGCAGTGGCGTCCAGCCGGTCTTGTTGACGTCGGCGCCTTTTTTGATCAGTTTCTCGGCTAGATCCTGGTGGCCCTTGAGCGCGGCCAGCATCAGCGCGCTTTCGCCCTTGGCGTTGAGCACATTGACATCGGTCTTGGGCCAGTCGATCAGCACCTGGGCGGTCTTGAGTGCCGGTTCGCGCAGGGCCAGGTAGAGCCCGTTCAAGCCCTTCGGGTCGGGCGTGTTGGCATCGAAACCACGGGTCAGCAGCGCCTTGACGGTCTTGGCGTCATCCTGCTTGATGGCGTTGAAAAAATCCTCATACGAGCCCGCGCTTGCCGATGAAACTCCAGCAAAAACAATCAGGTATATGAGTTTTTTAAAGTGATTTATGAGGTTTATCGTCATGCCAGAACTCCGGTAAAGAGCCGTTCAAAATTGCGGCTGGTGGCCTCGGCAATGGTTTCCAGGCTTTGCTGCTGGAGGTCGGCAATCTGCCGCGCCACCAGCGGCACGTAAGACGGGTTGTTGGTTTTGCCGCGGTGCGGCATCGGGGCCAGGTAGGGGCTGTCGGTCTCTATCAGCATGCGGTCGAGCGGAACAAAGCGGGCCACTTCGCGCAGGTCGGCCGCGCTTTTGAAGGTCAGGATACCCGAAAACGAAATGTAAAAACCGAGGTCGAGGGCGGCCCGGGCCACCGCCTGGGTTTCGGTAAAGCAGTGAAAAACCCCGGTCGCCTGCCCCGCCGTACCGGCCTCGCCGCCCTCTTCCTTCAAAATTGCCAGCGTGTCTTCGGAGGCGCTGCGGGTGTGGATGACCAGCGGCTTGCCGGTCTGGCGGGCGGCGCGGATATGCACCCGAAAGCGCTCGCGCTGCCATTCCATGTCGGCCACGCTGCGCTCGCCGAGCCGGTAGTAGTCAAGCCCGGTTTCGCCGATGCCAACCACCTTGGGCAGGCGGGCGCGCTCAAGCAGGTCGTCCAGGCTGGGCTCCTGCACGTCCTCGTTGTCGGGATGCACGCCGACGGTGGACCAGAAGTTGTCGTAACTGGTGGCCAGCGCGTGAACGGATGCAAACTCTTCCAGCGTGGTGCAGATGCACAGGGCGCGGTCGACCTGGGCGTCCTGCATGGCGCGGCGGATTTGCGGCAGCTGCGCCTGCAGTTCCGGAAAACTCAAATGGCAATGGGAGTCGGTGAACATGCAAAAAAACGGTATTTAGGGGTAAAAAAGCGTGCTAGCCCAATAACAACAGGCATTAGCAGCTATGAAAATAATAGCAAGCCGGTCCTGGGACCGAACCACCACAAGGCTAGATGGTTTGCGTCGGCCGGTCCGAGGCCAGGTGCGCGCCCAGAATTTCTTCGATCTTGAGCTTGAGCTGGTGCGATTTTTCGTCGGACGGAAAACGCACACCCACGCCCTGGGTGCGGTTGCCGGCGGCGCGTGCCGGGGTGACCCAGGCGACCTTGCCGGCCACCGGGTAGCGCTGGCTGTCCTCGGGCAGGGTCAGCAGCACGTAGATGTCATCGCCCAGCTTGTATTCGCGGGTGGACGGGATGAACACGCCGCCTTCCACAAACAGCGGGATGTAGGCGGCGTAGAGCGCGGCCTTTTCCTTGATGGCCAGTTGCACCACGCTGGGCCGGGCGGTGGCGGCTGTCTTGGCGAGGGGCGCGGGCAATGTACTCATAAGGAGGCTAGTTTATCGGCTGAGTGGCTTGTTGTGTCAATCAGCTGATTGAATCAGTGTGGCTTGCGTGCCTATTCAATGCTTATTGGGCATTGAGTGCCCACCGGGCGCGGCTGACCAGGGCTTCGAGCATCAGGCCTGGGTTGTAGGGGTGCTCTACCGTGCGGGCGGTGGCGGCCAGCTCCCTGGACCAGCTGGCCAGCGCATACAGGCCGCCGGTCCCGGTGGCCGGGCCGATATCCCTGGCGTCAAAAAAGCGCGGCGCCGCGCCCATTTTGACGGCCAGCACATCGTGGCAAAGCTTTTGCAGCGCATCCACCGCCTGCGCCGGCGCCCAGTTGGCCAGCGCGCTGACATCACCCCGCGCCATTGCCTTGGGCAGCGCCTGCCAGTGCCGGGCGGCTTCGGCCGGGGCCACGCCTTGCGCCCAGGCCAGCGCATCGGCCGGGCGGCCACCGGCGGCCACCAGCAGCGTGTGCAGATCGGCGGGCTCGGGCCGGCGAGCGGCTCTCCTGGCCTTGCCATCGCCGTCGCTGTCGTCCTGGCGAGCGGTTTCATTCGCCAGCCAGCCCAGCGCCAGTTCAAAATCGGGCCAGACCATGGTGTGGCCCAGGCAGCGGCTGCGAATGGTGGGCAGCAGCTGGTGGGCGGCTTCGGTGGCCAGAATGAACTTGACGGCGCCGGGCGGCTCTTCCAGCGTTTTGAGCAAGGTGTTGGCGGTGATGTTGTTCATGCGCTCGGCCGGAAACACCAGCACCACCTTGGTGCTGCCGCGCGAGCGCGTGAACTGGGTGAAGGAGACGGCTTCGCGCGCCGCATCGACCTTGATTTCCTTGCTCGGTTTGCGCTTCTTGCTGTCCAGGTCGTCCTGGGTTTTCTCATCCAGCGGCCAGCCCAGTTCCAGCGACAGGGTTTCGGGCATCAGCATGCACAGGTCGGCATGGGTGTGCACCGCCACCGCGTGGCAGCTGCCGCAGTGGCCGCAGGCGCCCTGCGGCGTGGCCTGCTCGCAGAGCCAGGCGCGGGCCAGCGCCAGCGCCAGCTCAAACTGGCCCAGGCCCGACGGGCCGCTGAGCAGCCAGGCGTGGCCGCGCTGGGCCAGCAGGCTTTCCAGCTGGGTTTGCAGCCAGGGCGCGAGCGGATGGGCGTTGCCGGGGTCGCTCATGCCAGCCAGCCTTTGGCCACACACAGCTGGCGCACCGCCTGCCAGACGGCGTCACGGGGTTGCGACGCGTCAATCCGGGCAAAACGCTCGGGGTGGCCCCGCTGGCGGTCGGCATAGCCCTGGGCCACGCGGCGAAAAAACTCCACCGGCTGCGCTTCAAACCTGTCGGGCACGCGCGCGCCGGCCAGCCGCAGCGCGGCTTCCTCGGCGGGCAGGTCAAACCACAGGGTCAGATGCGGCTCAATCACGGTTTCGACCTCGGGCTTCATCGGCTGGTTGCCGGCCGGGTCGCCCAGCAGCCCTTCGTCGGCCTGCACCCATTGCTCCAGCGTGGCCAGCAGCTTCATGTCAAAGCCGCGCCCTGCCCCCTGGTAGGCAAAGGTGGCGTCGGTGAAGCGGTCGCACAGCACCACGTCGCCGCGCCGCAGCGCCGGCGCAATCACGCTGACCAGATGGTCGCGCCGGGCGGCAAAAATCAGCAGCGCCTCGGTCAGCGGGTCCATGGCATCGTTGAGAAACAGGGCGCGCAGCTTCTCGGCCAGCGGCGTGCCGCCCGGTTCGCGGCTCAGGGTCACGGCCCTGCCCTGGGCCCTGAAGGCCTCGGCCAGAGCCGCGATATGGGTCGATTTGCCGGCGCCGTCTATGCCTTCAAAACTGATGAAAAGGCCGTGCATGGTGGCGTGCATGTTGCTCATTTGCCTCGCTGATAGGTGTTGACGGCGCGGTTGTGCTCGTCGAGGCTGGCGCTGAAGTGGCTGCTGCCGTCTCCGCGCGCCACAAAATACAGCGCCTGGGTGGGCGCCGGCTGCACGGCGGCGAGCAAGGCGGCCTTGCCGGGCATGGCGATTGGCGTCGGCGGCAGACCGGCGCGGGTGTAGGTGTTGTAGGGCGTGTCGGCCAGCAGGTCGCGCTTGCGCAGGTTGCCGTCAAACTGTGGGCCCAGCCCGTAAATCACGGTCGGGTCGGTCTGCAGCAGCATGCCCAGGCGCAGCCGGTTGCTGAACACGCCGCCAATTTGCGGCCGGTCTGAGGCCTTGCCGGTCTCTTTTTCGACAATGCTGGCCAGAATCAGCGCCTGCTCGGGCGTTTTGAGCGGCGAATCGGGGCTGCGCAGCGCCCAGGCGGCCTCCAGGCGCTTGTCCATGGCGCGGGCGGCGCGCTTGAGCAGGGCCAGGTCGCTGCTGCCCTTGGCGTAGCTGTAGGTGTCGGGGTAGAAGCGGCCTTCCGGGTGCAGCCCCGGCCGGCCCAGCTTTTGCATGATGATTTCGGGCTCCAGCCCAAGCGTATCAGGCACCAGCTGCTCTGATTTTTGTAGCGCTGCACGCACCTGCCGGAAATTCCAGCCCTCGACCAGGGTGAAGCTTCTGAGGGTTTCCTCGCCGCGCACCAGCATACTCAGCAGTTTGCGCGGTGTGGTGCCGGGCACCAGCTCATAGCTGCCGGCCTTGATCTGCCGGGCCTGCCCCGAAAAACGAAACCAGGCCTGCAGCAGCAGCACCGGCACATTGGCACCGCTGGCCACCACCGCTTCGGCCACGCCATCGGCCGAGGTGCCGGGCTCAATCGACAGGTCGGCCACCTGGCTGCCCGGCGGCAGGCGCAGCTTCATCGGTTCGTGCAGCCACCACAGGGCCGCGCCAAACAGCAGCAGGGCCGCGGCAAACACGAGTATCAGCAAACTGGTAAAGACACGACGCACAACCCGGCTACCTTTCAAGAACCCGACCCCATGCCGGATGGCTATGATAATTCAGGCCATTCACCCAACCACTGCGAACCGCCTCATGACCCTGCCCCGCACCGCGACCGACCTGGCCGCCACGATTTCCGGCGTGACCGAACTGACCCACCTGGGCGTGATTCGCGCCCTGGGCGAAGACGCCGTCACATTCTTGCAGGGCCAGCTGACGCAGGACGTGGCCCTGCTCGGCCCGTCTGAAGCGCGGCTGGCGGCTTTTTGCAATGCCAAGGGCCGCATGCAGGCCAGTTTTGTCATGTTCAAGCGTGCTGAAGACGAGGTGTTGCTGGTCTGCAGCCGCGACATTCTGGCGGCCACGCTCAAGCGTCTGTCCATGTTTGTGCTGCGCGCCAAGGCCAAACTCAGCGATGCAACGGCCGACTTTGCGCTGCATGGCCTGGTTGGCAGTGCTATTGAATTGATAGCTGGTGCGGCAAGTCCTGCCTGGACCAAAGCCGATATTGATGCTGCAAACCTGGTATTTTTGGTCCCCGGCGCCGGCCAGGCGCGCGCGCTGCGGTGCGCGCCGGCGGGCACACCGCCGCCCGCAGGCCCGCCGCTGGCGATTGAGCAGTGGCAGTGGCTGGCCGTGCAGTCGGGCATTGCGATGATCACCCAGCCGATTTTTGAAGCCTTTGTGCCGCAGATGCTCAACTACGAATCGGTGGGCGGCGTCAATTTCAAAAAGGGCTGCTACCCCGGCCAGGAAATCGTGGCGCGCAGCCAGTTTCGCGGCACGCTCAAGCGCCGCGCCTACCTGGTGCACACAGAGGGCACGCCGGCCGTGGGGCAAGAGGTTTTTCATGCCTCGGACGCCGAGCAACCCTGCGGGCTGGTGGCCGCCGCCGCCGCCAACCCGGCGGGCGGGTTTGATGCGATCGTGTCGATGCAGACCTCGGCCGCCGCTGATGCCAGTCAAGTCCCCCTCACGCTGGGAAGCAGTACCGGCGCGGCCCTGACGCTGCTGCCACTGCCCTACCCCTTGCTGGAAGACATCTAGTGCGCGGCACACGCAGTGAAAAGCGTGGGGGTTTGCTCTCCACACCAGCAAGGGCCGCGGAACCGGCTTTGCCGGGCCGCAGGCGCAGCAGCCCCCTCGGGGGCAGCGAAGTACACGAAGTGACGAGCGTGGGGGCTTATAGATGTGCCTGATTGCGTTCGCCATCAACGCCTCGGCCCGCTGGCCGCTGGTGATTGCGGCCAACCGCGATGAGTTCTTCGACCGGCCCACGCTGCCGCTGGCGCGCTGGCAAGCCGGCAGCGGACAGACCATTATTTCGGGCCGCGACCTGCGCGCCGGTGGCAGCTGGCTCGGCATCACGCCCGGCGGTCGGGTGGCTTTTGTCACCAATGTGCGGCAGGGGCAGCCGCAGGCCGCGCCATGGTCCAGAGGCGATCTGGTGACACGCTGGCTGGCGCAAGACCTTGGCGCAGACGACTTTATCGATGGGCTCGGGCCGGACAGCAAGGCTTACGGCGGCTTTAACCTGGTGCTGGGCGACCTTCAGCGCCAAACCTGGGCCTGGGTCAGCAACCTGGCAGGCACCGCTGCATCGGGCTGGCAGACCCGGCCTTTGCCGGCAGGCATTTACGGCTTGTCGAATGCCGCGATGGACACGCCCTGGCCCAAAACCCGCGCGCTGAAACAGGTGTTGGCAGACAACCTGACCGGTACGGCGCAAACGCTGCAAATAGCGCTGTGGAACGCCCTGGCCAGCCGGCAACGCGCGTCGCGCCAGCAGCTGCCGTCTACCGGCGTGCCGCTGGAACTGGAAGAAGGCCTGTCCAGCGCCTTTGTCGATTTGCCCGAACGCGGCTATGGCACGCGCTGCAGCACGTTGCTGCTGGCCAGCGCGGCAGACCCGGACCCCGGCTCGTGGCAGGTGCACATGGAGGAGCGAACGCATGCGCGCACGGGCCATGACGCCAGTCGACCGGCATCGAGGCATTCGCCGGTAGCGACCGAGTCTTTTGCGCTGCAGCCCCTCGGCGCCGCCGGCGTGGCCTTTAAAGCCGCCTGAACATCTCGATGTGCGCGATGCCCGCCTCTTCAAAAGGCTCACCGCGCGGCGTAAACCCCTGGCGCTGGTAAAAACCCTGGGCGCCTTGCTGGGCGTACAGCATGACTTCGGCATCACCCCGGCTTTTGGCGGCCGCCATCAAGGCGTGCAGGACTTGCTGGCCGACGCCGCAGCCGCGCAGCGCCCGGTGAACGGCCATGCGGCCTATCTTGCCCACCCCGCTGGCGTGCTGCAGCAGCCGCCCGGTGGCGATGCATTGGCCCAGTCCGTTGTACGCCACGGCATGCAGGGCCGTGGCGTCGACCGGGTCCGACTCCATCTCGGGCGCAATGCCCTGCTCCTGCACAAACACGGCGGCGCGCAGCTTCGAGGCGTCGGCGCCCAGGCAGGCCCAGTCACCGGTTTGCATGTCCATCACCGCTTCGCCGGCCTCAAAGCGGACCAGCAGGCTGCGCAGCGCATCCGGCACGGGCCTGGCGGTTTGGGTTGAAGGGTCGGCAAATACATACACCAGCTCACCACTGACAAGCAGTGCCTGGTCCCTGAAAATCGCACCCGAAAAAAGCAGGGACGAATTGCCCACGCGCGTGCATTGCAGCGCCGCCTCGATCGGGTCATCGAATTGCGCCGACGCGTGGAACTCGACGCTGGCTTTCTTCAGGTAAACCTCGCCGCCGAGTTGCTGCATCGCCTCTTCGTAAGGCAGGCCCAAGGCGCGCCAATAGTCGGTCATGGCCACGTCAAAATACATCAGGTAGTGCGCGTTGAACACGATTTTCTGCATGTCCACCTCGGCCCAGCGCACCCGAAGGCGGTGAAAAAAGCGAAAGTCCGGTCTTTTCATCATGTTGAAGCCATCAGGTTAAAAGCCAGCCGCAACGCCCGCGCCGCATCGGCATGGGCTTGGCGCGCTTCGGGGATGATGCGGCCCATCTTGATGAACTCGTGCGTCACGCCACGGTAGATTTCAAGATCCACCGGCACGCCGGCGGCGCGCAGCTTGTCGGCGTACATCACGCCCTCGTCCACCAGCGGGTCGCATTCGGCCAGGCCGACCCAGGCCGGGGCCACGTCGTCCACGTCGGGCGTGTTGAGCGGTGCAAAGCGCCAGTCGTCGCGGTCGGCCGGGCTGCGCACATACTGCGCAAAAAACCAGCTGATCTGGGCCTCTTCGAGCACAAAGCCCTCGGCAAAGCGGCGGTGCGAAGGCGTGTCCTGCCGCGCGGCGCAGCCGGGGTAAATCAGCAGCTGCAGCGCCAGCGGCAAACCGGCATCGCGCGCCAGCACGGCGCACACCGCTGCCAGCGTGCCGCCCGCGCTGTCACCGCCCACGGCCAGGCGCGAGCCATCCAGCCCCAGGCTATGTGCCTGCCTGGCCAGCCATTGCAGGGCATCCCAGGCATCATTGGCGGCGGTCGGAAACTTGTGCTCGGGCGCCAGCCGGTAGTCCACCGACAGCACGGCGCAGCAGCTTAAATGGCTGAGCTGGCGGCACAGCACGTCATGGCTGTCAAGGCTGCCGATGGTGAAGCCGCCGCCGTGAAAGTACAGCAGCACCGGCAATGGGCTGGCAGACGGCGCGTACAGGCGAGCCGCTATTTTTTGACCGTCCCGCACCGCAATGCTGAGGTCTTGCACCCGCGCCAGCGCGGGCCGGGCGATTTCGAGCACGCCGGCGCCGGCTTCATAGGCGGCGCGAGCCTCGCCGGGGCTCAGGGTTTGCAGCGGCGCGCGGCGGGCGCGCGCCATGCGGCTGATCACGCCCTGCATGGCGGGGGTCAGTCGGGCGTGGGGTGAGGAGTTGAGCATGAAAAAGAAAAGCAGGAAAACCATCGATTCAGCAAGGGCGGCTATTACCAAGGTGACCGGAGCGAGGGTTTTTTGGCCCTACTGGCCGCGTCGCCGCCGCTACAGTCGAGAGCATCGTACAACGCGAACCGGCACACTCCCCTCCTTCCACTTGCACAAAGACCGCGATCATGGCCTTCATCTATTACATCACCCAGGTCCAGTTTGAATTCGGCGCGATCCGGCTACTGAGGCAGGAATGCGAGCGCGTGGGCATCAGCAAGCCGCTGATCGTGACCGACCCCGGCGTCAAGGCGGCGGGCATTTTGCAAAAGGCGCTCGACGCCCTGAACGCCCTGCCCGGCATGGCGGTGGCGGTGTTTGACCAGACACCCTCGAACCCGACCGAAGCGGCGGTGCGCGCGGCGGCGGCGCTGTACATGTCAAGTGGCTGCGACGGCCTGATTGCCGTCGGCGGCGGCTCGGCGATTGACTGCGCCAAGGGCGTGGCGATTGCCGCCACGCATGAAGGCCCGCTGACCACCTACGCCACCATCGAAGGCGGCTCGGCCAAAATCACCGCCAGCGCCGCGCCGCTGATTGCCGTGCCCACCACCAGCGGCACCGGCAGCGAGGTAGCGCGCGGCGCCATCCTCATCGTCGACGACCACCGCAAGCTGGGTTTTCACTCGTCGCATCTGGTGCCCAAGACCGCGATCTGCGACCCCGAACTGACGCTGGGCCTGCCCGCCATGCTGACCGCCGCCACCGGCATGGATGCGATCGCGCACTGCATGGAAACTTTTATGTCGGCCGCCTTCAACCCGCCGGCCGACGGCATCGCGCTGGACGGGCTGGAGCGCGGCTGGGCGCATATCGAGCGCGCCACGCGCAACGGCGCTGACCGGGACGCGCGGCTGAACCTCATGAGCGCGTCGATGCAGGGTGCGATGGCGTTTCAAAAAGGCCTGGGCTGCGTGCATTCGCTGAGCCACAGCCTGGGCGGCGTCGATCCGCGCCTGCACCACGGCACGCTGAATGCAATGTTTTTGCCGGCCGTGGTGCGCTTTAACGCCCAGGCCGAATCGGTGCAAAAAGACCATCGCCTGGACCGCATGGCCCGGGCCATGGGGCTGGCCTCGGGCAATGACATCCCCGAGGCCATCCAGGGCATGAATGCGCGGCTGGGGCTGCCGAGCGGCCTGGCGGCGATGGGCGTGCAGCCCGGCCAATTCGACGCGGTGATCAAGGGCGCGCTGGCCGACCACTGCCACAGCACCAACCCGCGCCTGGCCAGCGCCGACGAGTACCGCGAGATGCTGCAGGCTTCGATGTAAGCCTGTCCGCGGGGCGCGAGGCGGCGCCGGCGCGCAGGCTCAGTCCGGCTGGGCGTGAAACGCCTTGTTGGCGATCTTCCAGCCTTGCTCGGTCTTGAGCAGCACGAAGTAGTCGGTGAAGGTGACCGCGCCGTGCACCAGCGTGATCTTGGCGCTGGCCGCGGTGCCGCCAATGTCCATCGCGTCAATCGTGCGGCGGCGCGTGGCCTCGTCAGCGGCCGGCGTCCCCTTGAAGCGCAGGCAATACTGGTCCAGCGTCCAGGACGTCAGCGGGCCTTCGCGCACGCTTTCGATGCGGGCCGTCGGCATGAAGGCCTGGCGCATGTGCGCGGCGTCATCGGTGGCGTGGCCCCGCAGGTAATGCTCAAGCGGCACGCGCACGGCGGCTTCTTCGGGGTGGGTTGTCGGGTTCATGGAAGGCTTCCTCGGTTCGGGTGATGGTGTCAGCGGTGGCGCGTTGAAACGGCTGCGCTGCGGTGTTGATGCTAGCAGCGGCATTGCAACCCCAGCGGAGAAGGTATTCGCACCTGAATGGCGGTAAGCGGCATGCTTGCTGCCGTCATGACGGCTCGCTCGCTACAGGGCTACAGGGCTAGCCGGCCACGCGCCAGTCGGCCCGCACGCTGCCCTGCAGCACCATGTCGGCGTTGAGCCGGTCATTGGCCGCAATGCGCGCCTGGGCCTGGCTGCGGCTCAGGCCCCAGGCGGCCATGTGGCGGGCGGTCAGCCGCTGCAGCGCCAGCTCCAGCGGCACGTCGAGGTACCAGCATTCGTCGAGCAGGCCGGCCAGGTTCCAGCCGTCGGTGCGATGCAGCAGGTACAGGCCCTCCAGCAGCACCAGCCGGGTGGCGGGCCCGATGACGATGGCATCCTGCACCGGGTCGCCCACGCCGTGTTCAAAATCGGGCCAGCTCACGGGCGCGGCGTCCGCATCCGGTGCTGCATCGCGCAAACACCGTAGCCGGGCGGCCAGCGCGGCCGGGTCAAAGGTCCAGGGGGCGCCGCGCCGGGTCAGCGCCGCTGTGGGGTCGGGCATGGCCCGCAGCGCGGCCCGCGTCAGGTGAAAGCCATCCATGCCCAGCGCCAGCACTGTGCCCGCGCCGGCCTGCGCGTTGACCTCTTGCGCCAGCCGGGCCGCCAGCGTGCTTTTGCCCGAACCCGGCAGGCCCACCAGACCGACAATGCGGCGGCGGGCGCCGCTGGTGCTTAAAAGCGTCAGCAGCCGCTCAACAGGCTGGCTCAACAATGGGGCTTGCATCATGGCTTAAAGGCTTTCCAGCGCCTGCAGGTTGGGGTTTCGCAGCCAGACCTGCCATTCGTCCACCAGTTGCGTGCTGGCGGCCGTCGCGGCGCTCCAGGCCTTCACCCTGGCCTGCAAATCGGCGCCGTAACGGGTGAAGTCGGTGCGATCGGGCAGCTTGCCGTTGGGCAGGGTCTTGACCCAGTCCGGGTCGGGCGCCAGCAGCAGCATGTTGTCCAGGAAATGCGTGGGCTTGTGGCGCCATTTCAGGCTCTTGTCGAGCCAGCCGGGCACTACCGCTTTCTGAAAGTGCGGGTACAACACCAGGCCGGCGCCAGCTCGGCTCTGTACCCCGGAAAATGTATCATTTTGGCCGCTAGCCCCCGATTCATGGGCGGATCCTGCTATCAAATCAGAAGCATAGTTGAGGTGCAGATGGTAGTCGGTGATGCCGCCGTCCCAGTAGGCGCCGGGCGGCGCGCCCGGAATGTTGTGCACCGAGCGCAGCACAAAGGGAATCGAGCAGCTGGCCTGCAGTGCCGGCTGAAAGTTGGCTTCATCGAGCGGCACCTGGCGCGTGCGGTAGTCGTTGGTGGAAAACGGCAAGGCGGCGTTCTGGCTGGAAAACACCACGCGTTCGAGCCAGGCGCCCATGGCCTTGCGGTGCACCCCATTGGTCAGGAATGCGCCCAGGTAACCCAGCGGCGTGCCGACCCTGTGTTCGCGCCCCAGCACATGGCGGCCGCGCGAGGTGACGATGTGCAGCTTGTAGCGTGGGTGGTTCAGGACCTCCTGCACCCGGCCGCCGTAAAAGCGTTGCAGGCTCTGGCCGAACTGCTCGCTCACGAAATCGGCGCTCGGGCGCTTCTGGCCGGGTTGCAGTTCGTAGTGCTGGTGAATGTAGTCGTGCTCCAGCCGCGCAAACGCGGCCACCGGGTCGTTCAGGCAGGCCGTGGCCATGCGCCAGGCGCCTATCGAGGCGCCGACCAGATGTACCGGGTGGTTTGACGCCGCCAGCCAGTCGCCAAAGATAAAGCGGTCCAGCGCGCCCAGAATCAGGCCCTTGGGGCCGCCGGCGGCGCCAGGCACCACGCCAATGTCTTGCGGCTGCAGGCCATGCCGGGCGATGTGCTGGCGCGCCTTGGGGCCGGCGTAGAGGCGAAGGGCTTTCATGGCTGGCAAGCTGTGAACAAGGTGTGCAAGGAAATGTTTGCTATTAATTTTATAGCTGGTGGCGCACGTTCTACCTGGGCTGGATGCCGATTTGACCCTGAAACGCGACGCCAGACTGTCTTTTCGGCGACGGCGCCTACTTTTTAAGCCCCGCCAGCTTGCTGAAGGCCGACTCCATGGCGGTGGAGGCGGCGGGCTGGGCGGCTCGGGGCTGCCCGCCATAGTTCCCGCCGCTCCGGTTTTGCTGGCCTGGCCGCGCGCCTTCAAAGCGATTGTCGCGCGGGCCATCCTTGCGCGCCGGTGCGGCGTCGAGCTTCATGGTCAAGCCGATGCGCTTGCGCGCCACGTCGATCTCGGTCACGCGCACCTTGACGATGTCGCCGGTCTTGACGACCTCGCGCGCGTCGCTGACAAACTTGTTGGCGAGCTGGCTCACATGGACCAGACCGTCCTGGTGCACGCCGATGTCCACGAACGCGCCAAAGGCCGCCACGTTGCTGACCGTGCCTTCCAGCGTCATGCCTTCCTTCAAATCCTTGATGTCTTCCACGCCCTCGTTAAAGCGCGCCACCTTGAAGTCGGGGCGCGGGTCGCGGCCCGGTTTTTCGAGTTCGGCAATGATGTCCTTGACGGTGATGACGCCAAATTTCTCGTTGGCAAACAGCTCGGGTTTGAGCGTTTTGAGCATCTCGGCGCGGCCCATCAGCTCGGCCACCGGCTTGCCGGTGTGCGCCATGATTTTCTCCACCACCGCGTAGGTTTCGGGGTGCACGCCGGTCATGTCGAGCGGATTGGTTCCGCCGCGCAGGCGCAAGAAGCCGGCGCTTTGCTCAAAAGTCTTGGCGCCCAGGCCGGTGACTTTCAGCAAATCGGCCCTGGAGGCAAACGCGCCGTTGGCATCGCGCCAGCGCACCACCGACTTGGCCACGGTCTGGCTCAGGCCCGAGACACGCGCCAGCAGCGGCACGCTGGCGGTGTTCAGGTCCACGCCGACGCTGTTCACGCAGTCCTCGACCACCGTGTCCAGGCTGCGCGCCAGGTCGCTCTGGTTCACGTCGTGCTGGTACTGGCCCACGCCAATCGATTTGGGGTCGATCTTGACCAGTTCGGCCAGCGGGTCCTGCAGGCGGCGCGCAATGCTGGCGGCGCCGCGCAGGCTCACGTCGACGTCGGGCATTTCCTGGCTGGCAAATTCGCTGGCCGAATAGACCGAGGCGCCGGCTTCGCTGACGACGACTTTCTGTATTTCTGCCTCTCCAGAGAGCTTGGCGAGCTGCTTGATCAAATCGGCCGCCAGCTTGTCGGTCTCGCGGCTGGCCGTGCCGTTGCCAATGGCGATCAAATTGACGCCGTGTTTGGCGCAGAGCTTGCCCAGGGTGTGCAGCGAGCCTTCCCAGTCCTTGCGCGGCTCGTGCGGAAACACCGTGGCGGTTTCCACCAGCTTGCCGGTGCTGTCGACCACCGCCACCTTCACGCCGGTGCGAATGCCCGGGTCCAGCCCCATCACCACGCGCGGGCCGGCCGGCGCGGCCAGCAGCAAATCGCGCAGGTTGTCGGCAAACACCTTGATGGCAACTTTCTCGGCGTCTTCCCTTAGCTTGGTGAACAAATCACGCTCCAGCGACAGGCTGAGTTTGACTCTCCAGGTCCAGGCCACGCATTTGCGCAGCAGATCATCGGACGGACGCGCCTTGTGACTCCAGCCCAGGTGCAGCGCAATCTTGCCTTCGGCAATGCTGGGCTGACCGGCTTCGGGCGGCACCGGCAAGACCAGCTTGGCATCCAGAATCTCCAGCCCGCGGCCGCGAAACACGGCCAGCGCGCGGTGCGAAGGGACGCGGCCAATCGGCTCGTCATAGTCGAAATAGTCGCGGAATTTCGCGTTGTCGGCGTGGTTCTCGTCCTTGCCCGTCACCAGTTTGGACGAGAACAGCCCTTCGCTCCAGAGCCAGTGGCGCAGCGACTGCACCAGCGCCGCGTCTTCGGCCCAGCGCTCGCTCAGAATGTCGCGCACGCCGTCGAGCACGGCCTGCACGCTGGTGAAATCGTCGCCGCTTTCATTCTTTTCGGCCTTGACAAAGGCGACGGCTTCGTCAGCGGGCACCCGCGACGGGTCGGCAAACAGCTTGTCGGCCAGCGGCTCAATGCCGGCTTCGCGCGCGATCTGGCCCTTGGTGCGGCGCCTGGGCTTGTAGGGTAAATACAGGTCTTCCAGGTCCTGCTTGGTGGCGGCCAGCTCAATCGCCGCGCGCAGCTCGGGCGTCAGCTTGCCCTGCTCTTCAATGCTTTTGAGCACCGCTTCGCGCCGCTCTTCCAGCTCGCGCAGATAGCCGAGCCGGTACTCGAGCTCGCGCAGCTGGATGTCGTCGAGACCGCCGGTGGCTTCCTTGCGGTAGCGCGCAATAAAGGGCACGGTGGCGCCTCCATCGAGCAGCTCCACCGCGGTCTTGATCTGGTGTTCCTTGACTTTGATTTCTGCCGCAATCTGGCGAATGATTTTCTGCATGGGGAAAAGAGGTTCTCGTCTGGAGGGTGGGAGAAAATGGCCACAACCGGCGTTTACAAACAGATGCAAATCGCTGCGGACAGGCCGGAACCGACGCTGAGGGACGGCATTGTCCCACAGCTTGAAAACGGCCAAAAACCTGATAATGGGGCGTAATTTTGCAAGGTTTTCGGGGAAACAGACATGCGCGCACGCACCGTTCTTTTCATTATCGCCATTGCCGTGGTGGCAGCCTTCGTTGCCCTCAATGTGGACGAGTTCACCCGTATCAGTGTGCTGAGCCTGGGCTTCACAACGATCCAGGTGTCGCTGGGCCTGGTCATGCTGCTGCTGCTGGTGGTGGCTACCGTGGTGTTTCTGGCCAGCACGCTGTACATGCAAAGCAGCAACCTGATTGAAACCCGCAAATACGCCCGCGAGCTCAACACCCAGCGCGAGCTGGCCGACAAGGCCGAGGCTTCGCGTTTCACCGAGCTGCGCAATTACCTCGAAGCCCAGGCGGTCGCCACGCAGCAGCGCGAAAACGCCGCCAGCGCGGTGCTGACGCAGCGCTTTGCCCTGCAGCAGCAGGCGCTGCTAACCCGCATCGAGCAGTCGGACAACAGCACGGCCGCCTACCTGGGCCAGTTGCAGGACCGGCTGGAAGCGGACGGCATCAACACCGGGTTCCCGGTGCGCAACGGCCTCAAACCGCCACTGGCCTGAGCGCCAGGCCGCGCTGCCTGTAAGAACGGCCTGGCGGCCGCGACCAAGGGATAGCCCCGGCTGATTGCCGCAAGCCGTTCCAGGCCTGGCGCGGCGGGGGTTTCATTCTGGAGACCTTGCATGTCATCAACCGCTTCAAAAACCATAGCAGTCTGCGCCCTTCTGTTCAGGGTTGGCAGCGCATTTGCCGTGCAAAACCAGTGCAGCGCCACGTCCGGCGCCAGCATCACGCCGGTGGTCGAGCTTTATACCTCCGAGGGCTGCAGCTCCTGCCCGCCGGCCGACCAATGGGCCTCATCGCTCAAAGGCAAGGGCGTGGTGGTACAGGCTTTTCATGTCGGCTATTGGGACTACATCGGCTGGGTTGACCGCTTTGCCGCGCCGGCTTACACCACGCGCCAACGCAGCGTGGCGGCCCGCAACAAGCTGCGCAGCATCTACACGCCACAGGCGGTGCTCAATGGCAGGGACCTGCCGCAATGGAACAACTGGCCAGACCGGATCGGCCAGGCCAATCCGGCCGAACCGGCCCGTGCGCGCATCACGCTGCAGCAATTGGGGCCGGACCAGTTCGAGGCCACCGTGACGCCCATCTCCGCAGGCCCGGCAGCGCCCGCCGGCCCCTGGTCGGCCTACTGGACGGTAACCGAACACGGTCACAACTCCAAAGTGCAGGCCGGTGAAAACGCGGGCGAGTTCTTGAAGCACGACTTTGTGGTGCGCCAGTACACACCGGCGGGCGACTACAAACCCGCTGAAGGCAATGCGCAAGCGCCGCAAAAACTCGGTTTTCGCAGCATTGCGCCCACGCCGGGCCATGCGCGGCAGGTCAACCTGGTGGTGTTTGAGCCCAAAACCGGCAGCACCCTGCAGGCGCTGAGCCTGCAATGCGCGAGCTAGGGGCTGACGGTTCCCTGCTCGTGACTTGGCTGTGCAAAACCCGCCGTTGCATGCGGCTCAGGCCACGGCGAAAACTCTGCCAATGGCAGGGTGAACCGCACCCGGGTGCCGGCACCGGGTTTGCTTGAAATCAGCAGCTCCCCGCCTATAAGCTGGGCACGGCGGCGTATGCCCTGCAGGCCCTTGCCACTGCCGGTTCGTGCGCCATTTCCGCCATTTGCACCATTTCCGCCGTTTGCACCGTTGCCAGCCCCCCCGATACCGTGGCCGTTGTCGCGCACCTCCAGCACCAGGCTGCGGGTTTCCGGCACATAGCGCAACACCACCCCCACCAACGAGGCATGGGCATGGCGCATGAC
>NZ_JANOAL010000019.1:0-14921 GCF_031411155.1 Polaromonas sp. | reverse complement strand
TTTTAATTGAGTCTTAATGGATGCAAGCAGATCGCGGATGGTATCCATAGCGCCCAAAATTCAGAATTGTAGAAATCCGACCGGAATAGTAGAAACGCCCCAGAACCCGAAAAGGGCGCTGGGGCGCATGAATGCTGGTGGCCTGGGGCGGAATCGAACCACCGACACAAGGATTTTCAATCCTCTGCTCTACCGACTGAGCTACCGGGCCTGAGCCTTAGATTATATATCAGGCAGAAGGGGCTTTCGGCCGGTGCGGGCCCCGATGTCTTCAATCACCCCCTCGTCATTGGCCACACGCTCAGGCGCTGCGCTTGCCGCGCGTGAGGTCGACGCCGAGCTGCTTGAGTTTGCGGTACAGGTGGGTGCGCTCCAGGCCGGTTTTTTCGGCCACGCGGGTCATGGAGCCGCCTTCCTTGGCGAGGTGGAATTCGAAGTAGGCTTTTTCGAATTCGTCGCGGGCGTCTCGCAGCGGTTTTTCAAGCACAAAGCTCTGCGTGGCCTGGGGGCCCATGTCGACCGGGGCGGGCAGCGTGCCGCCGGTCATGGCGGCCTCTACCGTGAGGTCGATGGGGTGCACGGCGGCGTTGAAGCTGACGGGTTTGCGCGGCGCGGTTTTGCTCAGGCCCTGCTCGACCGCCTTGAGCAGTTTTTGCAGGGTGATGGGCTTTTCAAGAAAAGCCATGGCGCCGATTTTGGTGGCCTCGACCGCGGTGTCTATGGTGGCGTGGCCGCTCATCATGATGACGGGCATGCTGAGCTGGCCGCTGGCCGACCATTCCTTGAGCAAGGTCACGCCGTCGGTGTCGGGCATCCAGATGTCGAGCAGCACCAGGTCGGGCCGGGCGCGGGCGCGGGCGGCGCGGGCCTGTGCGGCGTTTTCAGCCAGTTCCACCTGGTGCCCCTCGTCATTGAGAATTTCAGAGAGCAGGTCGCGTATGCCCAGCTCGTCATCGACCACCAGAATATTTGCCATGATTGAATTGCTGTCCCGCCGTTTGTTCGTTTGTTATCAATACCGAAGTATTACTCCGACTGTTGTTATGCCACAACCGCGAATGATAACGACACTTGGGCGCCTTGCACCACGCCATCGGTCATGCGGTTGGAAATATCAATGCGGGCGCCGTGCTCGTCGGCAATTTTCTTGACCACGGCCAGCCCCAGGCCGGTGCCCTTGACCTTGGTGGTGACGTAGGGCTCGAAGGCGCGCTTGAGGATGTGCGCCGGAAAACCCGTGCCGTGGTCGCGCACGATCAGGCGCACGCGTTTTGCGGTGTCGGAAAACTCGGTCTTCACGATGACGCGCGCGCCGGCCTTGCCCTCCTGGGCGTCCTGCGCGTTTTGCAGCAGGTTGTGAATCACCTGGCGCAGCTGCTGGGCGTCGCCCTTGATGGGGGGCGCCCGCGGGTCCAGTTCGGCCTGCACCGGCACCACGGCGCTGCCGCTGCCGGGCTGGCCGACGCTGTCGCTGAGGTAGAGCTGCAGCACGTCGGTGATGAGGGCGTTGAGGTCCAGCGGATGCAGCTGTGCGGCCGGCAGGCGGGCGTAGTCGCGAAACTCGTTGACGAGCCGTTTCATGGCGTCGACCTGGTCCACGATGGTCTTGACGGACTTGGTGAGCAGCAGCTGCTCGGGCTCTGCCACCTTGCCGGTGAGTTTCATTTCAAGCCGCTCGGCCGACAGCTGGATCGGGGTCAGCGGGTTCTTGATTTCGTGCGCCAGCCGGCGGGCGACTTCGCCCCAGGCCTGCGCGCGCTGGGCCGACACCATTTCCGACACATCGTCAAACACCAGCAAGAACTCGTCGGTGCCCGGCATTTTGGCGCCGCGCGCGATCAGGGTGATGGCATTGTCGGGGGAGCCGGGCATGGCGGCGTTGAGTTCAAACGACTGCTGCCACTGCTCCTGCGCGTGGGGTGCGGCTTCGGCCGGCGGTTCGCTGTGCGGGTCCGTGAGGAAACTGGAAAACTGGGCCTGCACCGCTTTGGCAAACACCTCGAGGCCAGGGACTTCACCGAGAAACTGGCCGTGCCAGGCGGCCAGCGGAGCGCGCAGGATGCGGGTCGCGCCGGGGTTGCTGGACTCGATGCGGCCGCGGCTGTCGAGCACGATCACGCCCGCCGTGAGGTTGTCAAGAATGGTTTGCAGGTTGGCGCGCGAGGCATCGACCTGGCTCATGCTTTGCTGCACCGCCGTGCGCGCATCAGACAGCTGCTGCGTCATCTCGGCAAAGGAGCGGGTCAACCCGCCCAGCTCGTCCTTGCCCTGCAGGGCGGCCTTGGGCGTGAGGTCGCCCTGGGCCACCTGCCTGACCCCTTCGGCCAGCACCAGCAGCGGCTTGGCCAGCTGGTTGCCCAGCAGCACCGCCAGCAACACGGCGCCAAACACCGCCAGAAAAAGGCTGAGCGTGAGGGTGCCGATGTACATTTTGCGCAGGCCGCCGCGCGCCAGCGCGCGCTCCTGGTACTCGCGGTTGGCCTCCTGCACGGCGATGGCATTGGCCACCAGGCCGGCGGGCAGCACCGTGGTGACTTGTAAAAACCGTGACGATCCCAGTACATTGAGATTCGGGTTGTTGACCACCGCGATCGCCTTGATGCGGGCGTTGCTGCCGGCCGTGGTGCCGGGGGGGCCGGCGGTGGGCGGCGGCGTGCTGTCGGTCCCCAGCTCGCCGTTGCCGCCCGGCACCACCTCATCCAGGCCTTCAATCTGGGTGATGACGCGCTGGCTGCGCGCACTGCGCAGCTGCTGCGCCGACGGTCGCTCGGGCTTGAACAAAAAGCGCGATTCGCCGGCGCTGGCAATCACCTGGCCGGAGGCGCTCCAGAGCACCACGTCGCTGGCCGAAAGCTGGTCGCGCAGGCGCTCCAGCGCCAGGCCGGCCGAGGTGTTGGGGATATCCGAAATCTGCGTGGCTGCTTGCTGGGTCTTGTTGGCCAGGTCGGCCGCCAGCGTGTCCAGCGTGGCACGGCCCAGGTTCAGCCCGGCCGCCAGGGCGCCCTCGACCTCGACATCAAACCAGCTCTCGATGGAGCGGGAGACGAACTGGTAGGACACCACATAAATCATCATGCCCGGCAGCAAACCGACGAGCGCAAAAATGGCCGCCAGCTTGACCAGCAGGCGGCTGCCAAAACGGCCCCGGCGCAGGCGCAGCGCCAGGCGCAGCACGATCCAGCCAATCACCAGCAGCAAGAGCCCAGCCACCGCCACGTTGAGCCCAAACAGCAGCGCGTAGTTGCGCTCGTAAAGCTCGCGGTTGCCGGTGGCCTGGGTCAGCAGGAACAGCAGCACCAGCCCCAGCGCCGCCATGATGCCCACGCCAACGCCTATGGTCCAGCGAAACGCCTTGCTGCTTTTGATCGAGGTCACCTCGCGCAGCGGGCTCATTTGCCGGCCTCGGTGCTGCTGGCGGCCGGCAGTGCAGGCGCCGCTGCCGCCGCAGGTTCCAGCCTGAGGCGGTCTTTCACCTGCACGGCAATGGTCCAGTCCCTTTGCCCGGCCACACCAATCTGGAAGGGTCGGGGCAATTGGGACAGGTCAAGCCGGAAGCTGAAGTCAAGCCTGTGGCCGGCGTCTGGATTCACCTCGGACGCTTCGGCAATTTTCCAGCGGGCCACGCGCTGGATCACGGCCAGCGCCTCGGGCAGGGTGTCGTAGTTCTGGTTGAGGGTGGCGCGCAGCCCGGCCGAATTGCTGATCAGCCCGGCCGCAATATTGACGCGCCAGCGCCGGGTCAGCGGCTGATAGGCGAGCCGTATGGTGCGGGCCGCGCTGGCCACATGCAGGTCGGCCCAGTACCAGCGGTCGCGGTAGATGTCCGCCTCCAGCACAAAAAACATCGGAATGCCCTTGAGCAGGGCGTCTTCGACCACGGGCGGCAGGTCAAACCGGACCAGGGCTGACAGGCGCACGCCTTCGTCACCGCGCTCCACCTGCAACTGGGTCACCTCGGTGGCCCGGGCTTGCCGCTGCGGATAGACCAAAAGCATGCACAGACAAACGCCCAGCAGGACGCGCACTGCCGTTTTAAGGGCGGCGTTTTTCAAGCTTTGCGTAATAGAAACCGTCGTGCTCACGCAGCAAATTGTCCGGGAAGACTGTGGCTTGGACGCCACTTTGCGGTAGCAAATGACCTGGCGAGGGCATTAATAAGGCGTCGGTGTGGTGTGCAACAAACGTTTGTATCTGGATGTCACCTTCAGCCCTGAAAACCGAGCAGGTGCAATACAGCAAGCGCCCGCCCGGCCTGAGCAGGGGCCACAGCATTGCCAGCAGATGCGCCTGGATGCCGGCCAGCTGGGCAATGTCGGAAGGCCGGCGCAGCCAGCGCACGTCGGGGTGACGCCGCACAATGCCCGAGGCGGTGCAGGGTGCGTCCAGCAGGATGCCGTCGTACAGCTCGCCGTCCCACCAGTCGGCGGGCTGGCCGGCATCGGCCACCACGATCTGCGCCTGCAAGCCCAGGCGCGTCAGGTTTTGCGCAACGCGCTCGCAGCGGCGGGCATCGATGTCCAGCGCCGTCACCTCGCAATCGGCCAGCTCCAGCAGGTGCGCGGTTTTGCCGCCGGGGGCGGCGCAGGCGTCGAGAATCTTCAGCCGTTGGCCCTTGTCACCCTGCGCAGCGAGGCCGCCCAGCAGTAATGGCGCGGCCAGTTGCGCGGCGGCGTCCTGCACCGAAAAATGCCCGTCGGCAAAGCCTGGCAGCGACGGCACCGGCTGGGCGCTGGCGAGAATCACGCCCTGTTCGCCAACTGCCGATGCTTCTATATTGATAGCAAACAATGAGTGCAAGTATTGGGCTTGAGTCGTTTTTCGTTCATTAATCCGCAAAATCAGCGGCGCCCGGCTGTTGTTGGCCTGCAAGATTGCCTGCCAGTGCTCGGGGTGGTCTTTGCGCACCCGGTCTATCCACCACTGCGGGTGGTTCCACACGGCTTGCGGATTTTTGTCGGTCAGCGCCACCAGCGCGTCCCGTTCGCGCAAAAAGCGGCGCAGGCAGCCGTTGATGAAGCTGGCCTGATGATGCGTGGCCTCGCTGCGCTTGGCGGCTTCCACCGCCTGGTCGACCAGCGTATGGGGCGTGTACATGGCCCCCACGCTTGTCGCTTCGCGTACTACGCTTCCCCCCGAGGGGGCTAATTTTCCCAGGGGCGGCCCGGCGGAAAATTGCGCTCCGACACGGTCCCCAGTTTCAGACCATGCCAGCGCTAAAGCGACGCACAGCAGGGCATCGGCCTCCGGCGGTGGCGGGCGTTTGGCCAGTTGCTGGCGCAGCGCTTCGGCGCGGCCCAGCCAGCGCAGCGCATGAAAGCCCAGCGCCTGCACGCCAGGGCGCAGCTGGGCATCGACATCTTCCAGCGCGGCGGTCATGGACTGGCCGTCGCGAACGGCCATCAATAAGGAGGCTGCCCCCTGAAGCTGGCGCCACAGGGGAACTTGGGTCGGGTTGTCTTGCATCGGGCTCATGTATGCCGCCCGGAACGGACAGCCAACCCGTATTAGACCAGCCACGAGACCACCACCCCCACTGGCCACTCCGAATGGCAAGCAGGGGCCGCGGGACCGGCTTTGCCAGGGGCAGTGGGAGCTCGTCTTTTCAAGTACCGGCCGCAGGACCGGCTTTGCCGGACTGCAGGCGGGGCGGCCCCCTCGGGGGGCAGGAAGCTACACGCAGTGAGCGACCGTGGGGGCTAACTCAACGTGTCGGCCCAGATGTTGCTTGCCCAGTTCAGCGCGTAAGTGCCTTCGAGCTCGGTCGGGCCGGGGCTGACGCCGCCTGAGCCTGCCACGGTCTTGAAGGTTTTTTCAGCCGCCACATACTCATGCACGCTGGCCACGTGGATCACGTTTTTCGGGTCCACGAAGCTGTAGCAGGTGTTGGTCAGCATGGGCGCGGGGTTCACGTCCCAGCCCGAGAGTTGGGCCACGATGGCGGCGGCGGCCACCTTGCCGTGGTTGTTGGCCATGTGGCCGCTTTTGGGCATGCCGGGCGCAATCTGGATGGCGTCGCCCAGCACATGCACGTCCCTGGCGGCGGTGGACTCAAACGTCAGGTAATTGACGCCGCACCAGCGGTTATTGGCCTGGTTGTTGAGCCCCGTCTGCACGGCGATGCTGCCGGCGCGCATGGCGGGCAGGACGTTGAGCACATGGGCCTTGACGTCGTCCTGCACATCCAGCCTGATGACACCGGCTTTGGCATCAACCGCCGTCGCCTTGTGCTGGCCGCGGTATTCAAGGATGCCGGCGTACTGTTCGGCCCAGACCTTTTTGAACAGCGGCCCCTTGGAGGTGACATCGGCGTTGGCGTCAAGAATCAGCACCTTGCTGCGCGGCTTGGCCGCCTTGAAGTAGGCGGCAATCACCGATGCGCGCTCGTAGGGGCCGGGCGGGCAGCGGTAAGGCGCCTCGGGAATGGTCAGGGCATAGACACCGCCATCGGGCATGGCTTCGAGCTGCCGGCGCAGCGCCACGGTCTCGGCGCCGGCCTTCCAGGCCTGCAGAATCTGGCCCGAGGCATTGGCATCTTTCAAGCCTTCAATGCTGTCAAACATCAGCTCGATACCGGGCGAGACCACCAGTTTGTCGTAGGCAATGGTGGCGCCGCCGGCCAGCGTGACGGTTTTTCTGGCGGTATCGATCGCGCTGGCCGAGTCCCTGACCAGCGTGATGCCGTGGTTTGCCGACAGGCCGGCGTAGGACATGGTGATGTCACCCATCTGCTTGCTGCCGCCCAGCACCAGGTTGGAAATGGGGCAGGACACAAAGGCGGGCTGCGGCTCGATCAGCACCACGTCAATCTTGTGCCCGGACAGCAGGCGCACATACTTGGCGGCCGTGGCGCCGCCGTAGCCGCCGCCAATCACCACCACCTTGGCCCTGGACGGGATGCCGGCCATGCTGGCGCAGCCGGTCAGGCCCAGCAGGCTCAGGGCGGCGGTGGACTGCAAAAAGGAGCGGCGCTTGTAGCCAGCCACAGCGGGAGAGGGATGGGGCGTGTTCATGGTGCTGAGTCCTTGCATGCTGTTGTGGGCCGGCTCACTTCTTCTGCGCCGCAAAATAGGCCGCAAGCGAGGCGATCTGCGCGTCATTGAAGCCCTTGCTGAGCTGGTGCATCACGGTGGCGGGGCGGGCGCCGGACTTGAAGGCGTCCATCTGGGCCACGATGTAGCTTTGATCGAGCCCGGCCAGCGCCGGCACGCTGGAGCCCTGGGTGACCTTGCCGTTGGTGCCGTGGCAGTTGGCGCAGGTGGCCGCCAGGCTTTGGGTGTACAGGGCTTGCGCGCCCGCAGCGCCTTGCGCCAGCGCGAGCGGGCTGAGCGCAAGGCAGAGCAAAGACAGCGTGACGCGGGCGAGGGTTCGGGTTCTCATGAGTCCTCCTGACGATGACAAGTGGGTGACAATTTACCCCGCGGCCCGGTGCGCCCTATAGGGAGTATCCAGTAGCCAGGCGGCGCCCGCGCTGGCGGTCAAGGCACCCGTGCCGCGCCTGCGACCGGATCGGCACGACGCAGAGGCAGACCCCAACGCAGACGCAGCGGCATCGCCGCGCGATTCAGAAAATCGCGTCCGGCCGCGTGGCGGCCTCTTCGTCGTGCGGGGACAAGGCCGCCATGGGCCGGCCATAGATGCGGCGAATGCGCTCCGGCAAGGGCGGATGGGTGGCAAACCAGCGCGCCTCGGTGTGGGCGTTGACCAGCAGCATGTGCTGCACCGCCGGGTGCAGGTGGCTGCGTGCCCTGCCGCCCTGCGCCTGCTGGCCCGCCACCTTGCGCAGCACACCGCCCAGCCCGTCCTTGCTGCGGGTGAACTGCACGGCCCGGGCATCGGCCAGGAACTCGCGCTGGCGCGACACCGCGGCCTTCAGCGCGCGCCCCGCCAGCCAGCCCAGCGAGCCGGTGGCCTTGATGGCAAAGCCGGGCAGCGCCAGGAACGAGCGGTTGCCGTTTTCGTCGGTCTCGCACATGCTGCTGCCCAGGTTGAAGATCATTTCCAGCCCGAACACCATGCCGGCCAGCCGCATGTTCAGGCGGGTATCGCCCTCGCGCAAATGGCTGAACTCATGGGCCACCAGGCCTTGCAGCTCATCGCGCGTCAGGCTGTCAAGGGCGCCCCGGGTCACGGCGATCACCGCATCACGCTCGTCCCAGCCGGCGGCAAAGGCGTTGATGCCCTCTTCCCGGTCCAGCACCATGGCCAGGGGCGGCTTCATGCTGGCGGCAATGGCCAGTTCGCTGACGATGTTGCACAGGCGGCGCTCGGCGTCGCGGCTGGCGGGCCAGGCCTCGCGCGCGCCGGCGCGCCGCGCCAGCGTTTCACCGCCACCGCGCAGCGCCGAGGTTTCCAGCCACCAGCCGCCCAGCACGAACAGCAGGGTCAGGCCGCTGTTGACGGTAAAGAAGTAAGCCGGGTAGCCGCTGAAGCCGGGCGACACCATGCGCCAGGTCAGCGCCAGCGCGGCATTGACGGCCAGCACCAGCGCCAGCACCGTCAGGCCAAACAGCAGCAGCAAGCGCGTGGTTTGCGCGCGGGCGGCTTCCTGTCGCTCAAAAAAACGCATGGTCGGGTCGGAGTGGGGCTGGCCGGCTGGCTGCGGCGTTACATGGAAATGCGAACGGCCTGGCGTTCTGCGGCACTGTCGGTCGAGCGCAGCATGACCGAGGGCGCAAAGCCGAACAGGCGGGCGATCAGCAGGGCCGGGAACTGGCCTTGCGCGTTGTTGAAATCGAGCGCCGCGTCGTTGTAGGCCTGGCGCGCGAAGGCGACCTTGTTTTCGGTGCTGGTCAGCTCTTCGCTGAGTTCCCGAATGGTCTGGTCGGCCTTGAGTTCGGGGTAAGCCTCGGCCACGGCAAACAGGCGGCCCAGGCTGCCTTCCAGCACCTGCTCGGCGGCCACCAGTGCCGTCATGGCCGCCGCGTTGGCGGGACGGGCTCGCACCGCATCGCTGGCGCTGCGCGCCTGGTTGCGCGCCAGCGTGACGGCCTCCAGCGTGCTCTGCTCATGCTGCAGGTATTTTTTGGCGGCGTCCACCAGGTTGGGAATCAGGTCGTAGCGGCGCTTGAGCTGCACATCGATCTGGCCATAGGCGTTGGCGATGGTGTTTTTCAGGCGCACCAGGCGGTTGTAGGCGCCTACTGCCCAAAAAATCAGCAAGGCCAGCGCGGCGAACAGGACGAGGGTACTGACAGGCATAACGAAAATTCCTTGAACATCAGGTGGAACGGTGCCGGCGAACCCGGGCGCACCGTTACGCCGGGGCGGGGCGGTTTTCCCGACGGGCGCGCAGCGAGATTAACCGTTTTTTACGCCACCGCTGTGGCGTTTTCCCGTCAGCTCTCAATTTGCTATTGTTTTGGTAGCATACCGTGCAATAACCGCTTGGGCTGGGGCCATTTTTTGGTCATTTTTGAGCGATTCAGAGACGCCCGCCTGTCCAGCCGGGCTTTGCCAAAAAAAAAGCCTCCCGGGCTTGCACCCGGGAGGCTTTTGGCGGGGTTCACCCAGCGCTGCGGCAGGTTTACTCGGAAGCCGCGCTGTCGTCGCTGCTTTCGGCGTGTGCGGCCTCCAGCTCAAGCGCCTCGGCATCGGCAATGGCGCGGCGCTCGGCGTCGTCCATCAGGTCCTTGGCCTTGCGGGCCTCATGGTAGGCCATGCCGGTACCGGCAGGAATCAGGCGACCGACGATCACGTTCTCTTTCAAACCACGCAACTCGTCGCGCTTGCCCATGATGGCAGCCTCGGTGAGCACGCGCGTGGTTTCCTGGAAGGAAGCCGCAGAAATGAAGGAGTCGGTCGACAGCGATGCCTTGGTGATACCGAGCAGCAGGTTGCTGAAGATGGCCGGCACCTTGCCCGCCGAGCGCAGTGCGTCGTTGGCGTCCAGGATCACGGAACGCTCGACCTGCTCGCCGGCGATGTAGCTGGACTCGCCCACGTTCTCGACGACAACACGGCGCAGCATCTGGCGAACAATCACTTCGATGTGCTTGTCGTTGATCTTCACGCCCTGCAGGCGGTAAACGTCCTGCACTTCGTCGACGATGTAGCGGGCCAGCTCTTCCATGCCCAGCAAACGCAGGATGTCCTGCGGGTCGGCCGGGCCATCGACAATGCTCTCGCCCTTGTTCACCACCTGGCCTTCGTGCACCAGGATGTTCTTCTCCTTGGGCACGAGGTCTTCCCAGACCTTGCCTTCCGGGTCGGTGATCTGCAGGCGGACCTTGCCCTTGGTTTCCTTACCGAAGGACACGGTACCGGTCATTTCGGCCAGCGTGCCCTTGTCTTTCGGCGTACGCGCCTCAAACAGCTCGGCCACGCGTGGCAGACCGCCGGTAATGTCGCGGGTCTTCTGGCCTTCGATCGGGATACGGGCCAGCACCTCGCCGGGGCCCACGTCCTGGCCGTCGCGCACCTGAACCAGCGCGCCGATCTGGAAGCCAATCGTCACCGAGTGATCGGTGCCGGGAATCTTGACTTCGTTACCGGTCGCGTCGATCAGCTTGACCTGGGGACGAATCACCTTGGTTGCGCCGCGGCGCTTCGGATCGATTACCACCAGGGTGGACAGGCCGGTGACATCGTCAACCTGTCTGGCCACCGTCACGCCCTCTTCCACATTCTCGAAGGCCACCTTGCCGGCGAACTCGGTAATGATGGGGCGCGTGAGCGGATCCCAATTAGCCAGAATGGCGCCGGCCTTGATGGTCTGGTCGGCCTTGACGGTCAGCGTGGCGCCGTAGGGCACCTTGTGCCGCTCACGCTCGCGGCCATGCTCGTCATGAATGACGATCTCGCCGGAACGCG
This sequence comes from Polaromonas sp., assembly GCF_031411155.1. Classification (GTDB taxonomy): domain Bacteria; phylum Pseudomonadota; class Gammaproteobacteria; order Burkholderiales; family Burkholderiaceae_C; genus Polaromonas. Next base: position 4,112 of record NZ_JANOAL010000019.1, on the reverse strand, counting down.
CAATCACCACCAGTTCGCCCTTGCTGTTGGTCACATAGCGCATCGGTGCGTTGAAACCGATGACGCCGTTGGACTTGGCCTCGACGCTCGAGGCAATCGCGGCACGCGATGCCGCACCACCGATGTGGAAGGTCCGCATCGTCAACTGCGTGCCGGGCTCGCCAATCGACTGCGCGGCAATGATACCGACCGCTTCACCGATGTTGATCAGGCCACCGCGCCCCAGGTCACGGCCATAGCACTTGGCGCACAGGCCAAAGCGGGTGGCGCAGGTCAGCGCCGTGCGCACCTTGACTTCGTCGACGCCGGCAGCTTCCAGCTCCTCGATCAGGTCCTCGTCCAGCATGGTGCCGGCCTTGGCCAGCACCGCCCGGTTTTCGGGATGCAGCACGTCTTCGACCGCGGTGCGGCCGAGGATACGGTCGCGAAGCGATTCAATCACTTCACCGCCCTCGACGATGGCGCGCATCAGGGCGCCATCCAGCGTGCCGCAGTCCTCTTCGGTCACCACCAGGTCCTGCACCACGTCGCAGAGGCGGCGCGTCAGGTAACCGGAGTTGGCGGTTTTCAGCGCCGTGTCGGCCAGACCCTTACGCGCACCGTGGGTGGAGATGAAGTACTCCAGCACGTTCAGGCCTTCGCGGAAGTTGGCGGTAATCGGCGTTTCGATGATGGAGCCGTCAGGCTTGGCCATCAAACCGCGCATGCCCGCCACCTGGCGAATCTGCGCGGCGGAACCGCGGGCACCGGAGTCGGCCATCATGTAGATGGAGTTGAACGACTCCTGCTCGACTTCCTTGCCATGGCGGTCAATGACCCGCTCTTTCGACAACTGGGCCATCATCACCTTGGAGACTTCGTCACCGGACTTGCCCCAGATGTCCACCACCTTGTTGTAGCGCTCGCCGGAGGTCACCAGACCCGAGACATACTGCTGCTCGATTTCTTTGACTTCCTTCTGGGCGCGCGCAATGATGGCGTGCTTTTCCTTGGGCACCAGCATGTCGTCGATGCAGATCGAAATGCCGGCCTTGGTCGCCAGGCGGAAACCCGACTGCAGCAGCTTGTCGGCAAACACCACGGTCTCTTTCAGGCCGCACTTGCGGAAAGACACGTTGATGAGCTTGGAGATTTCCTTTTTCTTCAACGCCTTGTTGATGTTGGAGAAAGGCAAACCCTTGGGCAGGATTTCGGACAGCAGCGCACGGCCGCCAGTGGTTTCCCACAGCTTGGTCGAGGGCACGAACTCTTTGGTTTCCTTGTCCTTGGTCCACTCGGTCAGGCGCACGCTGATGCGGGCGTTCAGGTCGAGCTCGCCCGAGTCAAAGGCACGGCGCACTTCGCCGGTGTCCGAGAACACCAGGCCTTCGCCCTTGCCGTTGGTGCGGTCACGCGTCGTGTAGTACAGACCCAGCACCACGTCTTGCGACGGAACAATCGACGGCTCGCCGTTGGCCGGGAACAAAATATTGTTCGAGGCCAGCATCAGCGTGCGTGCTTCCATCTGCGCCTCGACCGACAGCGGCACGTGAACAGCCATCTGGTCACCGTCAAAGTCGGCGTTGAAGGCCGAGCAGACGAGCGGGTGCAGCTGAATCGCCTTGCCTTCGATCAGGATCGGCTCAAAGGCCTGGATGCCGAGACGGTGCAGCGTAGGCGCACGGTTCAGCATCACCGGGTGTTCCTTGATGACCTCTTCCAGAATGTCCCAGACCACTGGCGTGCCGGATTCGACTTCCTTCTTGGCGGCCTTGATGGTGGTGGCAATGCCACGCGACTCAAGCTGCGCAAAGATGAAGGGTTTGAACAGTTCGAGCGCCATCAGCTTGGGCAGGCCGCACTGGTGCAGCTTGAGCGTTGGGCCCACGGTAATCACGGAACGGCCGGAATAGTCGACGCGTTTGCCCAGCAAGTTCTGGCGGAAACGGCCTGACTTGCCCTTGATCATGTCGGCCAGCGACTTCAGCGCGCGCTTGTTGGCGCCCGTCATGGCCTTGCCACGACGGCCGTTGTCGAGCAGCGAATCGACCGCTTCCTGCAACATGCGCTTTTCATTGCGGGCAATGATTTCCGGTGCCTTCAGCTCGAGCAGGCGACGCAGACGGCTGTTGCGGTTGATGACACGGCGGTACAGATCGTTCAGGTCGGAGGTCGCAAAGCGGCCGCCGTCCAGTGGCACCAGCGGACGCAGGTCGGGCGGTAGCACGGGCAGCACGTCCAGCACCATCCACTCGGGCTTGATGCCGGACTTCTTGAACGCTTCCATCAATTTCAAGCGCTTGGCGTTTTTCTTGATCTTGATTTCGGAGCCGGTCAGGTCGTTGCGCAGCTTGTCGATTTCGACGTCGAGGTCCAGCCCTTCGAGCAGGTCCTTGATGCCTTCGGCGCCCATCAGCGCGGTGAACTCGTCACCGAATTCGCGCTTCTTGGTGTCGTAGTCGTCCTCGGACATGATGCTGAATTTCTTCAGCGGGGTCATGCCGGGGTCGGTCACCACGTACGCTTCAAAGTACAGCACGCGCTCGATGTCGCGCAGCGTCATGTCGAGCACCAGGCCCAGACGCGACGGCAGCGACTTCAGGAACCAGATGTGCGCGCAGGGAGCAGCCAGGTCGATGTGACCCATGCGTTCGCGGCGAACCTTGGTCTGCGTGACTTCAACGCCGCACTTCTCGCAGATGACACCGCGATGCTTGAGGCGCTTGTACTTGCCGCACAGGCATTCGTAGTCCTTGATAGGGCCAAAAATCTTGGCGCAAAAAAGACCGTCGCGCTCTGGCTTGAAGGTGCGGTAGTTGATGGTTTCAGGCTTTTTGACTTCGCCGAACGACCACGAACGGATCTTTTCGGGCGAGGCCATGCCGATCTTGATGGCATCGAAATGCTCATCCGGCGTGAACTGCTTGAACAGGTCGAGTAATGATTTCATGAGTTAAATCCTTTTCTTTCCTGCGATTAGCTACGTTCGAGTTCGATATCGATACCGAGTGAACGGATCTCTTTGACCAGCACATTGAACGACTCGGGCATGCCGGCCGTGATGGCGTGCTCGCCCTTGACGATGCTCTCGTACACCTTGGTACGGCCCTGCACGTCGTCGGACTTGACGGTCAGCATTTCCTGCAGCGTGTAGGCAGCGCCATAAGCTTCCAGCGCCCAGACCTCCATCTCGCCGAAACGCTGTCCACCGAACTGCGCCTTGCCGCCCAGCGGCTGCTGGGTGACCAGCGAGTAAGGTCCGGTCGAGCGCGCATGCATCTTGTCGTCCACCAGGTGGTGCAACTTCAGGAAGTGCATATAGCCCACAGTGGTGGTGCGCTCGAACTGGTCGCCGGTACGGCCGTCATACAGCTGGGCCTGGGTCCGGGTTGCCGTCAGGCCCTTGGTGTTGGCCAGGTCATCGGGGTAAGCCAGCTGCAGCATGGCCATGATCTCGGCTTCCGAGGCGCCGTCGAACACCGGCGTTGCGAAAGGCACGCCAGTTGTCAGGTTCCCGGCCATCTCAAGGACGTCGGTATCTGACAGCTTCGACAGGTCTTCAGCCCGACCCGACTTGTTGTAGATCGTCTCCATGAAGCTGCGCAGCTCCTGCACCTTGGCTTCTGCCTGCAGCATGTCACCGATGCGATGCCCCAGGCCTTTGGCAGCCCAACCCAGGTGAACCTCAAGCACCTGTCCGACGTTCATGCGTGAAGGCACGCCCAGCGGATTGAGCACGATGTCGCAGGGCGTGCCGTCTGCCATGTAAGGCATGTCTTCGACCGGAACGATCTTGGACACCACGCCCTTGTTGCCGTGACGGCCGGCCATCTTGTCGCCGGGCTGCAAACGACGTTTGACAGCGAGGTAAACCTTGACCATCTTGAGCACGCCCGCCGGCAACTCGTCGCCTTGCGTGAGCTTTTTGCGCTTCTCTTCGAAAGACAAATCGAAACTGTGGCGCGTCTGCTCCATCGAATTCTTGATGCTTTCCAGCTGCGAAGCGACTTCATCGTCGGCCGGACGAATGTCAAACCAGTGGTACTTCTCGACATCGGCCAGGTAGGCCTTGTCGATGGTCGTGCCCTTGGCCAGCTTTTTCGGGCCGCCATTGGCGACCTTGCCGTTGAGGA
>NZ_JANOAL010000018.1:0-1761 GCF_031411155.1 Polaromonas sp. | reverse complement strand
CGGCCAGCCCGCTGGATGGGTTGCTGGCTTGAGGCGCTATCAATTCAATAGCTTTAAGCGCAGGTATTGATTGGGCTAGAGGCCGATTTAAGCATCGAAACCGGCCCAAACCAGCATTTTTGAGCCCCTTGAACGCTAGCCACCCCGCGCCGCAACAATCGGAATCACGGCTTGCAGCCGATGGTATTTTTCCCACAGCGTTTCCTTGCTTTCGACGTTCTTCGGGTCCACCGGAATGCAGGCCACCGGACAGACCTGCACGCACTGCGGTTCATCAAAATGACCGACGCATTCGGTGCATTTGTGCGGGTCGATCTCGTAGATTTCCTTGCCGAGGTAAATCGCCTGGTTCGGGCATTCGGGCTCGCACACGTCGCAGTTGATGCATTCGTCGGTGATCAGCAGGGCCATGGTTTTCAGGCCTCCTTCAGGGGCTGGTGGGCTTTAGCCAGCGCTTTGGCCACGGCCGGGCTCACCATCTGAGCCACATCGCCGCCCAGTTTGCTGATCTCGCGCACCAGGGTGCTGCTGATGCATTGCAAGGCGGCATCGGGCAGCAAGAAAACCGTTTCAACGCCGGGGCGCAGCTTGCGGTTCATGGCGCCCATCTGGGCTTCGTAGTCAAAGTCGGTCACATTGCGCACGCCGCGCACCACGGCGCAGGCACTATGCTGGGCGCAAAAGTCCATGATCAGGCCGTCGAACGGCAGGACCTGCACGTTTGCTATTCTTTTGGTAGCTGCCTGCACTTGCTCCACACGGGCCTCAAGCGAAAACAATGCTTTTTTATGGTGTGCTGCCGCCACCGCGATGAGGAGCCGGTCAAACAGCCCGGCGGCGCGCTGCACCACGTCGGCATGCCCCAGCGTGAAGGGGTCAAAAGTGCCTGAATAGACAGCAACCCGGGGCGGTGAGGGGGGTGGCGTGGACATGGGGGAATTATGCCCCGCCAGCCCCCGCCGCACGCCCGATCAGGGCTTGACCTTGATCAGCAGATGAAAATGCACCGCGCCGGCCCGGCCGCTGCGGTGCAGTTGCAGGCCCATGGTCTGCAACTCTTCGTCCAGCCAGGGCCGGGGCGCTTCAAGGTAAATCAGTCCGGTGTCGCCTATCGCCTTGGCGGCGGCCTGCAGCGCGGGCTCGAACAGATTCGACTCGTAGGGCGGGTCGAGAAATATCAGTTGCTGGCTGCCGGCTAGCAGGCGCCTGAGCGCGCTCAGGCCGTCGCCGCGCTCTATGCGCACCGCGCCGGCGTTGAGCCGGGTCTTGAGGGCCTGCAGCTGCGGCAGCAGCCCGGCGTCTTGCTCGCACAGCAGCACGTCGGTAGCGCCGCGCGAGGCGGCTTCAAAGCCGAGCACGCCGGTGCCGGCAAACACGTCGGCGCAGCGCCAGCCGCTCAGGTCCTGGCCCAGCCAGTTGAACAGGGTTTCGCGCACGCGGTCGGGCGTGGGGCGCAGGCCGGGCTTGTTGGGCACCGGCAGTTTGCTGCGCATGTACAGCCCGCCAATGATGCGAATTTCACCGGGCGGCTTGGCCTTGCGCGCCACCACCTTGCCGGTTTTGGGTCTTTTTACAGCGGGGGTATCAGTCAATTTCTCGGTCGCCTTATCAATCGCTTTGTCAGTTGCTTTGTCAGTCATTGCTTGCTCGGCCCGGGCGCGGTACTTCATGGCGCGGCCCCCAGAATCACGGTGACCATTTTCTCAGGCTGCAGCTTGCGCGCAAACGCGGCCTTGATGTCGGCCACGGTGACGCGGTTGA
>NZ_JANOAL010000017.1:0-1761 GCF_031411155.1 Polaromonas sp. | reverse complement strand
CGGCCAGCCCGCTGGATGGGTTGCTGGCTTGAGGCGCTATCAATTCAATAGCTTTAAGCGCAGGTATTGATTGGGCTAGAGGCCGATTTAAGCATCGAAACCGGCCCAAACCAGCATTTTTGAGCCCCTTGAACGCTAGCCGCCCCGCGCCGCAACAATCGGAATCACGGCCTGTAGCCGATGGTATTTTTCCCACAGCGTTTCCTTGCTTTCGACGTTCTTCGGGTCCACCGGGATGCAGGCGACCGGGCAGACCTGCACGCACTGCGGTTCGTCGAAGTGGCCGACGCATTCGGTGCATTTGTGCGGGTCAATCTCGTAGATTTCCTTGCCCAGGTAAATCGCCTGGTTCGGGCATTCGGGCTCGCAGACGTCGCAGTTGATGCATTCGTCGGTGATCAGCAGGGCCATGTTTTTCAAGCCTCCTTCAGGGGCTGGTGGGCGTGGGCCAGGGCTTTGGCCACGGCCGGGCTCACCATCTGGCTGACGTCGCCACCCAGCTTGCTGATCTCGCGCACCAGCGTGCTGCTGATGCATTGCAAGGCGGCATCGGGCAGCAAAAAAACCGTTTCAACGCCGGGGCGCAGCTTGCGGTTCATGGCGCCCATCTGGGCTTCGTAGTCGAAGTCGGTCACATTGCGCACGCCGCGCACCACGGCGCAGGCGTTGTGCTGCGCGCAAAAGTCCATGATCAGGCCGTCGAACGGCAGGACCTGCACGTTTGCTATGCTTTTAATAGCTTCCCGCACTTGTTCCACGCGGGCCTCAAGCGAAAACAATGTTTTTTTATGGTGCGCCGACGCGACCGCGATGAGGAGCCGGTCAAACAGCCCGGCGGCGCGCTGCACCACGTCGGCATGCCCCAGCGTGAAGGGGTCAAAAGTGCCTGAATAGACAGCAACCCGGGGCGGTGAGGGGGGTGGCGTGGACATACCGGAATTATGCCCCGCCAGCCCCAGCGCCGCGCCAGCTCAGGGCTTGACCTTGATTAGCAGATGAAAATGCACCGCGCCGGCCCGGCCGCTGCGGTGCAGTTGCAGGCCCAGCGGCTGCAACTCTTCGTCCAGCCAGGGCCGGGGCGCTTCGAGGTAGATCAACCCGGCGTCGCCTATCGCCTTGGCGGCGGCCTGCAGCGCGGGTTCGAACAGGCTGGACTCGTAGGGCGGGTCGAGAAATATCAGTTGCTGGCTGCCGGGCAGCAAGCGCCGCAGCGCGCTCAGGCCGTCGCCGCGCTCTATCCTGACCGCGCCGGCGTTGAGCCGGGTCTTGAGGGCCTGCAGCTGCGGCAGCAGCCCGGCGTCCTGCTCGCACAGCAGCACGTCGGCGGCGCCGCGCGAGGCGGCCTCAAAGCCCAGCACGCCGGTGCCGGCAAACACGTCGGCGCAGCGCCAGCCGCTCAGGTCCTGGCCCAGCCAGTTGAACAGGGTTTCGCGCACGCGGTCGGGCGTGGGGCGCAGGCCGGGCTTGTTGGGCACCGGCAGCTTGCTGCGCTTGTAGAGGCCGCCAATGATGCGGATTTCACCGGGCGGCTTGGCTTTGCGCGCCACCACCTTGCCGGACTTTGGTTTTTTGGCAGGCTGTTTTTCAGTCGTCGTTTCAGTCAATTTTTCGGTCGCTTTATCAGTTGCTTTGTCAGTCATTGCTTGCTCGGCCCGGGCGCGGTACTTCATGGCGCGGCCCCCAGAATCACGGTGACCATTTTCTCAGGCTGCAGCTTGCGCGCAAACGCGGCCTTGATGTCGGCCACGGTGACGCGGTTGA
>NZ_JANOAL010000016.1:0-3294 GCF_031411155.1 Polaromonas sp. | reverse complement strand
GAGTCCTCCCCGTACCCGTACCCGTACCCGTACCCGAATTTTTCCCAAAACCCTTCTGTATGCGCCGAGGAGCGGAAGTCCAGACGGATCAGGGATCGTGCTTGTTTGAGCCGCAGGCGAGTTTGCACGATACCCCGGATGGACTGAGCACCGCAGGTTGCCCGAAGCGAAGCGCAGGGACGCAGACAGTAGGGTCGCCTTTTCTTTTGCTTACTTTGCTTTTGGCGAAGCAAAAGAAAAGTGAGTAGCCGCCGGGCTACCCCCGGCATGGTCGTGAAGGGCGCGGCAACGAACTCCAGCGAGGCCTCGATAAGCTCAGCCAAAACAGCCCTTGAATCTTAATTTTGCTATTAATTCAATAGCTTGTTACGCCCATTCTTATTGGGCTGCGGCCCCAAAATGCTTGAGAAACTCGTCAAAACCCTTCACTGCACCGGATACCCCGCCTCCGCCAGCGCAGCCGCCACCGCATCACGCTCCCGCGTGGTCTGCACCGTCACCTTCTTGCTCGTCAAATCCACACTGACCTGCGCCTGCGGGTCAGCCTGCGTGACCGCCTCGGTCACCGCGCGCACGCAGTGGCCGCAGCTAATCGCGGGGATGTTGAATTCCATGTCGGACTCCTTGAATGGTTAACTACACAAGCCCGCAGTCTGAACCCTGCCATGGGGGCAAGGTCAACGCCCCGCCTGCAATGCCCCTTGCAATCAGGCGGGTATGCGCGGCACCGGCTTGACCCTGCCATGATGGCAAGGTTCAGACTTCGCTCATTGTCCATTTACTTTTGCCCCTGCCGACCCGGAGAAACCACCATGAGCGCCAGCGCCACCCTGCAAGCCAATAAGCTCCCCCTGTCTGAATGGCAGTTTCCGGTCGAGGGCATGACCTGCGCCTCCTGCGTGGCGCGGGTCGAGCGGGCGCTGGGCGCGGTGGCCGGCGTGGCCGAGGCGAGCGTGAATTTTGCGACCGAGCAGGCCAGCGTCAGGGCCGGCCCTGGCGTCAGCCTGCAAGCGCTGAAAACCGCGGTGGAGAAAGCCGGCTATGCGGTGGGCGACGAAACGCTGCGGCTCAGGATTGGCGGCATGACCTGCGCCTCCTGCGTGTCGCGGGTCGAAAAAGCCCTGCGCCAGCTGCCTGGCGTGCTGCAGGCCGAGGTCAACCTGGCCACCGAAACGGCCGAGGTGACCGTCTCTGGCGCGGCCACCACGCTGGCGCAACTGATCGCCGCTGTCGACAAGGCCGGTTACCAGGCAAGCAGCATCGACGAGGCCAGCGCCGCCCACCCGGTTGAAAAACCCGGCGCCCCGGTGTGGCCGATTGTGCTGGCGGCGGCATTGTCGCTACCGCTGGCGCTACCCATGCTTGGCCTGCTGTTCGGTGAGCACTGGATGCTCAATGGCTGGCTGCAGCTGGCGCTGGCCACACCGGTGCAGTTCTGGCTGGGCGCGCGTTTTTACCGCGCCGGCTACAAGGCGCTGCGCGCCCAGACCGGCAACATGGACCTGCTGGTCGCCATCGGCACCTCGGCCGCCTACGGGCTCAGCGTCTACCAGCTACTGGCGCGCGGCGCGCAGGGCAGCATGGCACATCTTTATTTTGAAGCCTCGGCCGTCGTCATCACGCTGGTGCTGCTGGGCAAGTGGATGGAAGCGCGCGCCAAACGCCAGACCACCGAAGCGATCCAGGCGCTGAACGCACTGCGGCCCGAAACCGCGCGCCGCCGCATCAACGGCCAGGACGAGGAAGTGCCGATGGCGCAGGTCGCCGTAGGCGATCTGATCGTGGTGCGGCCCGGCGAGCGCATTGCGGTGGATGGCGAAATCACCGAGGGCGCGAGCCAGGTCGATGAGTCGCTGATTACCGGCGAAAGCCTGCCGGTGAACAAGCATGTCGGCGACCCTGTGACCGGCGGAGCCGTCAATGCCGAAGGCCTGCTGCTGGTGCGCACCACGGCGGTGGGGGCGGAGTCGACGCTGGCGCGCATCGTGCGCATGGTGGAGTCGGCCCAGGCCAAGAAGGCGCCAATCCAGCGGCTGGTGGACCAGGTCAGCGCGGTGTTTGTGCCGGTGGTGATTGGCATTGCCTTCATCACCTTGCTGGGCTGGGGCTTTTTTGGCCCAGGCAGCGACAACTGGGAGACCGCCATCTTGAACGCGGTGGCGGTGCTGGTGATTGCCTGCCCGTGCGCGCTGGGGCTGGCCACGCCCACCGCCATCATGGCCGGCACCGGTGTCGCGGCGCGGCACGGCATCTTGATCAAGGATGCCGAGGCGCTGGAAGTGGCGCACAAGCTGACGGTGGTGGCGTTTGACAAAACCGGCACGCTGACCGAAGGCAAACCGGAGCTGGTGGCGCTGGAGCCGCACGGCATTGGCAGGGAGGCCCTGCTGGCGCAAAGCGCCGCGATTCAGGCCGGCAGCGAGCACCCGCTGGCGCGCGCCGTGACGACGCAGGCGCTAAAGGAAGGCATTGCGGTGCCGGCCGCTGCCGACGTGCGCGCGGTGGCTGGGCGCGGCATGTCGGCACAGGTAGCCGGGCGGGCCTTGCGGCTGGGCAGCCCGCGCTTCATGCAGGAGCTGGGAGTTGAACTGGGCGACTTTGCGGCGCGGGCGCAGGCGCTGGAGGCAGAGGGCCGCACCGTGTCGTGGCTGGCCGATGTCAGCGACGCCGGCAGGCCCCGGCTGCTGGGCCTGCTGGCCTTTGGCGACACGCTCAAGGCCAGCGCGGCGCCCGCGGTGGCGCGGCTGCATGCGCTGGGCATTCAGACCGCGCTGGTCAGCGGCGACAACCAGGGCAGCGCGCAGGCCGTGGCCGCGCAGCTGGGCATTGACCGGGTCTATGCCCAGGTCCTGCCCGAGGACAAGGCCGCCATCGTGGGCCAGCTCAAGCGGGACGTTCAAGACCTAGGCGGCCGCGTCGCGATGGTCGGCGACGGCATCAACGACGCGCCGGCGCTGGCCGCCGCCGACGTGGGCATTGCCATGGCCACCGGCACCGACGTGGCGATGCACGCCGCCGGCATCACGCTGATGCGCGGCAACCCGGCGCTGGTGGCCGATGCGATTGACATCTCGCGCCGCACCTACGCCAAGATCCGGCAAAACCTGTTCTGGGCGTTTTTCTACAACGTGGTCGGCATTCCGTTGGCGGCCATGGGCCTGCTGAACCCGGTGATTGCCGGCGCGGCCATGGCCTTCAGCAGCGTCAGCGTGGTGCTGAATGCCTTGCTGCTGCGGCGCTGGGAAGGAGCGACGAAATGACGCAAACCGGCCTTCTGAATATCGGCCAGGCGGC
>NZ_JANOAL010000015.1:0-22029 GCF_031411155.1 Polaromonas sp. | reverse complement strand
GTAGTCCTGATAAGCCGGCAAAGCCACGGCAGCCAAAATACCAATAATCGCCACGACGATCATCAATTCGATCAGGGTAAAACCCTTTTGCATGGAACGCTTCATTAAAAACTCCTTGGTTGAAAAAAACTCTGACGCAGCGGTATCAGCAGACTTCATGCCAGGTGTCCAAGGAGGGCTGGAGCGTGAAATAGTTCTCGGGTGCGGCCAATGCCACCCTTTAGAGTTACTTTTTTTTGACACACGACACAAGTCGAGCCGACATTTTTGTCACTTGATGCAGACCGAGCGCACCATTTTCAGGTCGGTCAGCCCCATCAGGACTTTTTCCATGCCGTCCATCTTGAGGGTGCGCATGCCGCTGGCGACGGCGCTGGCGAACAGTTGGGCCACGCGGGCGCGTTCCTGGATCAGCTTTTTGACGGCGTCGTCGGCAATCATCAGCTCGTGCAGGCCGATGCGGCCCTTGTAGCCGGTTTTGTTGCACTTGTCGCAGCCGACCGCCCGGTACATCGTGAGCTGGCCGTCTTGGCCGTAACGCTCGATCCAGTCTTCGAACAGCTTTTGCGACTCGCCGCCGGCGTCCAGCGTCCAGGCCTCGGTCTGGCGCAGCTCTTCGGCGTACTCCTTGATGAAGTCACTGGTTTCCTGCGCGCCGGGCGCGTAGGCCTGCTTGCAGTCACACAGCTTCTTGGCCAGCCGCTGGGCCAGTATGCCGAGCAGGGCATCGGCAAAGTTGAAGGGGTCCATGCCCATGTCGAGCAGGCGGGTGATGGACTCGGGCGCGGAGTTGGTGTGCAGGGTGGAGAACACCAGGTGGCCGGTCAGCGAGGCTTCGACGCCCATGGACACGGTTTCCTTGTCGCGCGATTCGCCGACCATGATGATGTCGGGGTCGGCCCGCAAAAAGGCGCGCATCACCAGCGCAAAGTCGATGCCGGCCTTTTTGTTGATCTGGACCTGGCGCAGCCCTTTCTGGGTGATCTCGACCGGGTCTTCGGCGGTCCAGATTTTGGTGTCGGGCGTGTTGAGAAACTTGAGGATGGAGTGCAGCGTGGTGGTTTTGCCGGAGCCGGTCGGGCCGCAGACGTAAAACAGGCCGTAGGGCTTGGAGACGGTTTTCTCCAAGCGCTCCCGGAGTGCTCGGTCAGGCCCAGCTTTTCGAGCGGAATCGGCTCGCCGGCGGCCAGAATCCGCATGACGACGTCTTCGACCCCACCGGAGGACGGAATGGTGGCGACGCGCAGTTCAATGTCGAGTGGGCCGTATTTTTTGAACTTGATTTTTCCGTCCTGCGGCTTGCGCTTTTCAGAAATGTCGAGGTCGCACATGATCTTGAGCCGGGTCACCATGGCCTGCCTGAACTGCGCCGGCACCTCAATGTAAGGCTGCAAGGTGCCGTCGATGCGAAAGCGGATGCCGGTCTTGGCCTTGCCGGGCATGGGCTCAATGTGAATGTCGGACACCTTCTGGTGGTAGGCGTCGATGATGACCTTGTTGACGAACTTGACGAGCTCGTTGTCGGCCGCCGCTGACTCGAGCGCGGTGTCATCGCTGAACTCACCGTCCAGCGGCGAGTCCATGTCGGCCAGCAACTGGTCGATGGAGCCGCCTTCGTTGCCGGCGCCGAAAAGCTGCACCAGGGTCTCTTCAAACTCGGTCTGGGTCGTCACCCGGTAGGCAAACCGGGCCATGCGGGGAAACACCTGCGGCACCACGCGCGCACCGCGCACCGCCTCCGGGTCCAGGCACATGATGACCAGGCCCTCGGGGCTGTCTTCCAGCGGAATCCAGCCCTGCTGCCCGATGAAGTCGCGCTTGAGCGCGCCGTGCAACAACTCGGAGCGAATGCGGCCGGAATTGAAGGGCTCGTAGGGCGCGCCAAAAAATTTGGCCAGCGAGGGGCCGATCTGGGCCGGCCGGATACGGTAGCTGGCCATCAGCATGTGCTCGACCGACCGGCCTTCGTCGCGGGATTGCTGGACACATTGCAGCAGTTCTTGCTGCGTCAGCACGCCTTGCGCGATCAGGCCGTCGTACTGGGTCGCCTTGCGGCGCTGGCCGTCGTCGGATTTCTGCATCCGCTGGCGCAGCGCAATGCCCAGGGTCTGGCACAGCTGGCGGGCGCCGTCTTCATCGAGCTTGCCAAAAGGCTGGTCGCTGCGGTTGTTGATGACCTGCAGCACGCCATACAGGGTGTCGCCCTCCATCACCGGCGCCACCAGCATCTGTTTGGTGCGATAGCCCGAGCGCTTGTCAACCGCGTGCAGAAAACTCAGGCCGGGGTGGATTTTCTTGAGGCTTGGGCCGTCGTAAACATCGGCAATATTCACCATCTCGCGCGCCATCGCCACATAGCCGGCAATGCTCTGGGCGCCGATCGGCAGTTTGAGGTCCTGGCTGGTGTTCAGGCCGGTCTTGACCTTGGAGACGATGGCGCTGCGGTCTTCATTGACCGCGTACAGGGTCAGCCGGTCGGCATTGAACAGCTTGCAGATGTCCTGGCTGACCTCCAGCATGATCTGGTCGATATTCTCGGTTTCGTGAATCCGGTTGGTCACGAGTTGCAACTGCCGGAAGTACAGCAGTTCGAAGGTGACACCGCGTTCTTGTGGCGGCAGCTGCTGCGAATCAAAAAACTCGACTTCGGCATCGCGCTGGGGCAGGGCGCTCATACCTCGAACTCCTGGCCGGCCCGCAACCAGCGGATGTCGTGCGTGACATTCAGGCCCGAGGGATGGGTCTGGTCAAAGCGCTGAATTTCTTCCATGATGAGGTCGGTTTCGGCCGGTTTGGTGTGGGTGATGTAGATCGGGTAGTTTTTGCCGCGCGCTATGCAGTCGAGTTCGCTCGCCAGCACATGGGGTGAAAGATGCCGGCTGCGCTTGGCCAGGTCACGCTCGCGGTTGCTGAAGGCGGTTTCAATCACCAGCATGGCGACGTCCAGTTGGTTGAGGCGCTCCCACAGGGCGGCGTTTTGCTCGGTGTCGCCGGTAAACACCCAGCAGCCTGTGTTGCCCGTCACCGCATAGCCCACGGCTGGCACGGTGTGCACGGCGGGCAGCACTTCCACCGATTTGCCGCCCAGCAGCAAGGTTTGCCCCAGCACCAGGGGATGAAAACTGATGAAGGGCGCCTCCGGCGTAGGGATTCTGGAGAAATCGGGCCAGATGGTGTTGTTGAAGATATGGGCCTTCAGCGCGTCTATCGTGCCCTGCAGGGCATGAATCTGGATGGGACGGGTCCGCTGGGCGGCTATCGCATCGACCATCAGCGGCAGCGCCGCCACGTGATCGAGGTGGGAATGGGTCAGCAGGACATGGTCAATGCCGCACATTTCTGCCAGGGTCAGGTCACCCACGCCGGTCCCGGCGTCAACCAGCAGATTGTGGTCCAGCAAGAAAGACGTGGTGCGGCAGTCTTTGGCGATGGCTCCCGAGCAGCCCAGTACACGTACTTTCATGAGGGGAAATTTCCGGCGTGGCCTAAGTCTTATTTGGTTTCGAAATTGGTCGCTCCGTCCCAAGCTGGGTCAAAGGGCAACGACCTCATGGAGGCTACACGCTCCGCGTATAAACGGTAAAGGTACTTTTTGGCATTTAGCCGCTGCAAGTTCAATAATTGCAGGTCGCACTGGTCCCAGTCCTGCGCCCGATAGGCCTTCAGGGCCCAGTCCCAGGTGTTCAGCTCGCCGGCGCAGTCTTTGCCGGCCTGTTCGGCCTGGCCCGCCGGCGCTATCGGCCAAAAAATCGCGACCGCCCGATCCTTGCCCTTGACCCGGACCCGGTCCAGTTCCTGCCAGGCAAAATCCCTGGCCTGCCTGCGCGTCGGCTCGCTGACCACGATTTCCACCCCATAGGTCTTGGACAAGCCCTCCAGTCGGGAACCCAGATTGACGGCGTCGCCAATCACCGTGTAGCTGCGGCGAATGTCGGAACCCATGTCGCCCACGCACATGGTCCCGGTGTTCAGGCCGATGCCGATGCCGATTTCCGGAAGTCCCTTGGCGCGGTGCTCCTCGTTCATCTGGTGGATGGCCGCCGTCATTTCGAGTGCCGTTTTCACCGCCAGGCTGGCATGGTCGGGGGTTTCGACGGGCGCGCCCCAAAAGGCCATGACGCAGTCGCCCATGTATTTGTCGATGGTGCCGCGGTTGGCGCGGATCAGGTCGGTCAGGCGGCTGAACACGCTGTTGAGCAAGGCCTGCAACTGGGTCGGCTCCATGCTTTCCGACATTTTGGTGAAGCCGCGAATGTCGCAAAACATGACGGTCAGCTCGCGGGTCGTCGCCTTCATGCTGTAGCTGTCGGGGTCTTTCACCATTTCATCGACCAGTTCGGGCGGCACATAGGTACCAAAAAGGTTGGCCAGTTCGCGCTTGGAACGGCTTTCCACAAAATACCCATAGCTCATGTTCAGGGCAAAGGCGGTCAGCGCCATGACCAGCGCACTGGCCAGCGGCAGCACCAGGCCGTAACCCTCATAGAGCCAGAAATTGAGCCCCGCCAGCGCCGCGACGACCGCCACGCTGACGGCCACCGCCTTGGGCGCCGACAGCAGGGGCAGCGCAAACGCCAGTGTCAGCCCCGACAGCAGCAACACAATGGCTTCAAATCCCAAGGCGTAATCGGGCTTGACAAATACCTTGCCATCGAGAAAGCCCGAGATCACGTTGGCGTGGGTTTCCACGCCGGGGTAGGTGGCGCCGACCGGGGTGACCCGCAAATCGAGCAGGCCCGGCGCGGTCGTACCGATCAGGACGATTTTGTCTTTCAACAGGCCGGGGGCAATGCGCTTGGCCAGCACATCGGCCGCAGAAACATAACGGAACGAGCCACCGCTGGCCCCGCCCTTGCCGCGAAACGGCACCAGGGTGGCAACCCTGTCATCGACCGGAATCGCCAGCGTTTTTTCGCCCTGCTTGAGCAGAATGCTTTCCAGGCCCGGGTAACTGCGGCTCAGGAACTTTTCCTGCGGAAATCCAGGCATCACGCCGGGTTGCCCCATCAGCATGCGAAACATGGCCAGGGCCAGCGATTCGTAATATTGCCCCTTGTACTCCGCCAGCAGCGGGATGGAGCGTACGACGCCGTCGCCTTCCGTGATTGAATTGAAGAAACCGCCACTCGGTGCGGCCCTGGCCAGCTGCTCGATATTGGCACCGTAACCATTCCAGCTGATGAATTTGATGGGCCGGCCCTGCAGCGCATCGCGGCTCATGACGGGCGCCGGCAACGCACCACTGACCCGGCCGTCCCGATCGCTGGTGAAGTAGTAGCCCATGACGACGGGTCGGTTTTCAATCGCTTTGGCAAAAACGGCGTCGTAGTCCAGGCTGGCTTGCAGTTGCCTGAGTTTTTCCGAAAACCCGGGCTGGTCTTTCAGTTCGTCCCGGGCCAACTGATTGAGCCGCTTCAGGCCCGAGCTTTCATCGGCCTCCGCAAACACCACGTCGAAGCCGAGCAGGGCGACTTTTTGCCGATCAACCAGCTCATCGACCAGCGCGGCGTGCTTGTCGCGGCCCCAGGGCCAGCCAAACTCGGCCAGGCTTTTCTCGTCAAAGTCGACGATGACTATCCTCTCGTCGACCGTCCCAGGCATGGTCGCCCTCAGCCGCGCGTCGTAAATGATGTCATCCAGCCTTTGCAGCACGTCAAGGCGGAGAATGCCGCCGGCATGCAGCAAGGCAAAGACCAGCGGAATCAGGGTAACGGCGATGCGCGGCCAGTGCCGGGACAGGAGGCTCATGAAGGCGGGAGCGCGGGTACGGCTTGCGGTCCTTGCCTCGTCAGACGCGGGCCGGCGCTGATGTCACGGTTGCACAAACTGCATACGGGTCCCGGCCAGCTCGAGCATGTCGCCATTTTTCAACTCGACCGGGTCGGCGCCAATAAACGCGCCATTGACCATGGGCATGTCGACGCCCTCCACATGCGCGACCGCATAACCATGCGGTTTTTTGGTGATGGCGGCAACCGCCACCCCCGGCTTGCCGATGGTGGTGACCACCTTGACCAGCGCCACCTCGCGGCCCGCCGCCCCACCCGACATGACCTTGATGAAGGCGGCGGCAGCTGCGGGCGCTGATGCAGCGGGGTTCAAGCCCGGAGCCCCAGCGGTAAACACCGTGGTTTTCTCATACCCTGCGGCGACCGCCTCGTTGACGTACCTGATTTTGTACTTGCCGATTTCCACCGCGTCGTTGTTTTGCAGCAGCTGCTTCTTGACCGCTTTGCCATTGATGTAGGTGCCGTTGGTGCTGTTGAGGTCTTCCAGGTAAACCTCGTTGCCCGACATTTGCAATACGGCGTGCTCACCACTGACCGCCAGGTTGTCAATGACGATATCGTTATAGGGCCTGCGACCCAGGGATGTCCGGTCTTTCGTCAACTGGACTTCCTTGATCACAACGCCGTCAATAGAGACGATCATTTTCGGCATGGCCGACTCCTGTCTATTTTTGATATTTCAGTCACAACACTATTTTCCCAACATTCTGGAAAGAAGCCCGCGTTTGCCCGGGTCTTCTTTCGCCTGCGCCAGTAATACGGAAATATTATCGCGCCCGCCGCAGTTATTGGCGGCCACGATCAGACTGCCGGCTTTCTGCTGCAGTGTCGCCTCGGCTTGCATGATGCTGGCAATTCCGTCGTCAGGCACCATGTCAGACAGCCCGTCCGAGCACATCAGATAGACGTCACCGGCCTCGACCCGAAACTCATTGACCTCCAGCAGTACCGTGTCTTCAACGCCCAGGGCACGGGTGACCAGGTTCCTGTTCATTGAAGTCAGCGCCTGTTCCGGGGTAATCAGCCCGGCGTCAAGCTGTTCCTGTAGCAGGGAGTGGTCTTTGGTGATCTGCTGGAACTCCTGGCCACGCAGGCGGTAACAACGTGAATCGCCGATATGCCCCAGTGTCAGGCGGCCATCCTGAAAAACGCCCACCACCAGGGTGGTCCCCATCCCGGTGTACTGGGGGTTGGAATTGGCCGCATTGAAGATCGAATGGTTGGCATTCTCGACACAGATCTCCAGGGCGCGGCGCACTTCCTTGGCATTGGCCTGCCGGCCCGCCTGGGACAGCCAGCGCCCCATTTCGGATTTGATGAACGCCGCAGCCATGCCGCTGGCAACCTCGCCCGCGTTATAGCCACCCATGCCGTCAGCCAGAATGCAAAGCTGTGTCTCCGCATCGAACGCCAGGGCATCTTCGTTGTTGCCACGCGTCAGACCCGTGTCGGTTTGGGTACAAATCTCGTAAATCATCGTGTTCTGCTTATCTCGGACTGCCTACATCCATGTCGGCAAGGGAGGTCCGGGGGCGTCAACGGTTTTTTCAAACGCCGTTGCCTTGCCGGCATTCATGCTCTGTGTCGCATCATAGGGCCTGGCGGGCACAAACCCCGGCACCGTGGCCTCGAACTGCGGCGCCAGCGCATGTTGCGCTGGTTCCGCGGGCTGCGGGCTCACGGATTCGCCAGCACCGTCGCCGCCCATGGCGGCCATGACGGCGCGTAAATCACCCGCAAACTGCCCGCCATTCTGGTAGCGGATTTCAGGTTGTTTGGACAGCGACGTGGCGATGATTCCGGCCAGCCTGGCAGACAGTTCCCGGCGGACGCTGCGGATATCTGGCGCTTCCTGATTGGCGATCTTGAACATGAGCTCGGCCATGGAATCGCCGCGAAAGGGCAAGCCGCCCGCCAACATCTGATACAGCATCACCCCGAGCGAGTACAGGTCAGAACGACCGTCGACTTTTTTCCCCGCAATCTGCTCGGGCGACATGAAGCTGGGCGTGCCCAGCACCAGGCCGGTTTTGGTCTTGCTGGAATCAGTGATCCGGGCAATGCCGAAGTCGGTCACCTTCACCGTATCGGTCTCCATGTCGTACATGATGTTGGCCGGCTTGATGTCGCGGTGCACCACATGCTGGCGGTGCGCATAGTCCAGGGCCTCCGCCACGCGCGCCACGATGGACAGCACTTTGGGGATGGGCAGAAGATGGCCGTCTTTGGTAACGTCCACCAGGTCTTTACCCCGGAGAAATTCCATGGCGATGTAAGCCAGGTCATGTTCTTCACCGGCATCGAAAATGGTGACGATGTTCTGATGCTGCAGCCGGCCTGCGGTTTCGGCTTCGCGAAAGAAACGCTGCCGCGCATCGTCAAGCTGCTCGCCCTCGAACTCCTGGCTCAGCGCCAGCGTCTTGATGGCGACCACACGCCCGATTTTCGGATCTTTCCCCAGGTAGACCGCGCCCATGGCCCCTTTGCCCAGTTCCTTTTCAACCTGGTAGCGCCCGAGCATGGGTTTTTCGACCCCGCCGCCGTCGAGCAGCAGGGTGCCGCCCGGATGCGCGCCGTTGCCACCCAGAATCACGGTGTCTGAGAGGTTTTTGGCGCGCTTGAGTTTGGACTGCAGGTCTTTGTGGTTCCTGTTGTAGCCCGCCATGTGTTCGTACACGGCCTGCGCCTTGTTGAACTGGCGCTTGCGCTCAAAATCGAGCGCCAGGTGATTCATGTTGTCCATCAACGCATCGCCAAACGGGACGCGGCGAAAACGGTCGAAGGCCATGTCGAGCTGGCCCTGGCCTTGCAGCGCCAGCCCCATCATGCGGTTGGTTTCGGCGGACTCTTCGTCCGATTTCAGCTTGCCCGCCTCGGTCATGAGGAAGCGCTTGGTGGTCAGCGCCAGGTGCCCGATCAGCAGCAAGACTACGGGAAACACCAGCGTCAGCCAGGTTGCCGCTGCAGACAGCAGCACAAACTCCAGCGTCAGCAGCAGCACCAGCAGCGACAACGTGATCACGGCGGCCTTGCCCGCCGACAACCGCGGCAGCCCGGCAATCAGGTAGGCCGCGACCAGCAGCAATGCGCCCAGCAAGGCCCCATCAGCCCAGCGCGGCTGCACAATAAAGTGCTCGCTCAGAATGCTGGAGGTGATGTGGGCCAGGGTTTCGGCGGGCGACAGTCCGGGCCCGGCCGGCGTTAAAAATTGCGCCCCGACACCTGCTGCGGTGGCGCCAATGATCACGATTTTGTCGGCATATTTGCTGGCCGGTATCTTGCCCGAAACCACGTCAAAAAACGAGTCCACCGCAAAAGCGGGACGCCCATCCCGGCCCTTGTAAAACTGCGGCAGCATCGACGCCATTTCGTCCGTCTTGATCACCAGCTTGCCGATTTGCACCGACTCGCCCTCATTGAGCTGGATGTCGGCAGCACCCAGATTCAGGCTCTTGGCGGCCGCCAGCAGGCTCATGGAAGGCACCGCCTTGCCGTAATAATTGATCAGCAAAGCCTCTCGCCGCACCGCGCCATCGGCATCCGGCAACTGGGTCAGGTGGGCGATGCCGGCCGCACCAGCGCCTACGCTGTCAAGGGGCTGCTGCGTCCGTATGGCCGGCAGGGAGAAGTTGCTGGTGTCCTCAATCGCGCTTTTGAGGGCGTAGCCCGGCAAGGGCTTGTCAGGGCGGCCCTGCGGAATACCCAGGGTGAACACCGAGGGCAGCAACACATTGCCCGCGGCGGCCACGCTGGCGGCCAGCTTGGCATCGGTATTCAGCGCCACCTCGGCTTCGGCGATGACCCGGCCCAACTGCCCTGGCAGGCCTTCCGCGGTCTGACCCGCCCCGCCCAGCGCCTCCTTGATCTTCTGGATATAAACCAGTCCACGGTCGGTCTGCGGTTCAAAGAAAAAGACGGTGTGCGCAATCGTTTTGGCTTTCGCCGCCGCCAGCTGGTCTATCAGTTGGGCATGCACATCGCGCGGCCAGGGCCAGCGGCCGATATTGGCAATGCTCTGGTCATCGATGGCAATGATGGCGATGCGGTCTGAGGGCTGGCGCGACGTGCGGGTACTGGCAAAGTCATAGTAGCGGCGCTCCAGCGTGCCGGAAAAATCGGTCACCCCATGCAAAAAAAGCACGGCCAGCACGACCAGCACGCCAACAAACCAGTCGGCGCGCCAGAACTGGCCCGCTTTACCTCGCCCACCCGATGATTTGGTCACGGCCCGTCCCTTGTCCTGTTTCATTTACGCGCAGCCCCCGAGACTGACGCGCACTCCCCGATGGCCGACCCGACAGCCCCGACGCCTTAACTCCGGCGCGTATCTTTTGTGTTACACACTTGCAGACTAGTCACATTAACAGAGGGTCAGCGACTAAACAAGGAACAGTTGCACGGATTGGGGCTACAGTGTTGCAAACCAGTGCTTGGCGCAGGCCCCAAAAGGCCGACGGGCATCCCCGCGCGGCCCTGCGTGCGGCGACCCATCAGGGATTCAGGGTGCTCAGGCGGATCTCGCCTTGGCCTTTTTCTCTTGCCGCTTGGTGAGGTAAGTGCCGAGTGCCACCACCAGAACGGCGCCAAGAATACCGCCAAACGTAACGGTTTGTTCGCCCATGGCGCCAAATCGCGTGGTCACGGCAGGGTCGGTCAACAACATCTCACCCGCCAGAAAGCCCAGCAAGGCGGCGCCAATGGTGATGATGATCGGGAATCGCTCCATCACCTTGGTGAGCAAGGTGGCGCCGAAGATGATCAGCGGAATGCTCACCAGCAGGCCCAGCACCAGCAGGGGCAAATCGCCCTTGGCGGCGGCGGCCACGGCCAGGACGTTGTCCAGGCTCATGACCAGGTCGGCCAGCAGAATGGTCCGTATCGCGGCAGCCATGCCATTGATTTCCTTGCCATGGTCATCTTCTTCTTCCTCGGCACTGAGCAGATCCACGCCAATGTAGACCAGCAGGATCGCACCCACGATCTTCAGGTACGGCATGCTCAACAGCTGGATGGCCACGATGGTCAGGACAATCCGCATCACGATGGCCGCGGCGCTGCCCCAAAAGATGGCCTTGCCACGCTGCTCGGGCTTGAGCGTTCGGGCGGCCATCGCAATCACCACGGCGTTGTCGCCGGACAGCACGATATTGGCAAGAATGATGGAGCCAAAAGCGCTCCAGAACAGGGGGGAAGATAGGTCTAGACCAAAAAACATGGCTGCTCCGTTGTTATGAATAAAAAAAAGCGCCGGTGAGCGCTTTTTTGTTTTTTCGAGTGTAGCCGGGCTTCACACAGCCCCCATTCGTAGTTCTGCTTACAGCAGGGCCTTGAGCAGCTTGGCCATTTCGGACGGATTGCGGGTAACGGTAAAACCGCAGGCTTCCATGATCGCCAGCTTGGCGTCTGCCGTGTCGGCACCGCCAGAAATCAGCGCGCCGGCATGGCCCATGCGCTTGCCGGCTGGCGCCGTGACGCCAGCGATAAAGCCGACGATGGGTTTTTTCATGTTGACTTTGCACCACTCAGCGGCTTCGGCCTCGTCCGGGCCGCCGATTTCGCCAATCATGATGACGGCGTCCGTGTCCGGGTCATCATTGAAGGCGCGCATCACGTCGATATGCTTCAGGCCGTTGATCGGGTCGCCGCCAATGCCGACGGCGCTGGACTGGCCCAGGCCGATTTCGGTGAGCTGGGCCACGGCTTCATAGGTCAGCGTGCCGGAGCGGCTGACCACGCCAATACGGCCCTTGCGGTGAATGTGGCCGGGCATGATGCCGATCTTGATCTCGTCGGGCGTGATCAGGCCGGGGCAGTTGGGGCCGAGCAGCAGGGTTTTCTTGCCGCCGGCTGCTTCCTTGGCCTTCATGCGGTTGCGCACTTCCAGCATGTCCTTGACCGGAATGCCTTCGGTGATGCAGATGGCCAGGTCGAGGTTGGCTTCAACCGCTTCCCAGATCGCGGCGGCCGCGCCCGCGGGCGGCACATAAATCACCGACACCGTGGCCCCGGTAGCCTGGGCCGCTGCGGTGACGTTGGCAAAAATCGGAATGCCTTCGAAGTCTTCGCCGGCTTTCTTGGGGTTCACACCCGCCACAAAGGCTTCCTTGCCATTGGCATAGTCGCGGCACATGCGGGTGTGGAACTGGCCGGTCTTGCCGGTAATGCCCTGGGTGATGACCTTGGTGTTTTTGTTGATGTAGATAGACATGCTAGTTTTCCTGTTCAGTTGGGGACAGAGTTTGTCCGCTGCGCGGCCTGCGTCTGTCCCGCAAGAAATTTACGACACTGCCGCCACGATTTTCATCGCAGCGTCAGCCATGGTGTCTGCGGCGATGATGGGCAAACCGGAGTCGGCCAGCATTTTCTTGCCCAGGTCTTCGTTGGTGCCCTTCATGCGCACCACCAGCGGCACCGAGAGGTTGACGGCCTTGCAGGCGGCAATGACGCCGTCGGCAATCGTGTCGCACTTCATGATGCCGCCAAAGATGTTGACCAGAATGCCCTTGACTTCCGGGTTCTTCAGCATGATCTTGAAGGCTTCAGTCACCTTTTCAGCCGTGGCGCCGCCGCCCACATCCAGGAAATTGGCCGGCTCGCCGCCAAACAGCTTGATGGTGTCCATGGTCGCCATGGCCAGGCCGGCGCCGTTGACCAGGCAGCCGATGTTGCCGTCCAGGCTGATGTAGGCCAGGTCAAACTTGCTGGCTTCGACTTCGGCCGGGTCTTCTTCGTCGAGGTCACGGTAGGCCACGATTTCGGGGTGGCGGAACAGCGCGTTCGGGTCGAAGTTGAACTTGGCGTCGAGTGCCTTGATGTTGCCATTGCCTTCGAGGATCAGCGGGTTGATCTCGGCCAGGCTGCAGTCGGTGTCCATGTAGCAGGTGTAGAGTTTTTGAAGCACGTCCACGGCCTGGGCGGTGGAGCCCGGCGGCACGGTCATGCCGTCGGCCAGTTCCTTAGCCTGGGCGTCGGTCAGGCCGACGGCCGGGTCGACGAACACCTTGATGATTTTCTCGGGCGTGGCGTGGGCCACTTCCTCGATGTCCATGCCGCCTTCGGAGGACGCCATGAACGCTACCTTCTGGCTGGCCCGGTCGGTCACGGCCGACACGTAATATTCTTTTTTGATGTCGGCGCCGTCTTCGATCAAGAGGCGGCGAACCTTCTGCCCTTTGGCGTCGGTCTGGTGCGTGATCAGCTGCATGCCCAGAATTTCACCGGCCAGCTTTTTCACTTCGTCAATGCTGCGCGCCAGCTTGACGCCGCCGCCCTTGCCGCGGCCGCCGGCATGAATCTGCGCCTTGACCACCCACACCGGGCCGCCGAGCTTTTGTGCGGCTTCCACCGCTTCCTGCACCGTGAACGCAGGAATTCCGCGCGGCACTGGCACACCAAAATTGCGCAAGATTTCCTTGCCTTGGTACTCGTGAATTTTCATGGAAGACCTTCAGAATTCAGTAATAGAGGGGTGCAACAGGGCTTGGAGAGAAACTGTTGGAAAATACGAAACAGGCCTCAAAACTCCATGTTAGCGGTGACTGCAGGCAGCAACTGGAACTGTATCATGCTGCAATGCACAAAACTTATGCGGTTCTTACGTAGCCAGGAGCCCTCCATGGTACGCATTACAGCCACCCAATGGCGCCCCCACCACGCTCCGAAAGGTTCTCATGCCCAAAGTTTTTATTGACGGCGAAGCTGGCACCACCGGCCTGCAGATTCGTGAGCGGCTGCAGGCCATGCCGGCCGTTGAGCTGGTCAGCATTGCGCCCGAGCGGCGCAAGGATGCCGCCGCCAAACGGGACCTGATGGCGCAGGTGGACCTGGTCATTTTGTGCCTGCATGACGATGCGGCGCGCGAGTCGGTGGCCATGATTGATGCGCTGCCAGGCAAAAAGCCCAAAATCATTGATGCCTCGACCGCCCACCGCACCGCGACGGGCTGGGTGTTTGGCTTTCCCGAACTGGCCGCCGGCCAGCGCGAAGCCGTGGCGGCCGCGGACCGCGTGGCGAATCCGGGCTGCTACGCCACTGGCGCCATTGCACTGATTCGCCCGCTGGTGCAGGCCGGCGTGATGCCCGCCGACTTCCCGCTGAGCTTGCCCGCTGTGAGCGGTTACTCCGGCGGCGGACGCCAGATGATGGAGGCTTATGAAGCCGGCATCGCCCCCCTGTTTGAAATCTACGGTTTGGGCCTGGCCCACAAGCACCTGCCCGAAATCATAAAATACACCGGGCTGACCCGTCGTCCGGTGTTCATTCCTTCGGTCGGTAATTTCGAGCAGGGCATGCTGGTGCAGTTGCCGCTGCACCTGGATCTGCTGCCCGGCCAACCGACGGCCGCGCAACTGCAGGACGTGCTGAGCCAACATTACGCCGGCAGCCAGTGGCTGACGGTAGAAAACGCACCCGAATCCGGCAAGCTGGACGCGCTGGCGCTGAACGACACCAACAAGATGGAATTGCGCGTGTTTGGCAATGAGCAGTACCGCCATGCCGTGCTGATTGCGCGGCTGGACAACCTGGGCAAGGGCGCCAGCGGCGCGGCGGTGCAAAACCTGCAGCTGATGCTGGGGCTCTAACTCCGCCGGGCGGGCCTTGCGTGGCGGAAACCGTTCTCGGCAAAGGTGGCGGCCTGCGGCTGGCGCTCGATCCGCCGCAGATTCGCATCGCGCCGGTCTGAAGGCTGCCGGGGATGCTGACGCGCCTTCGATGCGCTGTAGGCCGAGCTGGACCGCCATACCCTGGCCGACCGGGTGGCCCGGCCGGACGAGTTCAAACAGTGCCGTGCCGCATGACCCGGCGCAAGGCCAGCGCGCCCAGCAGCAGCGCCAGCAGCACCAGGCCGATGCCGGTGCTGCGCTGTTCGCCCAGCAGGTAATTGGCGCACAGGCGCTGCGCTGCGTCCATGTAGAGCATGCCGGCGGTGGCGCTCATCCAGCACAGATTGCCGACAAAAAACAGCAGCACTTCGGGCTGCATGCGGCGCCAGCTGCCGGCCCATAGCAGCCCGGCCAGCCACCAGCTGGCGTACTTGGCCAGCGCCACCGGGGCCAGCAACAGCGACGCATCGAGAGCCAACGGGATCATCCAGAACACCGCCACGCAGCTGGCCACGCTGGCGCCGCTCAGGCCGCCCCAGTCCAGCAGCGCCAGCCTGGCGCTGACCCGCAACCCGCGCCGCCAAGCCAGCAGCCCATGCGCCGCCCAGCCGGCCGCAAACAAGGCCGGAAACTCCAGCAGCATGTGCAGCAGCATGCGGCTTTCGACCAGATGCCGCAACGCCGGCCATAGCAGCACCAGCGGCAGTGCCGCCAACGCGGCCACCAGCGCAGTGGCCAGCGGCCAGGCGCGGCGGGATTCGGTCATTGCGCCGCCTCGCGCGGCGTCGTTGCCAGCGCCTGCGCCGCATCAAGGGCCTCACGCCACTGCTCCAGCGCATACAACCCGCGCAGCCGGCCCGAGCCGTCCAGCAGATGAATCGCGCCGTTGTGCACAAAGCCGCCCAGGCCATCGGGAATGGCAATAACGTCCAGCGAACGCAGCAGCGCGGCAGCGTCGGCGGCGCTGGCCGGCATGGCCACCGTCCACAGGGCGGGGTCGGCCCGGTGTTCGCGCGCGTAGGCCAGCAGGCTGACCGCGTCGTCATGCGCCGTGTCAAAAGAGATGGAGACCAGCTGCACCGCATGGGCGGCCGTGCTGGCGCCGCGCTGCGCGGCCAGCTGCGCCTGCATCTGCTGGTAATCGCTGCCCAGCGCGCGGCAGACGCCGGGGCAACGGGTGTAGATAAAGTCCACCAGGTAGGCCGCCGGCCGATTGCCCGAGGCCTGCCAGAGCGTGACCGGGGCACCCTGCGCACTGCGCAAGGCCAGCGCCGGCGCGCGCAGACTGCCGGCCGCCAGCCGCATCTGCCGTTGCCCCTCGAAGGTCCAGACCTCGAAGCCGGCGGTGTAGCGGTACAGGCCCCAGCCAAAGGCCAGCAGCAGGGCCGCGCACAGGGCCAGCGTCAGGCGGCGCGCGAGCGGCGGGTCAGCAAGCTGTGGCTGCGGCATGCGCTGGCCTTTTCTTCGGCCCTGGCTTACTTCAGCGGCGCCAGTTCGGCGTCGCCCTTGAAGGGCTCGCTGCGGGCCGCGCTGTCCTTGCGCACGGCAGCCACGGCCTCGGCCGTCACGGGTGCGCCGGTGTTGCCCCACTGGCTGCGCACATGGCTCAGCACCGCCGCCACTTCGGCGTCCTGCAGTTGCGCCGCAAAGGCCGGCATGGCGCCGTTGAACGGGTTGCCATTGACGGTCAGCGGGCCATTGATGCCGTGCAGCACGATGGCCGCCAGGGTGGCCTCCTTGCCCGCCACCCAGTCCGACCCGGCCAGTGGCGGAAACACGCCAGGCAGCCCGGCGCCGGTGGCCTGGTGGCAGGCGGCGCAGCGCGCCGCATACACCGCCGCACCATCCACCACCGCGCCCGGCGCCGCGGCCACCGGCCCCTGCAGCTCGGCCACCGAGCGGCCATCGCCCCACTCGGCCGGCGTGCCCAGGGTGGTGCGCACGATGTAGACCACGCCAAAAGCAAACAGCAAGGCCGTCAACAAAATGACGAACCACGGCATGGGGTTGGCGCCTTCCAGCGGTTCGGGATTTTCGCGTTGCTGCTGCGGATGGATGTCGGGCGTGGTCATGGCGTGCTCGGTGGGGGCCGGTTCAGGGCTTGGCGGTGGCGGAGGCCGCGGGCGCGGCCGCCGGAGCCGACGCGGCGCCGGCAGGCGGCGCCGCCACCACCGGAAAGCTCCGGTTCAGCGACAGCAGGTACTTGGTCAGGTCCAGCGCGTCCTGGCGCGCCACCACGACGCCGTTCAGCGGCGCGTAAACCGGCGGCAGCTTGACCACCACGTCGTCCCTGGCGGCTTCGGCCTTGACCTCGAACAGGTAGGGAAAGCCCGGCATGTTGCTGCCCGGCGCGTAGGCGCGCGGCTGGTACAGATGGCCCAGATGCCACTGGTCACTGGGCTGGCGCACGCCGATGTTCATCAGGTCGGGGCCGGTGCGCATGGTACCCAGCAGGTGCGGCGTGTCGTAGGCATAGTCACCGGCGACGGTGGCGCGGCCCCAGCCGCGCTCAAAATCCGGCGCAAAGCTTTTGGCGCGCGGCTGCTGCGAATGGCAGTAGACGCAGCCGTTGCGGATGTAGACCGCACGCCCGCGCAGCTCGGCGCTCGAATAGGGCTTGAGCCCCGGCGTCGGCTTGACATCGTGCACTTGCATATACGGCAGCACCACCAGCGCGCTGGTTGACAGCGCCAGCATCACCATGGCGCCGCTGATGAGTTTGACCTCGCTTTTCATGACGCAATCTTCCTGCGCAGCAAATGCGGAAACAGCGCCGGCTGGTCCCGGCGCGGCCCGAGGTTCAGCACCAGCGCCAGGAAGTGGGCCGCAAACACCAGGTGGCCCAGGCCCATGAAGGCGCCGCCAATGCTGCGGCCCTGGAGGTAGGGCAGCGTCAGCGCGACCGAGTCCATGAAGGGCCGGGTGGCATCGAGCATGGCCTGCCCCTGCAGCCAGCCGCCGGTGGTGAGGCTGATGAAGTAGAGGCTGAAGCCGCCGCTGACCAGCCAGAAGTGGGCGGAGATCATCCAGGGGTAGGGCCACTCGCGCGCGGTGATGCGCGGCATGACGAAATACATCGCGCCAAAAAATACAAAGCTGACAAAACCGTACAGGCCCAGGTGCGCATGGGCCACGGTGTAGTGCGTGAAGTGGGTGACGACGTTGACGCTGCGCAGCGCCTCCAGCGAGCCCTGGAAGGAACTGGCGGTGTACATCAGGCCGCCGATGCCGATGAAGCGCAGCGTCGGCGAGTAGCGCAGGGCCGGCAACTGGCCCTGCAGCGTCTGGAACATGTTGACGGTGAAGGCCGCCACCGGAATGATCATCATCATGCTTTGCACAATCGACAGCGTGATCATCCACTCCGGCAAGGGGCCGCCAATCAGGTGGTGGCCGCCGACCTGGCCGTAGAAGAACGCCAGCCCCCAAAAGCCCAGCAGCGACAGGTTGTAGGACTGGATCGGGCGGCCGATGATCTTGGGCAAAAAGTAATACACCGAGGCCAGCGCCAGCGGCGTGTAAAACAGGCCCAGCACGTTGTGGCCAAACCACCAGTTCATGGCCGCCTGCTGCACGCCCTGGTGCAGGCCCGGAATCTTGGCGACGATGAACAGCACCGGCAGCCAGAACAGCGCCGCGCCCATGTACCAGACCGACACATAGAGGTGGCCGACGCGGCGGTTCACCAGCGTCATGACCAGCGGCAGGCCGATCAGCGCGCCGCCGATGGCAAACAGGATGTCGATTTGCCAGGGAATTTCCAGCCATTCCAGCCCGTCGTTGACGCCGGCCGCGATGCTGCCCAGCCCGGCTATCAGGGCCGCGTTCCAGAGGATGGCGCCGACAAACGCAAAGCGCATGCCGATCAGCGGCGTCTTGAGCAGGCGCGGGATCACGAACAGGGCGGTGCCCAGGCCGGCCATCGGCGCCCAGCCGTAGGCCACGGCATTGAGGTGCAGCGTGCGGATGACGCCAAAGGTCAACCAGGGCTGCGCGGTCAGCCAGTCCGGCTCGTGCAGCTTGATCGACGCCGTGAGACCGGCCGACGAGGCCACCAGCAGCCAGACCATGGCGCAGCAGTAAAAGAAAAACACCAGCGGGCCGCTGGACGCATCGGAGCGGGCGCGCTCGGCCAGCTCCTCGGGGTCGGCATGGCGGGCGGGCGCGGCGTCCGCCGCCTCGGCCGCGCCCTGCAGGGCGCTCCGCGCGCTGGCCGTGGCGGCGGGCTCTTCGGTGCGGCCGATTTCGCCGGTGGCAAAGATGATTTCGGCGCCGCGGCTTTTGCGGTCAAACAGGCCGGTGCGCTGCGACCAGATAAACACCACCAGCGCGACGAACGACAGCACGAACGCCGAAAGCAAAATGGTCGCAGTGTTCACGGCTATCTCCTGAGAATCGGGTTCATTCTGGCGACGCCTCGCAAAAAGCCACGGCAGCGGCGACGCCCTTTGGCGGTGGGGGAAAGTCAGCCATCCTTGTCATCCAGCCGGGCCTGCATCAGCCAGGGCGTGTACATCACCAGGTAAATCGCGAAGGCGGCCGACCAGGCCAGCGCGGCGCCCAGCAGCGCAGGCACCAGCAGGCCCGGCGCCAGCAGCGGCAACCCCACGCGCAGCACGGCGGCCAGCAGCACCAGCAGGTAGGCCAGCACCTCCGGCGTCGACACCACCAGCGGCCGGCCGGTATGGCCGCGCGCGGTGCGGGTGATCATGCCGATGATGAGCCCGCCGGTGGCACCCACCGCCAGCGCATGCACGCCGGCTGAAGCGGGCAGCAGCTGGACCTGGGCCAGCGCCAGCAAGGCGAGACCCAGCGGAATCCAGGCATAGGCCGCCTGCAATATCCACAGAATGGGCCGGCCGCGTGCCCGCAGCGGACGCCAGCCCCATTGGCGCCGCAACTGCAGCGCCGCCGCCAGCAGCAGCACCCCCAGTGCCAGCCAGCCGGTGGAGGCAAACACCCACAGGGCCAGCCCCAGCGCCGTCAGCGCCAGCGTGGCCGGCTCAAGATGGGGGTGCGCCATCAGCTTCAGGCCGGGCGTGGCGCTGGCCATGAAGGCCGGCACCACGCGCCCGGCGATCACGCACTCGACCATGACGATCAGCGCCAGGCCGGCGTGCAGCGGCCGCACCGGCGCCAGAGGGACGAGCCCCGTCACGGCCAGATGAAAGCCCAGATTGGCCAGCGCCAGCAGCATCAAAAGCAGCGCCAGCGGCAGGTTGCGGCGGTTGCCGGCGCGCAGCAGCAGCCGCGCCAGCGCAATAGCCACCAGCGGCAACAGGGCCAGATCGAGCACGGCATACAGCGGATAGGGGCCGACCACCGCCGCCATGCGGGCCGCCAGCCAGAGCAGCACCAGCGCGCCCAGCAGCGGCCCGCGCGGTGTCTGCAGCCCGGTCCAGGCTTTCACGGCGGTCAGCAAAAAACCCATGATGACGGCAGCGGCAAAGCCGAACAGCATCTCATGGGCATGCCAGAGCAGCGCGGAGACCGTTGAAGACGGCGTGAATGCCAGGTAGCCCAGATACACCGCGACCCACAGCGGCACGGCGAGCGCGGCGAAGAGCGCGGCGCCCAGGTAAAACGGCCTAAAACCCAGCCGCAGCAGGGGCAGGCCAAACGCGGCGAGAGGGCTGGCCGCGGCGGCGGGGCGGGCGGGATCAGGAGCAGGAGAAAGCTTCATGGCGGACCGGGCAACGCTTCCTGGTGACAGCAAGGAAGGCCGTTCGCTGCATGTTAGGCCGGCTCGGGCGTTAAAACAATACTTCAATGAATCTTAAAGCCGGCCTGCATTGCCGGCACCGGCAGCCGGGGCGGCGTCTGCCGTCTCCCGGGGTTGTCCGGCTTTCGGTTCAGTCCTCGTCGCCGGCCTGCATCAGCACTTGCCGAATCACCTCGGCCGCAAAGCCGCGCGCCGCCAGGAAGCGCATTTGCCTGGCGCGCCCGGCGGCATCGGGCGCCGGCCCGGCAAACTTTTTGCGCCAGACCTCGCGGCCGCGCGCCAGTTCGGTGGCCTTGAGGTCCTGCATGGCCTGCTGCACCAGCGCCGTGTCCAGCCCCTTGCCCAGCAGCTCGTGACGCACCCGGGCGGCGCCAAAGCGGCTGGCGCGGCGGTTGACGACGGATTCGACCACCCGCGCCGCGCTGATGAAGTCCTTGGCCTGCAGCTCGTCCAGCACCTGCGCCAGCTGGCCCGGCGCTTCCTCATGGGGCCCCAGCTTGCGCTCCAGCTCGGCGCGTGAATGCTCGCGCGCGGCCAGGTAGCGCAGCGCGCGGCCCTTGAGCGAGAGGCCCAGGCCGGGCCGGCGGACGGGGGTGGGGTCGTCAGTGTTCATGCCTGCAGGACGGGTTGTTAGCGGGCCATCAGGGGCATCGGGTTGCTATGTTTTTGATAGCTGTCAGCACGCATTAATCGTGGGCTGGAGCTCGATTTGACCCCTAAAACCGGTTTACGCCGCCGCTTTGACGGGTTTCTCGGCCTTCTCGGGCTTGGCGGCCTTCTCGGCTTTGTCGCCGGCATCGGCCGCGCCCGCTGCGGCCTGCACCAGCGGAATGCCCAGCGACTCGCGCACCTTGTTTTCGATCTCGATCGCGAGGTCGGGGTTTTCTTTCAGGAATTCACGCGAGTTGTCGCGGCCCTGGCCGATTTTTTCGCCATTGAAGGCGTACCAGGCGCCGGCCTTCTCCACGATATGGCCGGCCACGCCGAGGTCCAGCACCTCGCCCAGGCGGCTGATGCCCTCGCCGTACAGAATGTCGAACTCCGCCGTCTTGAACGGTGAGGCGACCTTGTTCTTGACCACCTTGACCCGGGTTTCGTTGCCAATCACCTCGTCGCCCTTCTTGATCGAGCCGATGCGGCGAATGTCGAGCCGTACCGAGGCGTAAAACTTCAGCGCATTGCCGCCGGTAGTGGTTTCCGGGCTGCCAAACATCACGCCAATCTTCATGCGGATCTGGTTGATGAAGATCACCATGCAATTGGCTTTCTTGATGGTGGCGGTCAGCTTGCGCAGCGCCTGGCTCATCAGCCGCGCCTGCAGGCCGGGCAGCGAGTCGCCCATCTCGCCTTCGATCTCGGCCTTGGGCGTCAGTGCGGCGACCGAGTCGATGACGACCAGGTCGACGGAGGCAGAACGCACCAGCGCGTCGACGATTTCCAGCGCCTGCTCGCCGGTGTCGGGCTGGCTGATCAGCAGCTCTTGCAAGTTCACGCCCAGCTTTTGCGCGTAGGCGGTGTCGAGCGCGTGTTCGGCATCGATGAAGGCGCAGGTGCCGCCGACCTTCTGCATCTCGGCGATGACCTGCAGCGTGAGGGTGGTCTTGCCCGACGATTCCGGACCATAGATCTCGACGACGCGGCCGCGCGGCAGGCCGCCGACGCCCAATGCGACGTCCAGGCCGAGCGAGCCGGTGGACACCACCTGGATGTCCTCGATCTTCTCGCCCTCGCCCAGGCGCATGATCGTTCCCTTGCCGAACTGCTTTTCGATCTGGGCCAGCGCCGCCTGCAGCGCCTTGGATTTTTCACTGTCGGCAGAACCGATGCGGGTTCCCTTGACTTGGACGTCCATGTTTTCTCCGGTTGAGGTGGGGTGTGATCAGCAAGTGGGCTTATGCACAGGCTGGATGCGTGA
>NZ_JANOAL010000014.1:0-2062 GCF_031411155.1 Polaromonas sp. | reverse complement strand
GATCGTGCAGGGCACCTTGCAGGGCGCGTCCGAGCGTTTTGGGCGGCGCTTCAAGGTCACCCAGGCGTGGGACCTGGAGACCGCGCGCTGCAAGTTCGGCAAGTATTTGCGCGTGGCCGTCAACGGCACGGCGCCCGACATCTCACGCATGGTGAAGGACTTTCCGCCCCGAACGGAAATGACGGAGCAGGGCGAGCTGAAACGCGGTTTGCCGGTGCGTCTGAGCCTGCGGCAGGGCAACGGCTTGCAGGGCGCAAGCGCCGAGTTGCAGCTCGGCGATGCCGCCCGGTTCTTCCCAACCGATGCGGCGCTGGCCAGCTGGATGGCGCAGGCCGACAACGGCCTGGCCAGCATCGTTTATGAATGAAATATGGCTGTAGCCTAGGCAGAACGTGCGCTAGTAGCTATAAATTTTATAGCATCAGTCTTTCGGGCCGAATTCGATAGGGAAGTCCGGAACGACTTTTCCGTTTTCGTCCAGAGGAATGCGCTCTGTTTTCTCAACGGCCCTGAGAACTGCGTCGTCCCAAGCTGGTACGCCACTGGATTTACTCAGTTTTTTGCTCATAATTAGCCCCGAAGAGGACACTTGCACTTGCACAACGGCTTTTGGATTTCCTTCAATACTGTCAACATTCGAAAAGCTGATGTTGCGCTTGAACAGTGCAGCAAGCCGCGCCTTATAGCCGGCTGATGGTCCGCTAGATTTTTGAGCGCTGCCGGTGGAGTTGGGGCCGCCGGTGGTGCTTGCTTGTCCCATCATGCGTTTCAGGTTTTCGTCGCGCTGGCTTTTAGCCAGCGCATCGGCCTGCTTTTGCTTCTCCGCATCTTTGGCATCGGCTTTCCGAGCTTCTTCCAATGCCTTGCGCTTAGCCTGATCTTCCTTCGCTTTCAGTTCTTTGTCCTTTTTCGCCTGTAGTTCGGCTTTTAGTTTTTCCTGCAACTTTTCCGCCTCAGCCTCTTTTTGTTGCTGCAGCCGCTTGCGTTTTTTCTCCTGCTCCAGCGCAATGTCCACATCCGGCGCTGGCGGCGTTACCTTGACTTCAGGCGTTTTCGGCGTGGGCGGCGGAGGCGCTGGAGGTTCGACCAGCCGGGGTGCGGCCTCCTGCGGCGTGCCGGACCACAGCTCGGCTTCAAACGACACCGCCTTGTCGCTGCGCTTCCAGTGGACGCCCCAGGTCAGGGCAATGATGAGCAGGGCATGCACCAGCAGCGCCAGGCCCATCGCGCGCATCGAACCCGCGTTGGGCGGCGGTCCAAATTCGAGGCGGTCTGCGGCGCTGGGCATGATTCTTCGGGTCAGGCTGTTGCCTATTTGCCGGTCTGCACCGACAGGCCGACACGCGACACGCCGGCTCTTTGCAGGCTGTCCATCACCTTCACCACGGTTTCGTACTTGATGGACTTGTCGGCGCTGATGACCACGGGTACGGCTTGTGCCCCCGCCTTGACGGCCGGCTCCATCCTGACAATGTCGGCGGCCACGTTGCGCAGGTTGCTGGGCACCGAATCGGTCTTGATCTTGAGCTGAATCGTTTCATCCTTGCCAATCAGGATCTGCACCGGGCTGGGCGGCTGGCTGGCGGCCTTGCCGACGCGGGGCAGGGCGATCATGCTGGGCGTGATCAGCGGCGCCGTCACCATGAAGATGATGAGCAGCACCAGCATGACGTCGATAAACGGCACCATGTTGATCTCACTGATGGTGCGGCGGCCCCGGCCGCGGGAAGTGACTGCTGGCATGGCGGTCTCCTTTCAAGTTGCAACGACGTTGCTTCGAGCCTGCGGCCGCAGCGCCGGGCCGCCCCCAGGAAAATTAGCCCCATCATTTGGTGAAAGGGGCAGCGCACCGCCGAAGGCACGCGAAGCGACAAGCGTGGGGGGCAACATTTCAGTGACCCGAAGGCGATTGCGCGCCCAAGTTGCGCTGCAGGATGTTGGAGAACTCTTCAATAAAGGTCTCCAGCCGGTTGGCGATGCGGTCAATATCGTGCGCGAAGCGGTTGTAGGCCACCACTGCCGGAATGGCGGCAAACAGGCCAATGGCGGTGGCCACCAGCGC
>NZ_JANOAL010000013.1:0-1886 GCF_031411155.1 Polaromonas sp. | reverse complement strand
TTCGACCAGAGCCGCAACCGCAACGCAGGTCATGGCCGGGAAGTTTTTCCCCATGACTTCGCGGTAAACGCCTCCCACCTCTTTCAGCCTGGCAACATACTCGTTGCGGTCCACCACATACCAGGTCATGCGCACCATGTGTTCCGGGCCCGCACCGCCGGCCTTGAGGACGGCTGCAATGTTCAGCAGGGTCTGGCGCGTCTGCGCGACGAAGTCATCGCTTTCAAACTGCTGCTGCGCATTCCAGCCGATCTGGCCGCCGACGAACAGCAGTGCGCCGCGCGCCAGGATGCCGTTGGAGTAGCCTTTGGGTTCGGCCCAGTCAGGGGGTTGGATTTTTGTAGTCATGCTTTTCCTGATGTGTCTCTAGATACGGTGTCAGCGCGTAGCGCAGGTTTTCCGGGATGCGTACGGGTTTGCCGTGCGGCAGTTCTGAATAGACCACCACGCCATGGGCGCGCAGCTTGATGGCCGCGGCCTCACCCGGCGTGGTCGGGCTGGCGTGAATTGTGTAAGCCATGCCCAGGCTGGAGCGGCCGATGCGCGTCAGCTCAAGGGTGATGGAAAGTTGGTCGCCGTAGCGGCACATGCCCAGAAATTCGGCTTTCAGATCGACGATGGGCACGCCGGTGCCGCCGGCAATCAGGGCGTGTTCGGCAAACCCGATGTGCGCCAGAAAATCTTCCTGCACTTCATGCAACAGCACAAAATACTGCGGATAAAAAACAATGCCGGCCGGATCGCAGTGCTGAAACCGGACCTGTTTTTGCGTGGTGAACTTCATGGCTGCCGCAGTTTGAAGCGTTGCAACTTGCCGGTTTCGGTGCGCGGCAGCCTGTCCAGAAACTCAATCTGGCGCGGGTATTTGAACGGGGCCAAGGTGGTCTTGACATGGTCCTGCAGGGCTTTCACCATCTGGCTGTCACCGGCCGGTCCGGGCTTGAGCACGACAAAGGCCTTGACCACCATGCCGCGCTCCGCGTCTGGCAAGCCGACGACGCCGCATTCGGCCACGGCCGGGTGTTTCAGCAGGGCGTCTTCGACCTCGGGGCCAGCCACGTTGTAGCCGGCCGTGATGATCATGTCATCGTCGCGCGCCTGGTAAAAAAAATAGCCGTCGGCATCCTGCATGAAGGCGTCGCCGGGGTAGTTCCAGCCGTCCTTGACATAGTTGCCCTGACGCGCATCGTCGAGGTACTTGCATCCGGTCGGCCCTTTCACCGCCAGTTTGCCGATGCTGCCGCGCGGGACTTCCACGCCCTTGTCGTTGACGACCTTGGCGCTGTAACCGGGCACGACCCTGCCAATCGCGCCGCGCCGGATATCGCTGCCGGTCGAGGAAATGAAGATGTGAAACATTTCGGTGGCGCCAATGCCGTCCAGCATCTCTATGCCGGTGGCCTCTTTCCACAGCTGCCGCGTGGCATCCGGCAGGCTTTCGCCCGCGCTCACGCATTGGCGCAGGCTGGGCACGCCATGCAGCCTGGCAAACGGCGCCATCTGGCGGTAAAACGTGGGGGCGGTGTAGCAAATCGTGGCGCCCACCTGCCCGATCAGCTTGACCATCGCCTCGGGCGTGTAGGCAATGGACGGGAAGTACACCGAGGCGGCTGCCCACATCGGAAACACCAGCATGCCGCCCAGGCCAAAGGTGAAGGCCAGCGGCGGCGAGCCCATCACGATGTCGTCCGCGCTGGCCTTGAGCACATGGCGCGGCCAGGCCTCGCAGGCGGCGAGAACGTCGCGGTGCGTGTGTACCGCCGCCTTGGGCTTGCCCGTGGTGCCCGAGGTAAAGGCCATCATCGCCATGTCGTCGGCCGAGACGGGGCAAGGCTTGAAGTTGCCGTCCTTTTGCGCGGCGAGCACCGCCAGCGAACCGGGCTCGT
>NZ_JANOAL010000012.1:0-4185 GCF_031411155.1 Polaromonas sp. | reverse complement strand
TGCACATCGCGCCAGTGGTCCGGCGAATCCGCATTCCCGGCCCACTTCTCCGCAAAGCCCACGCTGCCCGTGAAGCCGACCTTGCCATCGATGACGAGGATGCGCCGGTGCGTCCGCCGGTTCAGCTTATCCACCCGCCAGGAGCGCGTCGGATGGTAGTAAGCGAACGTGCAGCCCGCATCGCGAAAAGCCTTCTCATCCGCATTCGTAAACTCGCTGCCCGATCCGATGCCGTCCAGCAACACCCGCACGGATCGGGTCTTGTTCTTCAGCACCGACTGGAAGTGTGTCTCCAGCCGGCGGTTTTTGGACAGCAGATCGTTCAGGTCGCGGTACAAAAAGCGGTATTGCCAGATCAGTTCGAACAGCGTGTGCATGTAAAACCAGGCATCTTCCACGTCACGCACGCCGTCGCTGGCGTTCAGCAGTTCATTCAGCGAGCGTTCGTAGCGGTCAAACAGCGAGTTGATCAGCTCATCTTTGGCGGGGTAGTGGTAATAGAGGTTGCCGGGGCTGATGCTGAGTTCGGCAGAAATCAGGGTGGTCGAAACATTCGGTTCGCCAAAGCGGTTGAACAGGTCCAGCGTGACCTCCAGAATGCGCTCGGCGGTTCGGCGCGGCGCTTTTTTCGCCATGGTTTGCTACTTTCTAATTTTTCGTACTCTAACCCAGCACCTCAATGCCGGGAACTAGGGAAGTCCAGCAGCCCTTTCTCAGGTGGGCGCCAGGCCGCGCATTGCAGCGGGCAAGGTCACGCAGGCGTGGCTGATGTCTTCCATCATCTCTTCAAGTGAGGCGATGGCGCGGCCGACGCGGGTGGCGGCGGGCGTCTTGGCCACCAGGTGGCGCCTGGGGTCGCCCAGCACGTCCAGGTTCAGCGACACGCCGTGGCGCGCCAGCTTGGCGGACAGCGTGGTCTTGCGCGAGCGCAGCATCTGCCGGGTGCTCTGGTAGGCGTGCTCGGCCAGCTCGCGGCGCTGGCGGTAGCTGAAGGTGTTGGCCAGAAACATCTCGGTGTCGCGGCCATCGGGCTCCAGCAGCACGATGTCGGTGTCGGGGTAGACCTGCTCGTAGTGCCGCATGCCGAGCTCCAGCCGCGAGTGGATCATGGAGCGAAAGGTCTGGCTCATCACGGCCGGCAGGCCGCCGCTGACGATGCGCGGTATCGCCTGTTTCTCGGGCGGCAGGCCGCGCCGCATGACGCGCTGGTTCATGGCCAGCGCGGGCCGGCGCGTGGCATCAAACGGCACCAGCGGGTTCAGGCAGAACATCAGGTCAATGCCTTCGTCCAGCGCCACGGCGGCGTGCATGGTTTTCTTCAGCGCGCCATCGACGTAGTAATGGTTGTCAATTTCGACCGGCGGAAACAGCCCGGGCAGGGCCGAGCTGGCCTGCACCGCCTTGGAGATGGGCACATGGTCCAGGCCGGGCCGCCCGAAAGGCGCCGCGTCGCCGCTGTCCAGGTTGGTGGCGACCAGTGTCAGGCGGGTGCCGAGCTGGCGAAAGTCATTGGTGCGGCCGGGTTTGGAAAACAGCCGGGCCAGCCGCACATCAATTTCGTTGTTGGAGAAAATGCCCGTGGGCAGGGCCGGGCCCAGCGTTTCGAGGGCGTGCACCAGCGACTTGCGGCCAAGGGTGGCCTGCCACAAAGCCGAGGCGGCCAGGCCCGGCAACATGACGCTGCGCCGCAAAAACTCGCCATAGGCCGGCACCATCAGCCAGGCCGGGTCAAACACTTCCGACACCTGGTCGTCGTTTTCAATAAAGGCGGCGCACAGCTCACGCGGCGCCATGCCGTTGGCCAGACCGGCGGCAATAAAGCCGCCCGCAGACACGCCGACGTAGTGATCCAGCCGGGTGAACGACAGGCCCTGCAGCGATTCGTCGAGCGCACAGAGCGCACCGATTTCGTAAATCGCCCCCAACGGCCCGCCACCGGCAAGGGCCAGGGCGATGCGGGGCGTTCGGGTCGACGCGCCGGTTTTTGCAGCTTGGAAAGCAGTCTTTTGGAAAGTCATGGCGGGAAAGTGTAGACGGCGTGAGCCAAAATGTTTGCTGCTTTGCAGCATGCCGGGCGGGAAGGGAGCGTCAGCAATCGGAACGCACAGGCGTAAAAAAAGGGACGAGATGTCCCTTTCTCAAATGCAGCCGGTGCTTAGGCTGCGGTAGTCGCGGGCTTGCCCTCTGCGGCTGGCTTGGCAACGGCGGGCTTGGCCGCACGCTTGGCGGCGGGGCGCTTGGCTGCGACTGGCCTGGCCACAGCGGTTTTGGCGGCTGCAGGCTTGGCGGCCTTTTTGGCGGCCGGTGCTTTGGCGCTGGCCGGGGCCTTGCCGCTCATTTTTTGCACGTTCTTGTTCAGCTCGTCGATGCGGGCGATCAGGGCGTCCACGTCGCGGGCCGATGGCACGCCGAGCTTGTTCAGGGCCTTGGCCACGCGCTCTTCAAAGATGTTTTCGAGCTTGTCCCACTGGGAGCCGGCCTTGGACTGGATGTCGGTCGCCATGTTGGCCATTTTGCTGGTGGCCTCGGAGATTTTCTCTTCAGCCACGGATTGGGTCTTGCGCTGAATGGCCAGGCCTTCCT
Organism: Polaromonas sp.; assembly: GCF_031411155.1. Taxonomy (GTDB): domain Bacteria; phylum Pseudomonadota; class Gammaproteobacteria; order Burkholderiales; family Burkholderiaceae_C; genus Polaromonas. Next base: position 1,602 of record NZ_JANOAL010000012.1, on the reverse strand, counting down.
TGATCAGGGTTTCAAACACCTTGCCGCCGCCTTCTTGCGCCTTGGAAAAAGCGCCCAGACCTGCCAGCCAGATTTGCTGGGCCGACTCCTTGACGGCGCCGGACAGGTGGGGGGCGGATTTTTTATCGGCGCTCATTTTTTGCAGTTTCTTGACCATGGGGGACTCCAGACTTGAGGGATGAGAAATTTGCGCTGGCAACACGCCGCGCACACCCGAGAATGTAAGCGCTCCGGGCGGCGGCGTTTAGATGCGGGCTTCTAGAGCGTTAGGGGTCTCGCTCTATGGAAAAACGAGCGCCAAAGCCCCGGGCGCGGGTTTTTGCTGAATAGACAGTGCTATGGTTTAAGCAAGAATCAATTTTTCAACCGCAACGCAAAGCAGCGCATAAGCAAATAAGGACAATGACAATGCAGTATTTCGTCACGGGAGCCACAGGCTTCATTGGTAAACGCCTGGTTAAAAAACTCCTGGAGCGAAAAGGGTCCACGGTGCACTTCCTGATCCGCAAGGAGAGCGCCGGCAAGCTGGCCGCGTTGCGCGAGTACTGGGGCGTCAGCGCCGCCAGGGCGGTGGCTGTGCATGGCGACCTGACCAGCAAAAAGCTCGGTGTCAGCAGCGATGACGTCAAAAAACTCAAGGGCCAGATTGACCACTTCTACCATCTGGCGGCGGTGTATGACCTGAGCGCCGACGCAGAAAGCCAGACGGCGGTCAACATCGATGGCACCCGCAACACGGTTGAATTCGCCAAGGCGATTGACGCCGGGCACTTTCACCATGTCAGTTCCATTGCGGCCGCCGGCCTGTACGAAGGCGTGTTCCGCGAAGACATGTTTGAGGAAGCCGAGAACTACGAGCACCCCTACTTTCTGACCAAGCACGAGAGCGAAAAAATCGTGCGCAAGGAATGCAAGGTGCCCTGGACAGTGTTTAGGCCCGCCATGGTGGTGGGCGACAGCAGCACCGGCGAGATGGACAAGATCGACGGGCCCTACTATTTCTTCAAGCTGATCCAGCGCATGCGGCAGCTGCTGCCGCCGTGGATGCCGGCCGTGGGGCTGGAGGGCGGGCGCGTCAACATCGTGCCGGTCGATTTCGTGGTCGATGCGCTGGACCACATCAGCCATAAAACGGCCATCGCCAAGAAGTGCTTCCATCTGGTGGACCCGGTCGGCTACCGGGTGGGCGATGTGCTGGATATTTTCAGCCGGGCCGCGCACGCGCCCAAGATGAACCTGTTCGTCAACGCCGCGCTGCTGGGTTTCATTCCACGCAGCGTCAAAAAGAGCCTGATGGCGCTGGCGCCGGTGCGACGGGTGCGCAATGCCGTGCTGGCAGATCTGGGCTTGCCCGAGGACATGCTGACATTCGTCAACTACCCGACCCGGTTTGACAGCCGCGACATGACGGCCGCGCTCAAGGGTTCAGGCATCGAATGCCCCAACCTGAAGGATTATGCGTGGCGCCTGTGGGACTACTGGGAGCGGCATCTCGACCCGGACCTGCACATTGACCGCTCGCTCAAGGGCACCGTCGGCGGCAAGGTGGTGCTGGTCACCGGCGGCTCATCAGGCATTGGCCTGGCCGCCGCGCACAAGTTT
>NZ_JANOAL010000011.1:0-2341 GCF_031411155.1 Polaromonas sp. | reverse complement strand
TGGCATCACGATCACCTCTGCTGCCACCACCTGCTTCTGGAAGGGCATGGATTCGTCCCTGCCTGAGCACCGCATCAACATTATCGACACCCCGGGCCACGTGGACTTCACCATCGAGGTGGAGCGCTCCATGCGCGTGCTGGATGGCGCCTGCATGGTTTACTGCGCGGTCGGTGGCGTTCAGCCCCAGTCCGAGACGGTCTGGCGCCAGGCCAACAAATACAAGGTGCCGCGTCTGGCATTTGTCAACAAGATGGACCGCACCGGTGCCAACTTCTTCAAGGTCGTGGAGCAGATGAAACTGCGTCTGAAGGCCAGCCCCGTGCCCATGGTGATCCCCATCGGCGCCGAAGAAAACTTCACCGGCGTGGTCGACCTGCTCAAAATGAAGGCCATCATCTGGGACGAAGCCTCTCAGGGCATGAAATTCGACTACCGTGAAATCCCGGCTGAACTGCTGGCGCTGGCCAAGGAGTGGCGCGAAAAGATGGTCGAGGCGGCTGCCGAGGCGTCTGAAGAGCTGATGAACAAATACCTTGAAGAAGGCGATTTGACCGAAGCAGAGATCAAGTTTGGCATTCGCACGCGCACCATTGCCAGCGAAATCCAGCCCATGTACTGCGGCACGGCGTTCAAGAACAAGGGCGTTCAGCGCATGCTGGATGCGGTGATTGAATTCATGCCTTCGCCGATCGATATTCCACCTGTCAAGGGCATGGATGACGACGAGCAGCCCGTGACGCGCAAGGCCGATGACGGAGAGAAATTCGCCGCGCTGGCCTTCAAGCTGATGACCGACCCGTTTGTCGGTCAGCTGACCTTTGTTCGCGTGTACTCTGGCGTGCTGAAAAAGGGCGACAGCGTTTACAACCCGATCAAGGGCAAGAAGGAGCGTATCGGCCGGATCGTGCAGATGCACGCCAACAACCGCGAAGAAGTCAGCGAAATTCGCGCTGGCGACATTGCCGCCTGCGTCGGTCTGAAAGACGTGACGACCGGTGAAACCCTGTGTGATCCGGACGCGATTGTCATGCTCGAGCGCATGGTGTTCCCCGAGCCGGTGATCACCCAGGCCGTCGAACCCAAGACCAAGGTTGACCAGGAGAAAATGGGCATCGCCCTGCAGCGTCTGGCCCAGGAAGACCCGTCTTTCCGCGTCAAGACCGACGAAGAGTCCGGCCAGACCCTGATTGCCGGCATGGGCGAGCTGCATCTGGAAATTATTGTGGACCGCATGAAGCGCGAGTTCGGCGTGGAAGCCAACGTCGGCAAGCCGCAGGTGGCTTACCGCGAGACCATCCGCAAGACCATCGAGGATGCCGAAGGCAAGTTCGTGCGCCAGTCCGGCGGCAAGGGCCAGTACGGGCACGTCGTGCTCAAGATTGAGCCCAATGAGCCCGGCAAGGGCATCGAGTTTGTCGACGCGATCAAGGGTGGCGTGGTGCCGCGCGAGTACATTCCGGCGGTGGAAAAAGGCATCAACGAGGCCGTGACTTCGGGTGTGCTGGCCGGTTACCCGGTGGTGGACGTCAAGGTGACGCTGCACTTCGGTTCCTACCACGATGTGGACTCGAACGAACTGGCCTTCAAGATGGCCGCGATCTTTGGCTTCAAGGAAGGCTGCCGCAAGGCCAGCCCGGTGATTCTGGAGCCGATGATGGCGGTGGAAGTCGAAACCCCTGAAGACTACGCCGGCAACGTGATGGGCGATCTGTCCTCGCGTCGCGGCATGGTGCAGGGCATGGAAGACATGGTCGGTGGCGGCAAGGCCATCAAGGCCGAAGTGCCGTTGTCGGAAATGTTCGGCTACTCCACCACGCTGCGTTCGATGTCGCAGGGTCGTGCCACCTACACCATGGAGTTCAAGCATTACAGCGAGGCTCCACGCAATGTGTCGGAAGCCATCATGGCGGCCCGCGCAAAATGATGATTTTGGGGGCGGAGCCGGATCGTGAAGCGATTGGCCCTGTCCTCGACTGATTGAGAAGCTGTCTGCGACGATGTGCCGCCCTGTTCCCGTGCGGGGCGAACCAGCAACATCGTGCAAACATTAAACCTGTACACGGGAATTAGCTCTTTGGAGAATTGAAAAATGGGAAAAGAAAAATTCGCACGCACCAAGCCGCACGTCAACGTCGGCACGATTGGCCACGTGGACCACGGTAAGACGACCCTGACGGCGGCCATCACGACCGTGCTCGCGGCCAAATTCGGCGGCGAAGCCAAGGGTTACGACCAGATCGATGCGGCGCCCGAAGAAAAGGCCCGCGGCATCACCATCAACACCGCCCACGTCGAGTACGAGACGGCCAACCGCCACTACGCCCACGTCGACTGCCCC
>NZ_JANOAL010000010.1:0-5451 GCF_031411155.1 Polaromonas sp. | reverse complement strand
CGCGGCTTCGGCGCCGCCGGCTGCCGATGAGCGGCCCACCACCAGCCATGACAGCTTCTCGGCATCAGATAGCTCGGGCTGGGCGTAAAGGCGCACCCGCGGCAGCAGGGCGGTCCCCAGGATCTGCACGCCCACGCGCTGCGTCAGGTTGGGGCGAATCGCCAGGATGTCGAGCGCCGGGTTGTCGATGGCGCCGGTGAAGCGCAGCAGGCCCTGCTCCACGTCCAGGCGCTGGCCGTAGGCGCGGTACTGGCCGCCGTCGGTGTTGACGCTGCCGACCAGCCGGGGCGCGCGCAGCGACTCGCCGCTCAGGGCCAGCGTGCCGCGCACCCGGGTGTCTATGCCCTTGCCCTGGATCCGGAAGTCACGGCCCAGGTCCAGCTGCAGCGCCAGCTTGACGGGCCGGGCGTCTTTGTCGGTCGTTGCGCCGCTGGTTTGGGCCGGCGCCTTCTGGCCTGCCGCTGCGCCGCTGGTGGTGCGCACCACTACGTCGTCGCCCAGTTGCGGCGTGCCTTCATCGGGCAGGATGATGCGGGCCTGGTCCACCACCAGCTTGCCGGTCAGCTCGGTCTGCTGGCCCTTCAGGCTGGCCTGGACCTCGCCGGAGACGGTCAGTTGCCGGTCGGTGCGCAGGCTGGCGCGCAGCCGCTGCAGGGTGGCGTTCAGCTGCACCTGCGGCCGGCCTTCGACCCAGGCGGCTTCGCCCTGGGCCGTGAGCGTGCCGCCTGTGCCCTTGTCGCCAGCGCCCTGCAGGGTGAATTCGTTGATGCGCAGGCGCGTGCCGTCCAGCCGGGCGCGCAGGCGGCCGTTGCCAAACTCGATGCCATCGACGACCGAGCGCAGCGCCAGGTCGTTGGCCTGCAAGTCGCCCGCCAGCAGCGGCGCGGCACGCGTGCCGCTGATCGCCACATCGGCCCCCAGCGAGCCGCGCAGGCGCCAGCCCGGCGGCGCCAGCACCGACCAAACGCCGACGCGCGGCAGCTGCGCACGGACTTGGCCGCTGAGCGGCGCATCGGCGGCCCATTGCCATCCTCCCACGCCCGTGCCGGCGGGCGCCCGGCTCAGCCGGGTCCTGAGCTGGCCGTCGGCCGTGCCCGCGCGTTCGCTGTCCCAGCGCAGCGCCAACGCCACGGCATCGCCTTCGCTGGCCAGCGAGAGGCGCGCCTGCCTGACACCCGCCGCCACGCGCGCGGCCCGTCCCTGGCTGGTTTCGGCCTGAACCGAGATGTCACCGCTGCTGCGCGCCAGGCTGGCTTTGAGGCGCAGGGTGTCGCCCAGCGTGGCGTCCCATTCACCATCAAACACCAGGTTGCCGGCCAGACCCGCGCCGGCCAGTTGCGGGCCGGCCAGCAGTTCCATCCAGGCCATCGGCAAGCCGCTCAGTTTGCCGGCGGTGATCAGTTCGCCGGGCCGCCAGCGCACCGGCTGCCAGGCGAGCGTGGCTTGTGACGGGGGCGCGGCTTGCGAAGATGGCGCGCTCAGCAGGGCCTCGCCCGCGCCGCTTTCAAAGGCGCCGCCGCTGCGGGTTGGCGTCCATTTCAGCGGCAGCGCGCCGCGCGTGGCCAGCCGCCAGGCGCCGCTGCCCAGCGCCGGGTCTTCGACCGATACCGTCAGTTGCCTGAGCAGGCCCTGCCAGGCCGATTCGCTCAGTGCGGCGTTGCGCGTGGCGGCGACGCGCCCGCCGTCGGCGGCCAGTTGCAGGGCGTAACGCCGTTGATCGGCTTCGAGCCGGCCCTGCAGGTTGAGCTGTGCCTGGCTCAGGCGGCCGGACAGCGTGGCTTGCACGGCGCGCAGTTTCAGCAGATTGGGGCTTGGGGCGGCTGCGGCCCCGGAGGCAGCCGCACGCCAGTCGAGCGAGGCCATCTCCAGCCGGGCCTGCAGCGTCGGGTCGCGCCAGCCGCCTTGCCAGTTCGCATTCAACGCTGCGCTGCCACTGGCCGAGGTGCCTTGAATTGCAGCGGGCACACCCGGCAGTTTTTGCAGCCAGCGCAGCGCCTGCGCCGCATCGCCGCCGCGCAGGCTCAGCTCACCCTTGCCGCTGCCGGGCCGCAACTCGCCTTCCACCTTGCCGTCAAGCCCCGGCGCGGTCAGGCTCAGCTTGCCCTTGCCGCCCTGCGCGGCGGGCTGTGCTTCGAGCTGGCCACTCAGCTCGGCCTCGTCGGTGCGCACGCGCAGGGCCGACAGCAGCAGCGTGCCGCCGGCCTGCCCGGGGTTCCAGCTGCCGCTGGCGCTGGCCTCTCTGAGTTGCTGCAGGCGCAAGGCCGCTGCGGATGGGCTGGCGGCCTTGCGCTTGTCCCTGTTCGCCTGCACCTTCGCTTCAAAGTTCAGCAACTGGCCCTGGCCACGCACGGTGGCCCGGCCGTCCAGCGGCAGCGCCGCGAGCTGGCTGTGCAGCAGGGCCGGGTTCACGCCCTGCAGCGTGGCTTTGAGTTGCCAGGCCTGTTGTGGCGGCGCGGCCGTGCCTTGCCATTCGCCGCTGGCCTGCAGCACGCCGCCGCCCACTTGCGCCTTGAGGGCGCGCACCATGGCCGTGCCATCGCGCCATTCGCCATCGGCCTGCAGTTGCTCCAGTGGCAGGCGCTGCGCGTTCCAGGGGCCGGGCAGGCGGTTGACCAGCTGCGCTTGCAAGGCCCAGAGGGGGCTGATCACCGAGGTGCTGGTGCTGGGCAGGGGGCGCACGCTGGCGCTGCCGGTCAGCAGGGTTTGCGGCGCACCCGGCCATAGCGCGGCGATGTCAAGGTCGCGAAAACTGGCATCAGCTTGTGGCAGCAGCTGGGCCGCCCACGGCGTGACGCGTGCCATGAGGCTGGCTTGTGGCTGTGCGGCTTGGCTGCCACTGGGGGCGGCGGGCGGGGCCGCCAATTGCAGCGCGGCTTCTACCTTCAGTTCGGTCAGTGGCCCGCGCGCGCTGGCGCGAAACGCCAGCGGAAGGGCGGTGTTGCTGTTGGGCAGGGTGGCTGTCACTGCGCCCGACAGGGTGGCGTCCAGCGTCAGCGGGCTGCTCGACGACAGGATGGCGCGCCCGCTGTAGCGCCCGCGCGCGATCTGGGCGTTGGCCAGGTCGAGCTGGTGCCGCAGGCCGTTATAGCCGTAGCGGCCCGAAATGGCCGCCGCTTCGAAATTGGCTGAACCGCTTGCGCCGCGCCACAGCAGTTGCCCGACCGAAAACGCATCGAGCGTGACGCCCAGCGGCAGCCCCAGCGCATTGGGCGGGCTGGTGGGCGTGGCGGATGGCGGGCGCTGGTCGTCCACCCGCACGCTGGCCGCCTCCAGCCGGTCCAGCGTGAGCCGGCCGCGCAGCAGCGACCACGGTTGCCACACCAGCGTGACATCGTTGGCCTGCACCGTCAGCCCGGCTTGCTGCCAGCGCAAATCGTCCACATGACCGCCGCTGCGCAAGGAGCCGGAGGCGCGCTGGGCCTGCAGCGGCCGGTATTGCCCGACCCAGCGCAGCGCCGTGGCCAGCGAGCCATCGGTGCCGGCCCACCACCACAGCGCGCCGGTGGCGGCCAGCACCACCAGCAGTAGCGTGCTGCCGGCGGCCAGCGCCAGGGCTTTGAACCAGCGCAATGCCTTGCCCGACGCTGCTTCGGGCCTGTCTTGAGGGGTGTTATGCGTGTTCACGGCGTTCATCAGAAAACAAAGCCCACGCTCATGTGCAGCCGCAACTTTTGGGGTTTGACGCCATAGGCCAGGTCAATCTGCAGGGGCCCGATCGGGCTTTTCCAGCGCACGCCGGTGCCCACGCCGACCGAGGGGCGCAGGTCTTGCGCCTTGTCGGCCACGGCACCGGCATCCATGAACACGGTGTGTTCCCATTCGCTGGGCAGGCCGTCGCGCAAAATCGGGCGCTGCCATTCAACGCTGCCCACGGCCAGGTAATGGCCGGGGCCGGTCACGCCATTGGCCAGCTTGATGCCAATGTCGCGCAGGCCATAGCCGCGCACGCTGCTGTCGCCGCCGGTGCGAAACAGCTGCGTGCTGGGGATGGCGGCCGAGTCTTTGGCCAGCACGGCACCGGCTTCGGCGCGCAGGGCCAGGCGCCCGCTCTGCAGCGGCTGGATGCCCAGCCAGCGGCCCACGGCGCGGGCATAGGGCTGGCGCTGGCCGCCCAAGGTGGTGCCGCCGCCCAGTTCGAAGCCCAGGCCATAGCCCTTGCCGGGGAAGGGCAGGCTGTCAAAGTAGCGGCCGGTCCAGACGTAATTCGCGCTCAGGGCCGAGCCGTCGCCGGTGTCGGCGGCGCTAGCGCCCGCCAGCCCAGCGCCGTGCACCCGTGCCCGGTCGTATTGCAGGTAAATAGTGCGGTCAATGCGCTCGCCGGCCTGGGTGCGGCCAAAGCGCAGGCGCTGGGTCTGGGTAATCAGTTCGTTGTCGTTCAGGCGTTCGATGCGGCCCAGCGCCACCCAGCGCCAGCTGGACGCATCGGGCAAGGAGGTCCACTCGGTCTGGGCAAACGGGGACTTTTTCTCAAGCTGCAGCTTGGTCACGGCGCGCCAGCCTATGCCTGGCACGCGCAGGTGGGTGTGCTCCACCGACGCGCGCGGCCCGCTGTCGGTCGTCAGGCCCACGCCCAGAATGATTTTTTGCAATTTGGCTTCGCGCACCTGCACCTGCACCGGCGCCGCCTGCGGGTCGCTGTCGGGGTCGATGAACACGGTGGCCGAATCAAAATAGCCGCTGGACGCGAGCCGCTGCTGGGCCTCGAGCAGCTGGTTCTGGTCATACACCGCACCGGCATTCAGGCGCGTCAGGCGCGGCACCAGCACCGGGTCGTAGCGCTCCACGCCCGAGACCTGCAGGCTGCCGAGCCGGTACAGCGGCCCCGAATCGAGTGTCAGCGACAGGCTGGCCGTGCGCGCCGGCGCATCCACGTCGGCCAGGCTGGAGGCCAGCTTGCCGGCTGGGTAGCGGCGCGCCACCAGCGCGCGCAGGGCCTGGGTTTTGGCGCCGTCCCAGGCATCCTGCGTGAAGCGCCGGCCGCTGGGCAGGCGCCAGTCGCGCTCGATGGCGCTGCGCTGCGCGGCAGCATCCGGGTCGGGCGATGCGGCAATGTCACCGGCAAAGTTGAGGGCGACCGGGCCGATCAGGGTCGGCTCGCCCGGCTCCACCGCCACCACGATGGTCGGGCGCTGGTTGATCTCGCCTTCGCGAGTGATGCGGATGTCGGGGCTGAAATAGCCCAGCGTGCCGACCAGGTTGCGCACATTGCGCTCGGCCAGCACGATCAGGCGCGCCAGTTCGGCGTCGTCAAGATCGGTCACCGCGCGGTAGCGCTGCAGCTCGATGTGCTTTTCCAGCAGTTCCCGCAAATCGCCAAATCCGGGCGGCGTGCGCACGGCGATGTCAAAGGCGGTGACTTCGGGCTCGGCGCTGGTCGGCCCGACAGCGCCTTGTGGCGTCGGTGCCGGCGCGATTTTTTCGGGCGGCGGCGCGGGCGCCGGTGCGGTTTGT
>NZ_JANOAL010000009.1:0-12090 GCF_031411155.1 Polaromonas sp. | reverse complement strand
GCGGTAGCCCTCGGTCGCCTCGTCATTGGCGAATCGGCGCCTCAGGACATCGAGTCCCTCCCGGATGACGGCTGAATGCGAGCCGGCCATCGCATGGCCAAAGGCTGCGACGACGGCGCCGAGCCCGTCTGGGGCATGCTCGATGCAGTAGATCAGGTCATGGGCGTCCTTGCGCTCGAAACGCTGGTCGAACGCGAAGGCCTTCAGGCAAGTGAAGCTGACGATGTCCGCATGCTTGACGCGTTCGGTGGCCATGCCGTTCTCGCCCAGCAGCTCCGCACGGATCTCGGTGACCTGATGCAGGTCGAAAACGATGGACGAGTGCGGGATGTTGAGCGCCGAGATCGTGCCTTCCGTCGGCAACGGCTGCACCCGGCCCCCGGCGATCTGGGGCGCATCTGCCAAGAGCTCCAGCACCATCAGCGCCCCGTGCTCGGTGCGCGTTTGCCAGCGCCACGAAAGCTTCAAACCCTGTTCGTTGACAGCGCGCTCGAACCCCATGCGCTTGAAGTTGTCCTCCAGCGAGTGGTACGCGTCGGTGTCGGCCAGGAGCTGCAGATCGATGACGATGTCGACATCCAGCGTGCCGGCGTGCGCAGGCACGTCGGGTGGACGCTGGGGCACCAGATAGCGCGGCGTCAGACCTCCGACCAGGAAGACCGACTCCTTCCATGGCCCGAGCCCGCGCAACAGCGTGACGAGGACACGCTCGCAGTCCACGGTGTAGGCATCGCTGTATCCGCCGAAGTGCGAAGGTTTGACCATCAGAAGCCGATCCTTTCCTTGCGCAGGTGCTCGGCCAATTCCTTGGCGCGACCCTCGGCGCGCACCAGGTCCAGATAGGTCTGGATCGGGCTGGCCAGCCAGGCACCGTCCACCCGCTGCCTGAACAGAAGATCCCCCGGCGACTTGGCGTCGATGACCACCAGATTCGCGCCCTCGCTGACGGGGCGGGCGCCCAGCTCACCCAGCGCAGCCTCGGTGACCGAACCGGCCGGCAAGCGGATGCGAACCTGGGAGACGTTCGACAGAAAAGGGGCGTAGCGCTGGGCAGCCGCTTCGTGGGTGACCGCGTAGTCGATCCCATGCGAAGCACACACACCGTCAAGTCCTGCGGCCAGGGCGTCGACCTTCATGGAAGGAACGAAGAACCTGCGCATCGCCTCAGCCGGTTGCTGCCGCAGGCTCGTGGCCCAGGCATCCAGCAGTGCCGCAGGCTGACTCACGCGCCGTTGCTTGCCCGGCCCCTGCCCCCGTGAATCCAGCCAGTCGAGTCGTTCCAGTTCGGTCAAGACCATCGACACGGTCGACGGGGATGCCGAGACGTCCTCGGCCAGCTCGGTCACACCCAGCCAATCCTCGCGACGCATCAGCAGGCCATGCAACACGTGAGCGCGACGCCCGGAAAACAGCGAACGGATTGCCCGGGAGGTCGACTTCGAGGGTGGCTTGTCCACGAAGAAGAGCGCCCCCGGTGCCGGGAGGTACAGGCTGCCCCCGGCGTCGAAATAACCGACCCGCTCCGCTTTCAGCAGGTCCTTGGCGCCCGGTGAGATCGATTCGGCCGCGAGCAGCGGCACGGCGCCTTCTGCGCCGGCATCGCCAGTGCGCCGCGACGCTGCATCCCGGATCTGCCAAAGTGCCTGCCGGACATCCCGTGGATAGAGCGCCTTTCGGATCCCGACCAGCAATGCCAAGGGACGCCCGGCAACCTGCATCGAGACTGAAACGTCGTTCACCGCCGCCTGCCCGCCAGCGTCGACTTGGCACGCGAGATCGGCCGTCACGTCCGGGAGGGCCCGCAGGGCTTCCAGGAGTTCGGCGATCAACGCGCTCTCGACTTCAGGTGTGTTCACGACCATGCCTTATGGGTTATTCGCTGTACAGCGAATGATTGAACTGTATAGAATATTCCGTAAGAACGAAATATTTGCTGCACAGCAAAATTGATTCCAGATCAGCTCAGTCGACCCAAAGACCGTCACGACACCTCCGTCAGATTTACCGTCAGACTGGGGCGCATCCCCCGATAGATGTCGATAGATCTCGACAGACGTTTCCTATACGGGACAAGAACTTAGCCTCGATTTCTGATAGATATCGATAGACCCTGAAAGAAGCCGAATCATTCCCACTCGATGGTGGCGGGCGGCTTGCTGCTGACGTCGTAGGTCACGCGGTTGATGCCGCGCACTTCGTTGATGATGCGGCCGGACACCTTCTTGAGCAGCGCGTAGGGTAGCTCGGCCCAGTCGGCCGTCATGAAGTCACTGGTCTGCACCGCGCGCAGGGCCACCACGTAATCATAGGTGCGGCCATCGCCCATCACGCCCACGCTTTTCACCGGTAAAAAGACCGTGAAGGCCTGGCTGGTCAGGTCGTACCAGCTTTTGCCGGTCTCGGCATCCTTGAAGTTGCGCAGCTCTTCGATGAAGATCGCGTCGGCGCGGCGCAGCAGGTCGGCATACTCTTTTTTGACTTCACCCAGAATCCGCACGCCCAGGCCCGGCCCCGGGAAAGGATGGCGATACACCATGTCGTGCGGCAGGCCCAGCGCCTCGCCCAGTTCGCGCACTTCGTCCTTGAACAGTTCGCGCAGCGGCTCCAGCAGTTTCAGGCCCAGCTGCTCGGGCAGGCCGCCGACATTGTGGTGGCTCTTGATGGTGACGGCTTTTTTGCTTTTGGCGCCGCCGGACTCGATCACATCGGGGTAAATCGTGCCCTGGGCCAGCCACTTGGCGCCCTGGTGGCCACCGTCGCCGGCTTTCAGCCGGGCGGCTTCGGCCTTGAATACCTCGACGAACTCGCGGCCAATGATCTTGCGCTTGGCTTCGGGCTCGCTCACGCCCGCCAGCTGCCCCAGAAACTGTCCGGCCGCATCGACGCGAATCACCTTGGCATGCAGCTTGCCGACAAACATGTCCATCACCATGTCGCCTTCGTTCAGGCGCAGCAGGCCGTGGTCGACGAACACGCAGGTCAGCTGATCACCTATGGCGCGGTGAATCAGCGCCGCGGCCACCGATGAATCGACACCGCCCGACAGGCCCAGAATGACCTCTTCATCACCGACCTGCTGGCGGATTTTTTCGACGGCTTCGCTGATGTAGTCGCCCATGACCCAGTCGGGCCGGGTGCCGCAAATGCCCAGCACAAAGCGCTGCAAAATCGCCGCGCCCTGTTTGGTATGCGTGACTTCGGGGTGGAACTGCAACGCATAAAAGCGGCGCTCTTCGTCGGCCATGCCGGCGATCGGGCAGGAATCGGTCGACGCCATGAGCTTGAAGCCTGGCGGCATTTCTGTGACCTTGTCGCCATGGCTCATCCAGACATTGAGCATGCCCTGCCCTTCGGGCGTGGTGAAGTCGGCAATGTCCTTGAGCAGCGCGGTGTGGCCACGGGCGCGCACATCGGCGGAGCCAAACTCGCGCTTGTGGCCGCCCTCGACCTTGCCGCCCAACTGGTGTGCCATGGTCTGCATGCCGTAGCAGATGCCCAGCACCGGCAAGCCCAGCTCGAACACCGCCTGCGGCGCCTTGTCGGTGGTGTCTTCGTAGACGCTGGCATGGCTGCCCGAGAGGATGATGCCCTTGAGCGAGCCGTCTTTGGCGTAGTCACGCACCCATTCATCGGTCACATCGCAGGGATGGACTTCGCAAAACACATGCGCCTCGCGCACGCGCCGGGCAATCAGCTGGGTGACCTGGGAGCCGAAATCGAGAATGAGGATTTTCTGGTGCTGCATTGGATTTGATCAATCGCCACGGGGCCGTCGAAGTTTGAAGACAATTTTCCGACGGGCCGCCCCTAGGAAAATTAGCCCCCTCGGGGGGCAGCGTAGTACACGCAGTGACAAGCGTGGGGGCTCAATCAGCCCGGTAATTCGGCGCTTCCTTGGTGATCTGCACATCGTGGACATGGCTTTCACGGATGCCTGCGGAGGTGATTTCCACAAACTCGGCCTTGTTGGCCATGTCTTCAATCGTGGCGCAACCGCAGTAGCCCATGCTGGCCCGCAAACCGCCGGCCATCTGGAACACGATGGCGACCATGGAGCCCTTGTAGGGCACCCGGCCTTCGATGCCCTCGGGCACCAGCTTGTCGGCATTGGGGTTGCCGGTGCTGGACTCCTGAAAGTAGCGGTCGGCACTGCCCTGCTGCATGGCGCCTATGCTGCCCATGCCGCGGTAGCTCTTGTAGCTGCGGCCCTGGTACAGGATGACTTCGCCCGGCGCCTCTTCGGTACCGGCAAACATGCCGCCCATCATCACGGTGCTGGCACCGGCGGCAATCGCCTTGGCAATGTCGCCGCTGTAGCGAATGCCGCCGTCACCAATCAAGGGAACGCCGCTGCCGCGCAACGCGGTCGCCACATTGTCAATCGCCATGATTTGCGGCACGCCGACACCCGCGACGATGCGGGTGGTGCAGATGCTGCCGGGGCCAATGCCGACCTTGACGCCGTCGGCGCCGGCTTCGGCCAGCGCCAGCGCCGCCGCGCCGGTGGCAATGTTGCCGCCAATCACATCGACCTGCGGGTAGTTTTGCTTGACCCAGCGCACGCGGTCAATCACGCCCTTGCTGTGGCCGTGGGCGGTGTCGACCACGATGGCGTCGACGCCGGCCCTGACCAGCGCCTCGACACGTTCTTCGGTGCCCTCACCGACGCCGACCGCCGCGCCGACGCGCAGCTGGCCACGCGCATCGCGCGCAGCATTCGGGAAAGTGGTTTGCTTGGTGATGTCCTTGACGGTGATCAGACCCTTGAGCTCGAAATTGTCATTGATCAGCAATACCCGCTCGAGCCGGTGCTTGTTCAAAAGCGCCTTGGCCTCTTCCAGCGATGCCGTTTCAGAAATCGTGATCAGGCGCTCGCGCGGCGTCATGATGGTGCTGACCGGCACGTCCATGCGCGACTCGAAGCGCATGTCGCGCCCGGTCACGATGCCGACGACCCGCCCGCCGTCGATCACCGGGAAACCGGAAATGCCCAGCTGCTCGCTGAGCGCCATGACCTGGCGCACGGTGTGTGTCGGCGTGATGACCACCGGGTCGCGCAGCACGCCGCTTTCGTAACGCTTGACCCTGGCCACTTCGGCCGCCTGCTGCTGCGGTGTCAGGTTTTTGTGAACGATGCCGATGCCGCCCTCTTGCGCGATGGCAATGGCCAGGCGGGCTTCGGTTACCGTGTCCATGGCCGCGGACACAAGCGGCAGGTTCAGGCGGATGTTTCGGGAGAACTGGGTGGAAAGAGAGGTGTCCTTGGGCAGGACCTGGGAGAACGCTGGCACCAACAATACGTCGTCGAAGGTGAGCGCTTTGCCGAGTAGGCGCATAGGGATGGCTCCAAAAACACGATTGTACCCTTGCCGCCAGAGCCCCCAGGGGCCACCCTTTCGGCATTTTTGCAGCAGTTTGCGAGCGATTTTCTGAGGTTTTCGGCGCCAGGCGGCAAAAATGCCGTTTTACCGCGCGGCATGCAGCAAACCACGCGGCACAGCGATACACTGGCCCAATGGATCTCAAAGTTGCTTCAAGAACCCTGGTGTTGGCCCTTGCCGGCGGGACATGTGCGCTTTCCGCACTGGCCCAGTGGCAGTGGATAGACAAAGATGGTCGCAAGGTATTTAGCGACCGCTCGCCACCGGCCGACGTGCAGGAAAAAAATATCCTCAAGCGCCCTGGCGGCAGCAACCGGGTGCTTGCGGCAGCAGCGGGCGGGAGTGCTGCGGCATCCCCTGCCCCTGCGACACCCGTTTCGGCCACCGTTGCCAAAGCCGCTGCGCCCAAGCTGTCTGGCAAAGACGCGGAACTTGAAGCGAAGAAAAAGCAGGCTGAAGAGCAAGAAGCAGCCAAAAAGAAAGTCGAAGAAGAAAAGACCGCCAAATCCAGGGCAGAAAACTGTGACCGGGCCAGACGTTACCTGACGACCCTGAAATCGGGTGTGCGGGTGGCCACGACCAACACCATGGGCGAACGCGAGGTGATGGACGACGCCAGGCGCGCGGAAGAGTCCAGACGCGCCCAGGAAGTTTCGGACGCCAGTTGCCAGTAGGTTGCAGCTTGGGGGTGGGGGCTAGTAGCCGGCCTTTGCGCCGACTCTGGTTTTTGCAAACAGCCCGGCGCTTTTCGCGCCCTGTCGGTTAAAGCGTTCCCGGCGCGCCACTTTGGGGTCTACCCGCAGGCCCCGGTAAATTTCCAGGCGATCCTGATCCCGCAGTTGGTGGTTCAAGCTGGTTTTTTTGCCCCAGATGCCCAGTGTTAACCCGGTGCCGGGCAGATCCGGAAATTCCTCAAAAATGCCGCAACGGGCAAGTGCCTCGGTCACGGTGGCTCCGGCCGCCAGTGTCAGACGCCATTCGCGGACCTGCCGCGGGGCTGGCGAGTAAACCAGCACGATGTTCAGGCGCTTGCCATCCATCAGTCTGGCTCGCCATAGACCTGGCCTGCCCTTTTGACGAAGGCATCCACCAGGCTGCCCGCAATCTTGTCGAACACCGGCCCCACCAGTCCGGCCAGTGCCGCGTTGTCAAAGCCGTAGCGCAGCATGAACTCGACCTTGCAGGCACGCTGCTTGCCGTCACCCAGGGGGTGAAAATTCCACTCGCCATCGAGCTTGGAAAATGGCCCTTCGACCAGCTTGAGGCTGACTTTGCGGTCCGGCTGGTGCACATTGAGGGTGGTGAAACTCTGCGTGATGCCGGCAATGGAAATGCCGACCTTGGCGGTCATGCCGGCGGCGGTCTGCTCAAGCACGGAAGCCTGGTCGCACCAGGGCAAAAACTCCGGATAGCTGGCGACGTCGGTGACCAGCGCAAACATTTCGGCGGCGCTGTACCAGATCAGGACGGACTTGTGAACGGTTTTCATACAATCAGGAGTTGCGCGCAATTGTATTAGCCGATGGCGCCCACATTTTCCATCCAATGGCCACCAAAGAAGCATCCTCCTCCAAAAAACCAGCCGCAGCCTCTTCCGGGAAAACCGACACCAAGCTGTCTGCCAAAGCGGCAGCTGCGGCCGTGCGCATTGCCGATAACAAAAAGGCCCTCTTCAACTACCATATTGAAGAGCGCTTTGAGGCCGGCATGGTGCTCGAAGGCTGGGAGGTCAAATCGGTGCGCGAAGGCAAGGTGCAGTTGACCGATGGCTATGTGGTGGTACGCAACGGCGAACTTTTCATCATCGGCTGCCAGATCAATCCGCTGGGCACCGCATCGACCCATGTGCGGCCCGATTCGGTGCGCACCAAGAAACTGCTGATGCACAAGGACGAGATTCGCCGGCTGATGGGCAAGGTCGAGCAAAAAGGTTTCACCCTGGTGCCGCTAAACATGCACTGGAAGGCGGGCAAGGTCAAATGCGAGATTGGCCTGGCCAAGGGCAAGGGCGAACATGACAAGCGCGACACCATCAAGGACCGCGAGGGCAAGCGGGAAGTCGAGCGTGCCATGAAGTCAAGAAGCCGGTAAGGGTGAAGGCGCCCGGTTCAAGCTGAAAAAACAATCGGGGCTGATGGAATAATCCGGGTTGCGCAGGTGTTTATGCAGGTACAGACTACTTCTGCACCACCCCTTTCCCAAGGAGAACTCCATGAAACTCTTGACCATAGCCGCCCTGTCCGCCGGAATGCTCGGGGCCTGCGCCTCGATGTATGCCCAAAGCCCCGCCAAAGTAGCCGATGGCATGCTGGTGGGCGCCAACGGCATGACGCTTTACACCTTCGACAAAGATGCCACTGGCAGCGGTAAATCCGTTTGCAACGGCCCCTGCGCCACCAACTGGCCGCCCTTGATGGCCGCCGACAGCGACAAGCCCTCCGGCGACTACATGGTCATCACCCGTGATGATGGCAAAAAACAGTGGGCCATCAAAGGCAAGCCGCTGTATTACTGGATCAAGGACACCAAGCCGGGCGACAAGACCGGTGACGGTGTGCAGGACGTGTGGCACATCGTCAAACCCTGATGTTCAGTTGGCACCCGGCATGACACCCCTGGCAGGCCGGGCCTGAGCCCATGGACCGGTCTGAGCTGATTGCCCAGATCCCCGGCCTGCGGCGCTATGCGCGGGTATTGACGGGCAATGCCTGGGCCGCTGACGACCTGGTGCAGGACACGCTGGAGCGAGCCTGCAGCAAGTGGCGTCTGTGGGCGGCAGGCTCGAACCTGCGGGCCTGGCTGTTTACCCTGATGCACAACCAGTTTGCCAACCAGGTGCGTCGCTCGATCCGGCAATCCAACGCGGGAAGGATGGTTGATATGGAAGACGTGAACGACGAACTGATTGCCGCCGACACGGGTCTGGACATGGCCATGGATTTGCACCGCTGCCTGATGCGCCTGCCCGAAGACCAGCGCGCCACGCTGTTGCTGGTCAGCCTGGAGGATATGTCCTACGAAGATGTGGCCCGGATCACCGGGGTGCCGGTCGGTACCGTGATGTCCCGCCTGTCCAGGGCCCGCGCCCGACTGCGCGAACTGATGGAAGGCAGCCTCGACAAGACGCCCGCCCTGCGCGCCGTGACCCACAAGCCGGTGCTGCATCGTCTTCAATGACCTATCCGGGCAAACCCATGAACCTGCAGCATTCCCCCCGCGCCGTCTCAGAGAGCGAATTGCACGCCCTGCTGGACAACCAGTTGCCCGCTGCCGAGCGCGGCGCGCTGGAGTCGCGCCTGGCCGGTGATGCCCTGGCCACCGCCACGCTGGCGGCCTGGCGCGCCCAGCGCGATGCGCTGCGTCAATTGCAGCGCCCCCTGCTGGACGAGCCGCTGCCGCCCAGCTTGCTGGCTGCGGCAGAGCGGGTGGCGGCGGCCCACCAGCAGTCTGACCAGTGGTGGCGCTGGGGCGGCATCGCCGCGGGCGTCCTGATGGCGTTTGGTGTGGGCTGGCTGTCGCACGGGCGGTGGGCCGCATCGCGGCCCGACACGGCCCAGATGCTGGCCAAGGCGCGAGGCACGGAACAGGAGTTTGCGCGCCAGGCGGCCCTGGCCCATGCGGTGTATGTACCGGAAGTGCGCCACGCGGTGGAGGTCGCCGCCGCACAGCAGGAGCATCTGCTTCAGTGGCTGTCCAAGCGGCTGGACAAGTCCTTGAAGGTTCCTGATCTCTCGCCGCAGGGCTACGAGTTTGTGGGTGGGCGTTTGCTGCCGGGTGATGGCGGCAACGGCGGCTCGCGGGCGCAGTTCATGTTCCAGAACGCAGGCGGTGAGCGTGTCACGTTGTACCTGGGAACGCTCAGCAGCAGCACCGCCGCAACTGCCAGCCGCGATACCCCCTTGACCTACTCCGCTGCGGGCCCGGTCCCTGAGATTTATTGGGTCGGGCACGGTTTTGCTTACGCGCTGGCCGGCAAGCTGCCACGTGACGACTTGATGAAGCTTGCCCAGGTGGTTTACGAGCAGATTTAGCAGGGCCGGGTCGCCTGGAGCCCAAAAAACCTGAACGCCTAGCGTAGCTCGCGCAGCGGATGGCTGTCTGCCGTCCAGGGGCTGACAAAAAATGCATCGGCCATACCCGGCTTGACGTCTTCAATCCGGGCGGGGTTCCACTTCGGTTGGTAGTCCTTGTCGATGGCCAGCGCGCGTATGCCCTCCACCGTTTCGCCGACGGCACCCGCACGCAGGTGAAAGCAGTGGTTCACCATGTCCCTTTCCATGCGCAAATCGTCGGCCAGGCTCATGCCGCGCGCGCGGCGAATCTGCTCCAGCGCCACATGCAGCATCAGGGGCGAGCGCTTGCGCAGGGTCGCGGCGGTTTTAAGGGCCCAGGGGTCCTGCGCGCCTTCCAGTGCATCAATGATGTGTTTTACCCGCAGCAATGAAAAATAGCTATCAATTTGGCCTCCAGCCCAGGTAGAACGCGCGGTATCAGCTATTAATTCTGTAGCAATCCACTGCTCCGCCGCCGCTGCGGACGCAAAGTTCTGGTCCGCCAGGCGCTCCCAAAGGGCCGGCAGGCTGGCCGCCTCGCGTTTGACATCGGCCAAGCCAAAGGCAATCGCGTCGTCGGCGCCTATCACCTCGCCGGTCAGCGCCAGATATTCGCCCACATGGCCCGGACAGCGGCTCAGAAAGTAGCCGCCCCCCACGTCGGGAAACAGCCCGATATTGGTTTCGGGCATGGCCATTTTGGTGTGCTCGGTGACGATGCGCACCCTGGCGCCCTGCGACAGTCCCATGCCGCCGCCCATCACGATGCCGTCCATGAAGGCAATCAATGGCTTGGGATAGGTCTGGATCAGGTGGTTGAGGGTGTATTCCTCGGTGAAGAACTCGTCCAGCGCGGCATCGCCGGCCAACGCAGCCTGGTGAAAAAACCGGATGTCACCGCCCGCACAAAACCCGCCAAACAGGCTTTCCGGCGTGCCGGGACGGCCCACCTTGTTGGTGCCGCGAACCGCCACCAGCGCTACCAGCGGGTCGTCGCGCCAGGCCCGCAGGGTCTGCAGCAAATCCTTGACCATTGGCAGCGACAGCGCATTGAGCGCCTTGGGCCGGTTCAGGGTGATCAGGCCGGCACTGCCGCGCCGCTCCACCAGAATGTCGCTCCTGGCCGCGGTAGTTGTCCTTGCGTCGCTCATGCTTTTTGTCTCCATCCAATCATCTCATTGGCCGCCAGCGCGCCTATGACCAGCGCGCCGCCGGTCAGCACACTGGCCCCAGGCTCCTCGCCGGCGCCAAACCAGGCCAGCAGGATACCGAAAATCACTTCCAGCAAGGCCAGCAGTGCCATTTCGGGCGCCTTCAGCACGCCCGCACACATCACCGCCAGCACACAGGGAATCGCCAGCTGAACCAGGCCGAGCAGGCCCAAGAGGGCCAGGTCATGCGCCGTCGCCGCAAACGGGAATGCCAGCGGCAAGGTTGCCAGCGTCGAAACCACCGCGCCCAGCAACACGGCGGGCACCAGGTCAATATTCTTGCCATGGGCGCGGCTGTGCTGCACCACCGTCCAGTTGGCGGCGCTGGCCAGCGGCACCAGCAGCGCCACCAGCGTGCCGCCCAGGTTGCTGGCCAGGTCCATCTGTCCGCCATACATCCAGGCAATGCCCGCGCCGGCCAGCGCAATCGCCAGCCAGGTGCGGGGGGCAATGCGGTGACCGATGAATACGCGGGCCAGCAAGGCGGTGATGAAGGGACTGAGGGCCATGGTCACCAGCACGTTGGCCACGGTGGTCAGCGTCAGCGCCACCATGAAGGCGGTGAACATGATGCTCCAGCAAAGACCCGACAGCCAGAAGGCCAGCCCGCGTTGGCGGATCTGCGAGAAAACCACCCGACCCCGAACCAGCGGAAGGATGACCAGCAGCGACGCCGCAGTGAAAAAGCTGCGCCAGAAGGTCACTTCAAAACTGCGGGCCGACTCCAGCTGCCGGGTCACCACACCGGCGATGGACCACATCATCGTAATCAGAACCATCAGGGCGACGGCTCGGCTATGCGTGAGTTTCATTTGAACAAAAAGTGCTGCATTGTCAAACAGTTAAAGACCAACGGCCGATGCGTGTTCACCAAGAAAAAGGCCGCTGGCTGGCAGCGGCCTTTTTCAGGCTGGTTCCGATCAGCGGCCGGCGCG
The DNA here is from genome assembly GCF_031411155.1 of Polaromonas sp. Taxonomy (GTDB): domain Bacteria; phylum Pseudomonadota; class Gammaproteobacteria; order Burkholderiales; family Burkholderiaceae_C; genus Polaromonas. Next base: position 511 of record NZ_JANOAL010000009.1, on the reverse strand, counting down.
CTTGCGGTCACTCTCTTTGAGGTGGCGTTTGCGCAGGCGAATCGATTTGGGTGTGATTTCGACCAGCTCATCGTCCTCGATGAACTCGACGCCGTATTCCAGCGTGCATTCGATAGGCGGCGTGATCTTGATCGCGTCTTCCTTGCCGGATACGCGGAAGTTGGTCAGCTGCTTGGTACGGGTGGCATTGACCACCAGGTCGTTGTCGCGGCTGTGAATGCCGACGATCATGCCCTCGTACACCGGATCATTGGCCCGCACGAACATGCGGCCGCGGTCGTCCAGCTTGCCCAGCGCGTAGGTGAAGATTTCACCATCGTCCATGGAAATCAGCACGCCGTTCTTGCGCCCGCCAATGTCGCCCTTGTGCGGCTCGTAGCTGTCGAAGATGTTGGAGATCAGGCCCGAGCCGCGCGTCAGGTTCAGAAATTCGTTGGTGAAACCGATCAGGCCGCGCGCCGGGATGCGGTACTCCAGGCGCACGCGGCCACGGCCGTCCGGCTCCATGTTG
>NZ_JANOAL010000008.1:0-29861 GCF_031411155.1 Polaromonas sp. | reverse complement strand
AACCTAACGAAAAGAAAGGCGACCCTGCTGTCTGCGACCCTTCGCTGCGCTACGGGCACCCTGCGGTGCTCAGTCCAGCCGGGGTCTCGTGCAAACTCGCCTGCGGCTCAGACAAGCACGAGCCCTGATCCGTCTGGACTTCCGCTCCTCAGCGCATACAGAAGGGGGTGGAACACGAATATCAATAGCCGAACCCCACAAGTACGCCCCATGGCGCGTACTTGTTTTGGTATTGGTATTTGGTGTCCGGTTTTTTGCCTGCCCCGTCCTGGCTGGGCTGAGGAGCGGAGAAGCAAGCGGATCAGGGCTCGTGCTTGTTTGAGCGAAGCGAGTTTGCACGAGACCCCGCTTGGTTCGAGCACCGCAAGTTGCCCCGTAGCGAAGCGTAGGGGACCCAGACTGCGGGTCGCCTTTCTTTTGGGTACTTTTCTTTGGCGAAGCAAAGAAAAGTGCCTCGCCCGCCGGGGCGAGACCCGGCCTCGGAACTCAAAAAGACCAGCACTGGCCAAGGACAACGAGGCCAGAAAATGAACCTCTCCGAACCCTTCGTCCGCCGCCCGGTAGCCACCGTCCTGCTCACCATAGGCATCGCCCTGGCCGGCATAGGCGCCTTCTTCGTGCTGCCGGTGTCCCCGCTGCCGCAAGTCGATTTTCCCGTCATCTCGGTCAGCGCCTCGCTGCCGGGCGCCAGCCCCGACACCATGGCCAGCAGCGTCGCCACGCCGCTGGAGCGGCGGCTGGGGGTGATTGCGGGCGTCAACGAAATGACGTCCAACAGCAGCAACGGCTCGACCCGCGTCAGCCTGCAGTTTGAACTGAACCGCAACATCAATGCCGCGGCGCGCGAAGTGCAGGCCGCCATCAATGCCTCGCGCGCCGATCTGCCGGCCACCCTGCGCAGCAACCCGACCTACCGCAAGGCGAATCCGGCGTCCGCGCCCGTGATCATTCTGGCGCTCACGTCCAAGACCCGCTCACCGGGCCAGATTTATGACGAGGTGTCGAATCTGGTGCAGCAAAAGATTGCCCAGGTGCCGGGGGTCGGCGACGTCGAACTGGGCGGCGGCTCGCTGCCCGCCGTGCGGGTGGAACTGAACCCGTTTGCGCTGAGCCGCTATGGCGTCAGCATGGAGGACGTGCGGGCGGCCCTGCAGGCGTCCAACGCCAACCGGCCCAAGGGCGCGATTGAAGGCAATGGCCAGCGCTTTCAAATCTATTCCAGCGGCAACAGCGCCACCGGCGGGCGCAAGGCCATCGACTACCAGGGTCTGGTGGTGGCCTGGCGCAATGGCGCGGCAATACGCCTGGCCGACGTGGCCGAGGTGGTGGACGGGGTGGAAAACACCAACACCCTGGGCCTGTTCAACGGCAGCCCGGCGGTGGTCGTGCTGGTGACGCGCCAGCCCGATGCCAACGTGATTGAGACGGTCGATGGCGTGCGCGCGCTGCTGCCGGAGCTGCAGGCCCAGTTGCCGCAGGATGTGCAGCTGCAAGTGGCCTCGGACAGTACCAACTCGATACGCGCCTCGCTGCGCGAGATTGAAATCACGCTGCTGATCTCGATTGCGCTGGTGGTGCTGGTGGTCAGCGCGTTTTTGCGCAGCGCGCGCGCCACCGTGATTCCGGCGGTGGCCACGGTGGTGTCGCTGCTCGGTACCCTGGGGGTGATGTATTTGCTGGGCTTTAGCCTGAACAACCTGAGCCTGATGGCACTGACGGTGGCCACCGGCTTTGTGGTGGACGACGCGATTGTGGTGCTGGAAAACACCAGCCGCCATATCGAAGCCGGCATGGACCGCTTCAAGGCAGCGCTGCTGGGCGCGCGCGAGGTCGGCTTTACCGTGCTGTCGATCAGCCTGTCGCTGGTGGCGGTGTTCATTCCGTTGCTGTTCATGGGCGGGCAGACCGGGCGGCTGTTTCGTGAATTTGCGGTCACGCTGTCGGCGGCGGTGCTGATCTCGCTGGTGATTTCGCTGACCACCACGCCCATGATGTGCGCCTGGCTGCTCAAACCGTCAAGCGCCACTGAAAAACCGCCAGGGCGCTTTGCATTTGTCGCCCGCTGGTCTGAAAGCGCCTTCACCCGCGTGCACCGCAGCTACGAGGTCAGCCTGGACTGGGCACTGGGCAGCCGCCTGCTGGTGATGCTGATACTGGGCGCCGTCATCGCACTCAATGCCTATCTGTTCATCAAGGTGCCCAAGGGCTTTTTCCCGCAGCAGGACACCGGGCAAATCAGCGGTGGCCTGAGCGCTGACCGCAGCATTTCCTTTCAGGCCATGCAAGCCAAGTTAAAGCAGCTGGTGGACATCATCCGGCAGGACCCGGCGGTGGACACCGTGGTCGGTTTTACCGGCGGCGCGCGCGCCGGCGGTGGCTTCATGTTCATCAACCTCAAGCCGGTGGCGCAGCGTACCGAGGGCGGCCAGGCCGTGATTGCGCGGCTGCGCCCGCAGCTGGCCAGGGTGACCGGCGTCACGCTGTTTCTGAACCCGGTGCAAGACCTGCGCGGCGGCGGCCGCCAAAGCAATTCGACCTACCAGTACACCCTGAAAAGCGACTCTACCGCCGACCTGCGCGTGTGGGCCCTGCGCCTGGCCGAGCGCATGAAACTGCAGAGCGCACTGACCGACGTGGACACCGACCAGCAGGAAAACGGCGTGGAAACCATGGTGACCGTGGACAAGGAAAGCGCGGCCCGTCTCGGCATCAGCGCGCGCGATGTGGACAACGCGCTCTACAACGCTTTCGGCCAGCGCCAGGTTGCCACCATCTATGCCGACCTCAACCAGTACCGCGTGATCATGGAAGTCGCGCCACGTTTTATCCAGAGCCCGGAATCACTCAAGGACATTTACATTCCGGCCAAAGGCGGCAGCGGCAGCACGCTGGCGACCGCTGCCACAAACACAAACACAGCCACGTCCACGTCCACGGCCGCCAGCGTGGTGAATGTGGTCAATCCGGCGCTGCGCGATGCCTCGACCGGCCAGGCCCTGAGCACGGCCGTTACCCCCATGGTGCCGCTGTCAGCCATTGCCCGCTTCAGCGAAAGCGCCAAGGCCGCCTCGGTCAGCCATGAGGATGGCGAACTCTCGACCACGATTTCCTACAACCTGGCCGAGGGCAGCACCATCAGCGATGCCCAGGCTGCGGTCAAGCAGGCCGAGGCCGACATTGGCATGCCAATCAATGTGCGCGGCAGTTTTGCCGGCACCGCGCGCAGCGCCCAGCAGTCGCAGGACCAGCAGCCCATCCTGATCCTGGCAGCGCTGGTGGTGATCTACATCGTGCTGGGCATTCTGTACGAGAGCCTGATTCACCCCGTCACCGTGCTGTCCACCCTGCCCTCTGCCGGTGTCGGTGCGGTGCTGGCGCTGCTGCTGTTCAAGATGGACTTTTCCATCATCGCGCTGATCGGCGTTTTTCTGCTGATTGGCATCGTCAAGAAGAATGCAATTTTGATCATCGACTTTGCGCTGGAGGCCGAACGCTCGCGCGGGCTGCCTGCTCTGCAGGCGGTGCGCGAAGCCTGCCTGCTGCGTTTTCGCCCGATCTTGATGACCACCCTGGCCGCCATTTTGGGCGCGCTGCCGCTGGCAATTGGTTTTGGCGAGGGGGCCGAGCTGCGCCGCCCGCTCGGTGTTTCCATCATCGGCGGGCTGATTGCCAGCCAGATCCTCACGCTACTGACCACGCCGGTGGTCTATGTGCTGCTCGACAAACTGCGTCGCCGCAGCCCAACCGAGCGGCAGTTAAGCCGTCATCCAGATGACCGGTCATCCGGCGGCCCACCGGCGGGCAGCCCGCTGCAACTGCAATGAGGCCCACCATGCATCCTCCTCTTTTCGTCTCTCATTCCCCGTATCCGCTCCGGCGGCTCGCTGCCGCCGCGCTGGCCCTGCTCGCCAGTGGCTGCGCCGTCGGCCCCGACTACCAGCGCCCGGCCACGGTCGATGTCAGCAGCTTCAAGGAGGCCAAAGACTGGGTGCCGGCCGCGCCGGCCGATGCGCTGGAACGCGGCCCCTGGTGGACGCTGTTTGGCGACCCGGTGCTGGACCAGCTCGAATCGCGCGTGGAAGTGTCCAACCAGAACGTGGCGCTGGCCGTAGCCGCCTATGCCCAGGCGCGCGCGCTGGTGCGCGAGCAGCGGGCCTCGCTGTTTCCGACGGTGGCGCTCGATGGCGGCGCCAGCCGCGCGCGCAGCGGCGGCAGCAGCTCGACCGGCACGGGCAGCGGCGGGCGCACCAGCAGCAACTACCAGCTCAGCATAGGCGCCAGCTGGGAGCCCGACGTCTGGGGCCGGCTGGGCCGCGCCGTTGACGGCGCGGCGGCGGGCGAGCAGGCCAGCGCCGCCGACCTGGCCTCAGCCCGGCTGTCGGCCCAGGGCGAACTGGCCATCAACTACTTTTCACTGCGCCAGACGGACGCCCAGAAAACGCTGCTGGAAAGCACCATTGCCGGCTTCCAGCGCACGCTGGAAATCACGCAAAACCGCTACAGCGCCGGCATCGTCGCCAAAACCGACGTGCTGCAGGCGCAAACCCAGCTGGCCAACGCCCAGGCCGACAACGCCGGGCTGCAGCGCCAGCGCGCGCAACTTGAGCACGCGATGGCGGTGCTGGTCGGCGAGGCGCCCGGCAATTTCAGCCTGGCCGCGCTGCCCGCCCCCGACTGGAAACCGGTGGTGCCCGAAGTTCCAGTGGGCCTGCCCTCCACCTTGCTGCAGCGCCGGCCCGACATTGCGGCGGCCGAGCGCCGCGTGGCCAGCGCCAACGAGCAGATTGGCATTGCCAAAAGCGCCTACTACCCGAGCTTTTCCTTGAGCGCTTCCACCGGTTCGAGCGCCAGCCGCGTGGCCGACCTGTTCAGCGCCTCGACCAGCGCCTGGTCGCTGGGCCTGTCGGTGGCGCAGGTGCTGTTCAATGCCGGGGCCACTGGCGCGCGGGTCGAAGGCGCCCGGGCATCGCATGAGCAGGCGGTGGCGCGTTACCGCCAGGCCGTGTTGACGGCGTTTGCCGACGTCGAAGACCAGCTGGCCGCCGCCCGCGTGCTGCAGACCCAGCTGGAGCTGCGGCGCCAGGCCTCGCAGGCCGCCGACCAGGTGGAGCAGCAGGTGCTGAACCGCTACCGCAGCGGCCAGGTCAGTTTCACCGAAGTCATCACCGCCCAGGCCACCGCGCTGAGCGCGCGCCGCGCGCTGGTGCAGGCCACGGCCGACCGGCAGACCACGGCGGTGGCGCTGATCCAGTCGCTCGGTGGCGGCTGGCACGCAGGACGGTAAGCGCCTGAATCCGGGCAGTGTATTTGATATTGTTTGCATAGCACAACACCCGCGTAAAACCTGGGCTACAGACCAATTTGACCTGCACATTCGGTCAAAATGGCTCAGCCACCTGGCGGGTGCAGCGCCGACAGAAAGAACCGCGCCGCCTCGCTCAGCGGCCTGTCCTTGCGGGTGATGGAACCAAACGACTCCATTTTGTGCCGGATCTCGCAAGGCAAGACCTTCAGCAGACCATGTTGGGCATAGGTGTCAGCAATCGACCGGGGCATGACCGCCATCATGTCCGTCTTGTCGATCAGGTCGGTAGTGGTCAGGATAGAGGCGGTTTCAATCAGGCCCCTGGGCGCCGGCATCTGCAGCATGCGGAACTCCTGATCCAGCACCTCGCGCATCGGGCTGCCGGTGGGCTGCAATATCCACGGGTAGTCCAGCAGGCTGGCGAACTTCACCGATTTTCTCTGGCCCAGCGGATGGTGCACACCAACCACCACCGACAGCGCTTCGTTCTCCAGCGGGGTAAAGCGGTAGTCCTGCCAGTGTTCGTCGCGCATGCGGCCAATCGCCACATCAAGCCCGCCTTCGCGCAGCAGTTCCAGCAGGCGGTCGCTGGTGTCCATCGTGATGTCGACTGACAGCAGCGGGTAGGCTTGCTTAAGCGCAATGATGGCGTTTGTCAGCAAGGTGGGCGATGGTGCCATGATGCTGCCGACCGAAAGCCGGCCGGAACTGCCGAGTTGCAGCTCGGCCAGTTCGCGCGTCATCGACTCCATCGAGCCGCGCATGCCGCGAAAGTAGCCCAGCACGCTGGTGCCTGCTGCGGTGAGCTTCTGCCCGCGCCCGACCCGCTCAAACAGCCGCTGACCCAGCGCCGCCTCCAGCTCCTGAATCATTTTGGTGGCCGCCGGCTGCGTCATGCCCAATTCGGCCGAGGCCTTGCGCAGGGTGCCGTGCTCGCCCACTGCCAGGAGAAGGGCGACCTGGCGCATGCGCAGGCGATTCAGCAATTGGGGAATGAGCGGCGTTGTGGACATAAGCTCCAGAGCAAAATCAGGCGACTTTAAATGATAACCAGTGATTATCAAATAATCATGAATTTTCAATTTACGTTAACTGTCAGGCTCTCTACCATTAGCGCATTGGTTCACAACAATGTTTTGGAGACACCCGATGATGAAGCCCTTGAAGCTGGCGAAAATATTCCCTGCCGCCTTGCTGGCCGCCTGCGTGTTGAGCGGCCACACCCATGTTTTTGCCCAGGACTGGCCGACCAAGCCGGTACGCATTCTGGTCGGCTCCGCCCCCGGCGGCGGCACCGACGCCATGGCCCGCGCCGTGGCCGACCGGCTGGGCCCGCTGCTCAAGCAGCCGGTGGTGGTTGAAAACCGCCCCGGCGCTTCCAACACCCTGGCCGCGGACGTCACCGCCAAGTCCAATGACGGACACACCCTGCTGATGGGCGTATCGACTGCGCACGCCATCGCGCCGCATTTGCTCAAGCTGGGCTACGACAACAACAAGGATCTGGTGCCCGTGGTGTTTGTCGGTGCCGTGCCGAATGTGCTGGTGGTCAACAACGAGTTGCCGGTGGATTCGGTCAAGTCGCTGATCCAGCTGGCCAAATCAAAGCCCGGCCAGCTCAATTACGCCACCAGCGGCTCGGGCAGCACGCAGCACATTGCGGCCGAGCTGTTCAAGGACCAGGCGGGGGTCTTCATTACCCACATTCCCTACCGCGGCAGCGGCCCGGCCCTGATCGATCTGGTCGGTGGCCAGGTGCAACTGAGTTTTGACACCATGCCCTCGGTGATTGGCCAGGTCAAAAACGGCCGCATCAAGGCCCTGGCCGTGGCCAGTGCCAAGCGCAACCCGCAATTGCCCAACGTGCCCACCATGGCTGAAGCCGGACTCAAGGGCGTGGAAATGAGTGCCTGGTACGGCATCTACATGCCGGCTGCCACGCCCAAAGCCGTACAGGAGCGTGTTTACGCCGAGGTCACCAAGGTACTGGCCATGCCCGAGACGCAGACCCGCCTGGGTGCCATTGGTGCCGACCTGACCCCCATGACGCAGGCCCAGTTTGCGCAATTTCACAGCGCTGAAAACAAGCGCTATGGCGACCTGATCACAAAGAAAAACATCAAGCTGGATTAAACCCATGAGCATGCAAAACAAGCCCGTTGTGGCCCTGACACTGGGCGACGCAGCAGGCATTGGCCCGGAGCTGATCGCACGGCTGCTGAGCCAGCCCGGCATCACGGCGCAAGCCAACATCGTGCTGCTGGGCGACCCCTGGCTCTGGCAAGACGGCCAGGCCATTGCCAGGCAAACCGTCGCCACCCAGGCCGTCAGCAGCCTGATGGAGGTCGGCACACGGCCCGACCAGAGCCTGCCGGCCTTTCTGGCTGTAGACACGATTCGCCCGGACCAGGTGCAGCGCAGCCAGGCGCAGGCCGCCTGCGGCAACGCCGTGCTGCAGGTGTTGGACCTGTGCATGGATGGCGCCAAGCGCGGCGAGGTCGATGCCATCTGTTTTGCGCCGCTGAACAAGCAGGCGATGAAGCTGGGCGGCCTGAAGCACGAAGACGAGCTGCACCACTTTGCCGAATACCTGGGCGTGACCGGCTATTTCTGCGAGTTCAACACGCTCGGCGACTTGTGGACGGCGCGCGTGTCCTCGCATATTCCACTCAAGGATGCGGCATCCATGCTGAGCCGGGAACGCATTGTCGATGCCACACGGCTGATTTACCGATCGCTGCAGGCCAGCGGCAACCCCAGCCCCAAAGTCGCCGTGGCGGCCTTCAACCCGCATGGCGGTGACGGGGGCGTCTGCGGACGCGAAGAGATCGACATCATCGAGCCGGCCGTGCGCGAGTTGCGCGCCAGCGGTTTTCCGGTTGATGGCCCCTTCCCCGCCGACACGATTTTTCTGAAGGCACGCGACGGCCAGTACCAGGCCATCGTCACCATGTACCACGACCAGGGCCAGATCGCCATCAAGCTCATGGGCTTCAGCAAGGGCGTGACGGTGCAAGGCGGCCTGCCGGTGCCGATCACGACGCCGGCCCACGGCACGGCGTATGACATTGCCGGCCAGGGCGTAGCGGATGTCAACGCCACCCACAACGCATTTCGCATCGCGTGCCGCATGGGTGCGGCACGCCTTCATTCTTAAAGGGACGACCCCATGAAAATCAAATCAGTTCGCGCACGCGTGTTCGAGTGGAAAGGCAAAACCGTTCCGCCCCAAGGAAATTTCTGCTCCAACGCCATGGACTTGGTGTACTCCAAAACCGAGTCCATGAGCACCTTCCGCTTCCATTCCTGGACCGTGGTCGAAATTGAAACCGACGACGGCATCATCGGCCTGGGCAATGTGGCCCTGGCGCCCGCCATCGCCAAAGCCATCATCGACCAGTACCTGACGCCGCTGGTGCTGGGCCAGGATCCGTGGGACTACGAATACCTGTGGCAGCGCATGTACCGCGCCACCCACGCGTGGGGCCGCAAGGGCGTGACCATGGCCGCTATCTCGGCGATCGACCTGGCGATCTGGGACATCCTGGGCAAGTCGGTGAACAAGCCGGTGTTCAAGCTGTTGGGCGGCCGCACCAAGGAAAAGATTCCCTGCTACTACTCCAAGCTCTACCGCACCAACCTGAAAGCCATGCAGGACGAAGCGCAAAAGTACAAGGACGCAGGCTTCACCGCCTTCAAAATGCGCTTTGGCTATGGCCCGGCGCACCTGCAAAAAGGCGTGGCCGAAAACCTCAAGTCCGTCGAAGCCATCCGCGAAGTCATTGGCTACGACAACGACCTGATGCTCGAGTGCTACATGGGCTGGAACCTCGAATACGCCAAACGCATGCTGCCCAAGCTGGAGAAATTTGAGCCGCGTTGGCTCGAAGAACCGGTGATTGCCGACGACATCGACGGCTACGCGGAACTGAACCAGCTCACCAGCATCCCGATCTCGGGCGGCGAGCATGAGTTTTCGCTCTACGGCTTCAAGCAGCTGCTGGACAAAAAAGCGGTGTCGGTGGTTCAGTACGACACCAACCGTGTCGGCGGCATCACGGCCGCCCACAAGATCAATGCGCTGTGCGAGGCCTACAGCGTGCCGGTGATTCCGCACGCCGGCCAGATGCACAACTACCACCTGACCATGAGCACGCTGGCCTCGCCCATGAGCGAGTACTTTCCGATGTTTGACGTGGAAGTCGGCAATGAGCTCTTCTATTACATCTTTGACGGCGAACCCGTGGCCGAAAACGGCTTTGTGCAGCTCGACGACAACCAACCCGGCCTGGGCCTGACGCTGAAGACCGAGTTTCTCAAAGACTTCAACATCATTGAGTGATCGGCATGATTGCAAGATACAAAGGCGTATTTCCGGTGGTGCCCACCACCTTTAGCGAAGCGGGCGAACTCGACCTCGAGAGCCAGAAGCGCTGTGTGGATTTCATGATTGACGCGGGCTCGAACGGCCTGTGCATCCTGGCCAACTTTTCCGAGCAGTTCTTGCTGTCGGACGACGAGCGCGAAGTGCTGACGAGCGCCATCCTCAAGCATGTCGCCGGCCGGGTGCCGGTAATTGTCACCACCACGCACTTTGGAACTCGGGTGTGCGCCGAGCGCAGCCGCCGCGCGCAAGACCTGGGCGCCGCCATGGTGATGGTGATGCCGCCCTACCATGGCGCCACCCTGCGCGCGAGCGAGGAAAAGATTTACGAGTTCTACGCCGCGCTGTCAGACGCCATAGCCATCCCCATCATGATTCAGGATGCCCCTATGAGCGGCACGACGCTGTCTGCAGCCTTTCTGGCGCGCATGGCCAAAGAGATCCAGCAGGTGTCGTACTTCAAGATCGAAACCGCCGGTGCCGCCTCCAAGCTGCGCGAGCTGATTCGCCTGGGCGGGGACGCCATTGAAGGCCCGTGGGACGGCGAAGAGGCCATCACCCTGCTGCCCGACCTGGACGCGGGCGCTACCGGCGCCATGACGGGTGGCGCCTACCCTGACGGCATACGCCGCATTGTCGACGCCTATGCCGCAGGCCGCCGCGAAGAAGCGATCGCCGAGTACACACGCTGGCTGCCGCTGATCAACTATGAAAACCGCCAGGGCGGCATCCTGACGGCCAAGGCGCTGATGAAGGCCGGCGGCATCATCGCCTGCGAGGCGCCGCGCCACCCTTTTCCCGCCATGCACGCCGAGGTACGCAAAGGCCTGATTGAAACCGCCCGCCGGCTGGACCCGTTGGTTTTGCGCTGGACTAAATAGAGCAAGATTTCAATGACCACTTTGCACAACAACCTGATCAACGGTCAATGGCTTGCTGGCACCACCACCAGCCCCAACCTCAACCCCTCCAACCTGTCTGACGTGATCGGCGAGTACACCCAGGGTGACGCCGCGCAGCTGGCGCTGGCGGTGCAAGCCGCGCAGTCCGCGTTCCCGGCGTGGTCGGTCTCAGGCATACAGGCCCGGTCTGACGCACTCGACAAAATCGGCAGCGAAATTTTTTGGTGCGCCGCGAAGAACTGGGCACCCTGCTTTCGCGCGAAGAAGGTAAAACGAAGCCAGAAGGCATTGGCGAGGTCACCCGCGCCGGCCATATCTTCAAGTTCTTCGCCGGCGAGTGTTTGCGTTTGTCGGGCGAAACCGTGCCGTCGGTGCGACCCGGCATCGGTGTCGAGATCACCCGCGAACCGGTCGGTGTGGTCGGCCTGATCACGCCCTGGAATTTCCCGATCGCGATACCGGCCTGGAAAATTGCGCCAGCGCTGGCCTTTGGCAACTGCGTGGTCTTCAAGCCCGCCGACCTGGTACCGGGCAGTGCCTGGGCGCTGGCCGAAATCATTTCGCGCTCAGGCATTCCGGCGGGCGTTTTCAACCTGGTGATGGGACCGGGGCGGGTGATTGGCGACGCCCTGGTCAACCACTCCGGCATCAACGCCATCAGCTTCACCGGCTCGGTGGGTGTGGGCAGCCGCATTGCCGAAGCCTGTGCCAAAAGCCTGAAGAAAGTGCAGCTGGAGATGGGCGGCAAAAACCCGCAGGTCATTCTGGACGACGCCGATCTGGCGCAGGCGGTGGAACTCAGCGCGCAGAGCGCGTTTTACGCCACCGGCCAGCGCTGCACGGCATCGAGCCGTCTCATCGTGACCGGGGGCATTTACCCGGCCTTTGTCCAAGCCCTGCAGCAACGCATGGCGCGCATCACGGTGGGTGACGCCCTGACGGCTGGCACTGACATCGGTCCCGTGTCATCACAGGCGCAACTTGAGCAAGACCTGAGCTATGTGCAAATTGGCAAAACCGAGGGCGCGACGCTGGTCATGGGCGGCGAGCGCGTCTCTTGCCACAGCGGCAGCGGCGCCGAGGGTTACTTCATGGCGCCGGCGCTGTTCAGCGAAAGCACCGCCAGCATGCGCATCAACCGCGAAGAGATTTTTGGCCCAGTCGCCAGCATCATCCGTGTCAAAGATTACGAAGCGGCTCTGGTCACGGCCAACGACACGCCGTTCGGCCTGTCCGCCGGCATTGCCACCACCAGCCTCAAGTACGCCACGCATTTCAAGCGGCACAGCCAGGCTGGCATGGTGATGGTGAATCTGCCCACCGCAGGTGTGGACTACCACGTGCCGTTTGGCGGACGTAAGGGTTCAAGCTATGGCCCACGAGAGCAGGGCAAGTATGCGCAGGAATTTTTCACAACGGTGAAGACCGCCTACACGCTGGCCTGAGACGCTGAAGGAGCGCGGTTGCCGCCACCGGCGCCCGCCCTGCACTCGACTGCTATTTATTCGATAGCTGCCTGCGCCCATGAACAATGGGCTGGAGGCTTGTTTTGCTTAAAAAAGCGGTTTCAGGAACGCACCGTGTCGGCCACGCGCTCGGCGCAGGCTCTGGCCTGGCCCGCATCGCGCGCTTCGACCATCACCCGCAGCAGCGGCTCGGTGCCGCTGGCGCGAATCAAAATGCGGCCGGTGTCGCCCAGTTCATCTTCCACGGCCCGGGTTTCGCTGGCCAGCGAGTCGCTGGATTTCCAGTCCTGGCCGGGTTTGAGCCGCACGTTGATCAGGGTCTGCGGAAACAGCACCACATCGCCCAGTAGCTGGGCAATGGTCTTGCCGCTGCGCACGCAGGCCTGCAACACCTGCAGTGCGCTGATCAGGCCGTCGCCGGTGGTGTGCTTGTCCAGCGCCAGCAGGTGGCCCGAGCCCTCGCCGCCCAGCAGCCAGCCGCGCTTTTCAAGTTCTTCGAGCACGTAGCGGTCACCGACCTTGGCCCGCACAAACTCGACACCCCTGGCTTTAAGGGCCAGCTCCACCGCCATGTTGGTCATCAGCGTGCCGACGGTGCCGGGCACTTTTTCTCCGCGAGCCAGCCGCTCATTGACCATCAGGAACAGCACTTCGTCACCGTTGAAAAGCCGGCCATCGGCATCCACCAGTTGCAGCCGGTCGGCGTCGCCGTCCAGCGCGATGCCGTAATCGGCCTGGTTGGCCCTGACCGCCTCAATCAGCGCCTGTGGGTGCGTGGCGCCCACCTCGTGGTTGATATTGAGCCCGTCGGGCGCGCAGCCAATGGCAATGACCTCGGCGCCGAGTTCATGAAACACCAGCGGCGCAATGTGATAGGCCGCGCCATGGGCGCCGTCGACCACGATCTTCAGGCCCTTCAGGGTCAGGTCATGGGCAAAGGTGCTTTTGCAAAACTCGATGTAGCGGCCCGCCGCATCGTCCAGGCGGCGCGTCTTGCCCAGAGTGGCCGAGTCGGCCCAGACCGGCGGCTGTTCCAGCGCGGCTTCCACCGCCAGCTCCCAGGCATCGCTGAGCTTGGCGCCCTGGGCGCTGAAAAACTTGATGCCATTGTCGGCAAAGGCATTGTGGCTGGCGCTGATGACCACGCCCAGGCTGGCGCGCTGCGCCCGCGTGAGGTAGGCCACGCCGGGCGTGGGCAGCGGCCCGAGCAACACCACATCGACACCGGCCGAGTTGAAGCCCGACTCCAGCGCGCTTTCCAGCATGTAGCCGGAAATTCGGGTGTCCTTGCCGATCAGCACGGTCGGCCGCGCTTCAGTCTGGCGCAGCACGCGGCCCACCGCATGGGCCAGCCGCAGCACAAAGTCTGGCGTGATCGGTGGCTGGCCGACCGTGCCGCGAATGCCGTCGGTGCCAAAGTAGTTACGGGTCATGGTTGCAGTCCCTGTGCGTCTGATGTTGTAAGAATAAAGCTCGTATTTTAGGCGGGCCACGCCGCCGCCCAGACCTTGAGGGCCTGCACGGTTTCATGCACGTCATGCACCCGCACCACGCGGGCGCCGCGTTCCACCGCCAGCAGCGCAGCAGCCACGCTGGGCACCATGCGCTCGGCAATGTCGAGTTGCGCCACCACGCCCAGCGAGCTGCCGCAAACGGCGGCCAGCGAAGACTTGCGCGACCAGGCGGCCAGCAGCGGGTAACCGGCCGCCAGCAACTCATGCTGCCGCCCCAGCAGCGAGAAATTTTGCGCCACGGTCTTGCCAAAGCCCACCCCCGCGTCCAGCACGATGCGGTTTTTTTGCACGCCCGCCCTTTGCAGCGCCTGCGCCGCCTGCTGCAAAAAAGAGAGCACCTGCGGCACCACATCGCCCTCCATAGGCGCGGCCTGCATGGTTTGCGGCTCGCGGTGCATGTGCATCAGGCAAACGCCGCAGCGCGGGTGGCCAGCCACCACCGCGCTGGCGCCGGGCTGGCGCAGCGCCCACACGTCATTGATGATGTCGGCGCCCAGGTCGAGCACCGCCTGCATGACCTGGGGTTTGTAGGTGTCGACAGACACCGGCACGCCCAGCGTGACCGCGTGCCGCACCACCGGCAGCACCCGCGCCAGTTCTTCGGCCAGCGGCACGGGCGGCGCGCCGGGGCGGGTCGATTCACCGCCAATGTCCAGCAGCTCGGCGCCCTCGGCAATCAGCTGTTCGCAATGCGCCAGCGCGCCGGCGGACCCGCCGCCCAGTGAGAAGTAACGACCGCCGTCCGAGAAAGAGTCGGGCGTGACATTGACAATGCCCATGACGCGCGGTGATGTCAGGTCAATCTGAAAGCGTGAAGTTTGCCAGATCACGATAGCTTGCAAAAAAAGAATCGGTTGTCAGAAATAGAAAAACCGGGGACCAGCCCCGGTTGTCATGGAATCAATGCGCCGGCTCAAGCCACCGTGGGCGCCGGGTCGGTGCTGACCGCCGGGCTGCCACCGCTGGGCGGGCCGCCGCTGCCGCCACCGACCGATGAATTGCGCGGCGTCCAGTCTTTGGGCGGGCGCGGCTCCTTGCCGGCAATGATGTCGTCCAGTTGCTCGCCGTCAATGGTTTCCCATTCGAGCAGGGCCTTGGCCATGGCGTGAATCTTGTCCTGATTGTCTTCAATCAGCGTACGCGCCACGGTGTACTGCTGGTCGATGATGCGGCGCACCTCGCCGTCGACCTTTTGCAGGGTGGCTTCGCTCATGTTGTTGGTCTTGGTGACCGAGCGGCCCAGAAACACTTCGCCTTCGTTCTCGGCATAGACCATGGGGCCCAGCGCCTCGGTCATGCCGTAGCGCGTGACCATGTCGCGGGCCAGCGCGGTGGCGCGTTCAAAGTCGTTGCTGGCGCCGGTAGTCCTCTGATGCATGAAGACTTCCTCGGCGATGCGGCCGCCAAACAGCATGCTGATCTGGCTCAGCATGTACTCGCGGTCATAGCTGTAGCGGTCTTGCGCCGGCAGGCTCATCGTCACACCCAGGGCGCGGCCACGCGGAATAATGGTCACTTTGTGCACCGGGTCGCACTTGGGCAGCATCTTCCCGAGCAGCGCGTGGCCAGACTCGTGGTAGGCCGTGTTGCGGCGCTCTTCCTCGGGCATGACCATGCTCTTGCGCTCCGGGCCCATCAGGATTTTGTCTTTGGCTTTTTCAAAGTCCTGCATCTCGACCACACGCGCACTGCGGCGGGCAGCCATCAGGGCAGCTTCGTTGCACAGGTTGGCCAGGTCGGCGCCCGACATGCCGGGCGTGCCGCGTGCAATCACGCTGGGGTTCACGTCCTGGCCGAGCGGCACCTTGCGCATGTGCACATTCAGAATCTGCTCGCGGCCGCGAATATCGGGCAGCGTGACATAGACCTGGCGGTCAAAACGGCCGGGGCGCAGCAAGGCGGCGTCCAGAATGTCGGGGCGGTTGGTGGCCGCCACCACGATCACGCCGACATTGGTTTCAAAGCCGTCCATCTCGACCAGCATCTGGTTCAGCGTCTGCTCGCGCTCGTCATTGCCGCCGCCCAAGCCCGCGCCACGCTGGCGGCCGACGGCGTCAATCTCGTCGATAAAGATGATGCAGGGGGCGTTTTTCTTGGCGTTTTCAAACATGTCGCGCACGCGGGCAGCGCCCACGCCGACAAACATTTCCACGAAATCAGAGCCCGAGATCGAGAAGAAAGGCACCTTGGCTTCGCCGGCAATGCCTTTGGCGAGCAGGGTTTTGCCGGTGCCCGGAGGGCCGACCAGCAGCAGGCCGCGCGGAATGCGGCCACCGAGTTTCTGGAACTTGGCCGGGTCTTTCAGGAAGTCGACGACTTCCTTGACTTCTTCCTTGGCTTCGTCGCAACCGGCCACGTCGGCAAAGGTCACCGGATTGGTCGACTCGTCAAGCATGCGCGCCTTGGATTTGCCGAAGCTGAACGCGCCGCCCTTGCCGCCACCCTGCATCTGCCGCATGAAGTAGACCCACACGCCGATCAGCAGCAGCATTGGACCCCAGCTGACCAGCAGGGTCATGAGCAGCGAGCCTTCTTCGCGGGCCTTGACGTCAAACTTCACGTCATTGGCAATCAGGTCGCCGACCAAGCCGCGGTCCAGATAGGTGGCAGTGGTGCGGATTTTGCGATCGTCGGTGGTGGTGGCGGTGATTTCGGTGCCGCCCTGGCCTTCGGCGATGGTGGCTGCCTTGATGCGCTTGCCGCGCACTTCTTCAAGGAACTCGGAATAACCCAGGTAATTGGAGCCTGCACTGCCGCGTGTATCAAATTGCTTGAAAACGGTGAACAGCACCATGGCGATCACCAGCCAGATTGCAATTTTTGAAAACCACTGATTGTTCAAGGATGACTCCGATGTAAGAACCCAAAGCAGATGGGATGGCACATGCGCCTGATTTTAGGCCTTTCAAGGCCAAAAACCCGATAAACCCTGTAAACCGCCGATTACATCCTTTGGTTTGGCAGGGGAATAGCCGGCTTATTTAAGACCGGTACCGGTCAGGAAAGTTTCCGACGAGCCAGGACGCGAGGCCTTGGGCTTGAAGCGCTTGACCACCCTGAACGTGTCCTTGAACAGCTTGACCAGCTCGTCATAGCCGCTGCCATGAAACAGCTTGACGACCAGCGTGCCGCCCGGTTTCATGTGGTTCTGGGCAAACTCCACGGCCAGCTCCACCAGATGGGCAATGCGCGCCGCATCGGCCGACTCGATGCCCGAGAGATTCGGCGCCATGTCCGAAATCACCAGATCTACCCGCGCCGGGCCTTGGTCGGTGGCCAGGGCCTGCTCCAGTTTTTGTAACACCTCGGGTTCGCGAAAATCGCCCTGGATGAAGGTCACGCCCTCGATCGGCTCCATCGGCAGCAGGTCCAGTCCGATGATGCGGCCATTGAGGTCGCCGGCCGCCGCGCCGCCCGGTGACAGTTTGCGCCGCACATACTGGCTCCAGGCGCCGGGTGTGCTGCCCAGATCCACCACGCAGTCGCCCGGCTTGATCAGGCCCAGGGTTTCGTCGATTTCCTTGAGCTTGTAGGCCGCGCGGGCGCGGTAACCCTCTTTCTGGGCCAGTTTCACATAGGGGTCGTTCAAATGGTCGTGCAGCCAGGCCTTGTTGAGTTTCTTGCCCTTGGTGCCGGCGCGCGGGTCCACCTTGGGCGCGGCCGGGGCGCCGGGCTTGACATTGGCTCTGGGCGCGGGCTTGGGGCTCGCACCGGCGGCCTTCTTGGTATTAACTTTCATGGGGCTATTGTCCACTTGTGGACTGCACCGATAATTAAGCCATGGCTCAAATACAACTTACCCCCGCCCAGCGCAAAGACCACCGCGCCAATGCCCACCACCTCAATGCCGTGGTGATGATTGGCTCTGACGGCTTGACGGATGCCGTCAAGAAAGAAACCGATGCGGCGCTCAACGCCCACGCCCTGATCAAGGTCCGCGTCCAGTCGGACGACAGGGCCGGCCGCGAAGCCATCTTCCAGACCCTGGCCGACGAGCTCAACGCCGCGCCCATCCAGCACATCGGCAAGCTGCTGGTGCTGTGGCGCCCGATGCCGGAAAAAGAAAAAAAGGTCAACGAAGACCGCATGCCCGGCCCGCGCGACGTGAAAGTGCTGAAAAACAGCTCGCGTTACGGCCAGCGGCCCGAGGTCAAGGTCTTGCGCGTGCTCGGCAACCAGCGCCTGACGCCGGGCGGCACCGTCAAACGCGCCAAGAAGCCCCAGCTCAGAAGCCTCAAGAAGCGCTCGCAGGACTGAGCTTGTCTTCTTTGCGCGCTGGCAGATGGTTTGATGCCGCCCATTCATGGGCTCTTTAGATTTACCCCACCCGCCCACAGCTAAACGTCATGACCAATCCACTCCTCGACTTTTCTGACCTCCCGCTGTTTGACCGCATCCTGCCCGGGCATGTCAGCCCGGCCATCGATGCGCTGCTGGTGAAAGCCGATGCCGCGCTGGAGCAGGTCACGGCCGCCGATTTTCCGGCGCGCTGGGGCGATATTGCCGGCGTGCTCGACGTGGCGACCGAACACCTGGGCCGGGCCTGGGGCGCGGTGAGCCACCTGAACAGCGTGGCCGACACCCCCGAGTTGCGCGCCGCCTACAACGCCGCCTTGCCCAAGGTGACCGAGTTCTGGACCCGTCTGGGTGCCGATGAGCGCCTGTATGCCAAGTACAAGGCGATTGACGTGGCGAGCCTGAACACCGAGCAGCGCCAGGCCCACAAAAACGCCATCCGCAACTTTGTGCTGTCAGGCGCCGAACTGACGGGCGCGGCCAAGGAACGCTTCGCCAGAATCCAGGAACGGCAGGCCGAACTGAGCCAGAAGTTCAGCGAAAACGCGCTTGATGCCACCGACGCCTTTGCCTACTACGCGCAGGAAGGCGAACTGGCTGGCGTGCCGGCCGATGTGATTGAGACCGCCCGCGCCCAGGCCGAGGCCGACGGCCAGCCGGGCTACAAGCTGACCCTGAAAATGCCGAGCTACCTGCCGGTGATGCAGTTTGCCGCCAGCTCCGCGCTGCGGGAAATTCTTTACAAGGCTTACACCACCCGCGCCAGCGACCAGGCCCCGGCCGAGTTCAGCCAGTTCGACAACAGCGCGGTGATGCGCGAAATTCTGGCGCTGCGACTTGAAGAGGCGCAGCTGCTCGGTTACAGCAACTTCGGCGAAGTGTCGGTGGTGGCCAAAATGGCCCAGTCCCCCGAAGAAGTCATCGCTTTTTTGCGCGACCTGGCCCAGCGCGCCCGCCCCTATGCCCTGAAAGACGTGGCCGATTTGCGCACCTTTGCGGCCGAAAAGATGGGCCAAACCGACCCGCAACCCTGGGACTACGCCTACGTTGGCGAAAAGCTCAAGGAAGCGCGCTACGCCTTCAGTGAGCAGGAAGTCAAGCAGTATTTCACCGCGCCCAAGGTGCTGGCGGGTTTGTTCAAGATTGTCGAAACCCTGTTCGAGGTCGCCATTCGCCAGGACACGGCCCCGGTCTGGAAGCCCGGCGTGGCGTTTTACCGCATTGAACGCGAGGGTCGCCTGGTCGGCCAGTTTTACCTCGACCAGCCGGCCCGCACCGGCAAGCGTGGCGGCGCCTGGATGGACGATGTGCGCGCGCGCTGGCTGCGCCCCGACACCGGCAGGCTGCAAACGCCGGTGGCGCACCTGGTCTGCAATTTCGCCGATGGCGTGGGCGGCAAGCCGGCCCTGCTGACGCACGACGACGTGACCACCCTGTTCCACGAGTTCGGCCACGGCCTGCACCACATGCTGACCCAGGTCAACGAGCGCGATGTCTCGGGCATCAGCGGCGTCGAGTGGGATGCGGTCGAGTTGCCGAGCCAGTTCATGGAAAACTTCTGCTGGGAGTGGGACGTGCTCAAGCACATGACGGCCCATGTCGAGACCGGCGAGCCGCTGCCGCGCGCGCTGTTTGACAAGATGCTGGCCGCCAAAAACTTCCAGAGCGGCATGCAGACGCTGCGCCAGGTCGAGTTTTCGCTGTTCGACATGCTGCTGCACACCGCGCACCAACCGGCGGACGACCTGATGGGCCTGCTCAACGAGGTACGCAAGGAAGTCGCCGTGATTCCCTCACCAGCCTACAGCCGCACCGCGCACACCTTCAGCCATATCTTCTCGGGCGGCTATGCGGCCGGCTACTACAGCTACAAATGGGCCGAAGTGCTGTCGGCCGATGCATATGCGGCGTTCGAAGAAACCGCTGCCGCGGCCCAAGACCCGCAAGGCCTGGATGGCGAGCCCGGCAAGACCACGGTGACCGTGGAAACCGGCAGAAAATACCGCCAGGCCATTCTGGAAGCCGGTGGCAGCCGTCCGGCGATGGAGTCATTCAAGGCCTTCCGCGGCCGCGAGCCTTCGATTGATGCGCTGCTGCGCCATCAGGGCATGGCCTGACAACCAGCGTTGGCCCGGCTGCGTTCAACATGGTGCGTGACCTTGTAATCAAGACTGACTGGAAACCGATGAAATCAAACGCTGTGAAATTTTTGGCCCTGGCCGCTGTGATTACCGTGGCCGGCAGTTTTTTCTCGCCGCTGGCGCAGGCCCAGCAGGTCTACCGCATCGTCGGGCCAGACGGCAAGGTCACCTTTTCTGACCAGCCGCCGCCGGCCGCCAGCGGCGGCAAGGTCAGCACGCGCAAGGCCGCCACGGGCGAGGTTTTGGCCTCCGCCGGCTTGCCATTCGAGCTGCGCCAGGTGGCCGGCAAGTACCCGGTCACGCTCTACGCTGGGGACAACTGCAACCCCTGCGGTGCGGGACGCTCCATGCTCACCAGTCGCGGCATTCCGTTTACCGAAAAAACCATCAGCACCAATGAGGACGTCCTGGCCCTGCAGCGCCTGAGCGGCGACTCCTCGCTGCCCTTTTTGACCATAGGCAGCCAGCAGCTCAAGGGCTTTTCGGATGCCGAATGGACGCAGTTTTTGAACGCCGCCGGTTATCCGGCCACATCGGTGCTGCCCGCCAGCTACCGCCGCCCGGCCGCGACGCCGCTGGTGGCGGTGACGGCGCCACCCGCCGCCGCAGCGTCGGCACCCGGCGTCACGGCCGGCAACGCCACGCCGCCCGCCCGCCCCGCTGCCCAGCCCAACGAGAACCCGGCCGGCATCAAGTTCTAAAACCGGTCCGGTTTTTTCGACTCAGAACACCAGCGTTTTCACGCCGCCCGGTGCGCCCAGCAGGCAGACGCTGGCCTTCTGGAAAGCAAACACGCCCACCGTCACCACGCCCGGCCACTGGCTCACCAGGGTTTCAAACGCCAGCGGGTCGGTGATCTTCAGCCCGGTAACGTCCAGAATCTGCTGGCCGTTGTCGGTCACCAGGGGCGCACCGTCTTTGAGCCGCAGGGTCGCGGCGCCGCCCATGGCCGCAAACTGGCGCGCAATGCGCCTGGCCGCCATCGGAATCACCTCGACCGGCAGCGCAAAGCCGCCGAGCGTCTGCACCAGCTTGGATTCATCGGCAATGCAGACAAACTGGCGCGACTGCGCCGCCACGATCTTTTCGCGCGTCAGGGCCGCGCCGCCGCCCTTGACCATGTTGCCCGCATGATCGATCTCGTCGGCTCCGTCGATGTAGACCGCCAGCTCGTCCACCTCGGTCGCGTCAAACACCTTAATGCCCAGCGCCTGCAGCCGTTCGGTGGACGCCACCGAGCTGGACACGGCGCCGGCGATCTGGTCTTTCATGCTGGCCAGCGCATCGATGAATTTGTTGACGGTGGAGCCGGTGCCGACACCGACGATGGTGCCGGGCTTTACGTACTGCAGGGCGGCCTGGCCGACCAGGGTTTTGAGTTCGTCTTGGGTCATGTGAGGGCTGTGTGAGTTGGGGAGTGAATCGGTTTTGCGACAATGCAGGTCTTTTTATCGCACCCGGCAAATTATCCAATGTCCCTGCTCCCCTATGCCCTGGCCCGCCCGGTTTTATTTGGGCTCGACCCCGAAACCGCCCACGAACTGACGATGGCCTCGCTGGCGCGCACCCAGGGAACGCCCTTGTCGCTGGCCTACTGCGCCAACCGCGTGCGCGACCCGATCGAGCTGGCCGGCCTGAAGTTTGCCAACCGCATCGGCCTGGCCGCCGGGCTCGACAAAAACGCCCGCTGCATCGACGGCCTGGCCGCCATGGGCTTTGGCTTTGTCGAAGTCGGCACCGTCACGCCCAAGGGCCAGCCCGGCAACCCCAAGCCGCGCATGTTTCGCCTGACGCAAGCCAACGCACTGATCAACCGGCTGGGCTTTAACAACGACGGGCTGGAGGCCTTTCTGGCGAATGTCAAAAAGTCGGCCGTGCGCCAGAAAAACACCGGCAACCCGCTGCTGCTGGGCCTGAACATCGGCAAGAACGCCGCCACGCCGATTGAAAACGCGGTCGACGACTATCTGGTCTGCCTCGACGGCGTTTACCCGCATGCCGACTACGTCACCGTCAACATCTCCAGCCCCAACACCAAAAACCTGCGCGCCCTGCAAAGCGACGAAGCGCTGGACGCGCTGCTGGGCCGCATTGCCGAGCGCCGCGAAACGCTGGCCAGCCCACACGGCAAACGCGTGCCGATTTTTGTCAAGATCGCGCCCGACCTCGACGAGGCCCAGATCGAGGTGATTGCCGCGACGCTCAAGCGCCACGCCATGGACGGGGTGGTCGCCACCAACACCACGCTGAGCCGCGATGCGGTCAAGGGCATGCGCCACGCAGACGAAGCCGGCGGCCTGAGCGGCGCGCCGGTGCTGGCCGCCAGCAATCAGGTCATAGCCCAGTTGCGCGCGGCACTGGGCCAGGGCTTTCCCATCATTGGCGTGGGCGGGGTGATGAGCGGGGCCGATGCGGTGTCCAAGATCAGGGCGGGAGCCGACGTGGTGCAGATTTACACCGGCCTGATCTACAAGGGCCCGGAACTGGTGACCGAAGCCGCACTGGCGATCAAAAACAGCCTCTAGCTCATATAGAACGTGCACATACTGCTATTTAATTAATAGCAATCACAGCCCTTGCGGCGCTTTCAGGGTTTGCCCGCAGCCCCGGTAGAGCCTGCCCCCTAGAGTGCGGGGCGCGCGGCCGGGCGGCGCACGCCAGCGACTACCATGCAGGCAGTTTTGCCCCGGAGACCCGCCCTTGCCTACGCCTGCCGCCCTATCGCCCTCACCTTCCTCGCCATTCCCGCACCTGCTGGCCCCGCTGGACCTGGGCTTCACCACCCTGAAAAACCGGGTGCTGATGGGCAGCATGCACACCGGCCTGGAAGACGGACGCAAGCACTTTCCGGCCATGGCGGCCTACTTTGCCGAGCGGGCGCGCGGCGGCGTCGGCCTGATGGTGACCGGCGGCTTTGCGCCCAACATGGCGGGCTGGACCAAGCCCTTTGCCGGCATGCTCGCGTCATCGGGCGCGGCGCGGCGCCACAAGCAGGTGACCGACGCGGTGCACGCCGAGGGCGGCAAGATTGCGCTGCAGATCTTGCACACCGGCCGCTACGGCTACCACCCGCTGTGCGTGGCGCCCTCGCGCATCCAGAGCCCGATTTCGCCGTTTACCCCGCACGCGCTGAGCGCCGCAGGCATTGAGCGGCAAATCCGCGCCTTCATCCGCTGCGCGCAGCTGGCGCGCGACGCCGGTTTCGACGGCGTCGAGATCATGGGCAGCGAAGGCTATTTCATCAACCAGTTTCTGGTCACGCACACCAACCAGCGCACGGACGAATGGGGCGGCCCCTACGCCAACCGCATGCGCCTGGCCACCGAAATTGTGCGGCGCACGCGCGAAGCCGTCGGGCCCGATTTCATCATCATCTATCGCCTGTCCATCATCGACCTGATTCCGGACGGCAGCAGCTGGGACGAAGTGGTGCAACTGTCCAAGGCCGTGCAAGCCGCTGGCGCAACCCTCATCAACAGCGGCATCGGCTGGCACGAGGCGCGCGTACCGACGATTGCCACCTCGGTGCCGCGCGGCGCCTTCACTTGGGTGACGAAGAAACTGCGCACCGAGTTGCGCGCGGCCGGCGTGATGATTCCGCTGATCACCAGCAACCGCCTCAACACGCCCGAGGTGGCCGAACAGGTGCTGGCCGACGGCAGCGCCGACATGGTCAGCATGGCCCGGCCCTTTCTGGCCGACCCCGAATTTGTCAACAAGGCCGCGCAGGGCCGCAGCGTTGAAATCAACACCTGCATCGCCTGCAACCAGGCCTGCCTGGACCATGCCTTCAAGGCCAGGCTGGCCAGCTGCCTCGTCAACCCGCGCGCGGTGCATGAAACCGAACTCGTCATCCGCAGGGCGCCGGCCAAAAAACGCGTCGCGGTAATTGGCGCCGGCCCGGCGGGCCTGGCCGCCGCCACCACGCTGGCCGAGCGCGGCCATGCAGTTCACCTGTATGACGCCGCCGACCAGATCGGCGGCCAGTTCAACCTGGCCAAGCGCGTGCCCGGCAAGGAAGAGTTCGAGGAAACCCTGCGCTACTTCGGCCAGCGCATCACACGCACCGGCGTCACGCTGCAGCTGAACACCCGCGTCAGCGCGGCCGAGCTGATCGCCGATCGATTCGACGAAGTGATCCTGGCCACCGGCGTGACGCCGCGCAACCCGCGCATCCCCGGCCAGGACCACCCCAGGGTGCTGAGCTACATCGACGTGCTGCTGGGCCGCCAGCCGGTGGGCCAGCGCGTGGCGCTGATTGGCGCGGGCGGCATTGGCTTTGACGTGGCGGAGTTTCTGGTCACGGCGCCGGGACACTCCAGCGCGCTCGATCTGCCCGCCTGGCTGGCCGAATGGGGCGTGGCCGACCCCGGCACCGTGCGCGGCGGCGTGGTGCGGCCACAAATCAGCCCGCCGGTGCGCCAGGTCACGCTGCTGCAGCGCAAGCCCGGCAAGCTGGGCAAGGGCCTGGGCAAGACCACCGGCTGGATCCACCGCGCCGCGCTGAAGATGAAAAACGTCGAGATGCTGTCGGGCGTGAACTATGAACGCATTGGCGTGATGAATGGGGAAGGCGCGGGCCTGGGCCTGTTCATCACCTTTGGCGAAAAGCGCCAGAACGGCACGCTGCTCGAAGTCGACAACATCGTGCTGTGCGCCGGCCAGGAGCCGCTGCGTGAGCTGCTGGAGCCGCTGCGCGCGGCCGGCATCAAGACCCACCTGATAGGCGGCGCCGACGAGGCCACCGAACTCGACGCCAAGCGCGCGATCGACCAGGGCACGCGGCTGGCGGCGCTGATGTGAGGCGCCGGGCTGGTTTTCCCGCTGCTGACCGGTTTCTCGGTTTGGGACCTCCAGCGCAGCATTTCAGGGGTCAAATCGGCCCCCAGCCCAGGTAATACGCTGGCAGTTTGCTATTAATTAGATAGCATAATTGGTGCCCGCCAGCGCTGCCTGGCTGCGGGCGCCAACTGCATCCGGTTTGAGCGGGATCATGCAGAGCCCCGGGTTCGCCAGGGCTGCAATACCTGCTCCACCAAAACCCCTGCTTGACGACCTGAAAAGGCGGCCGCCACGCCGCCTTGTTTCCTTGGACGACCCAGGCCCTTGCGTTGCGCCATGCCTTGCCGCCAGAATGGCTGGCCAGGCTTAACCCGAACGCGCAGGAGGTAGTGCGATGCAGACCCATCCGTTTCAGCTCAGTCGGCGCAGCGCCCTGCTGGCGCTGCCCGTCGCGCTGTGCCTTCCCCGCGTTGGGCAGGCGCAGGCGCCCGCTCCGCGATTGCAGTCCTGGCCGCTCAACACGCCGCGCGCCACCGGCATTCACGACCTGGCGCCCGCGCCCGACGGCGGCGTCTGGTTTTCGGCGCAGCGCAGCGGGCACCTGGGCTGGTTTGACCCGCGCAGCGGCAAGTCGGAACTGGTTCCCCTCGGCAATGGCTCGTCGCCGCATGGCGTGATTGCCGGGCCCGACGGCGCGGCCTGGCTGACCGACGGCGGGCAAAACGCGATGGTCCGCGTCAGCTGGCCGGGGCGCGAGGTCAAGCGCTTCCCCCTGCCCGCCGGCACGCCCTACGCCAACCTCAACACCTGCGCCTTTGACGGTGACGGCGACCTGTGGTTTACCGGGCAAAGCGGCTATGTGGGCAAGGTGGCGGTGCGCAGCGGTGCGGTCAGTGTCAAGGACTCACCGCGCGGGCCCGGGCCCTACGGCATCTGCGCCACGCCCAGGGGCGATATCTGGTGGTGCTCGCTGGCCAGCAATTTCATTGCACAGATTGACCGCAAAACTGGCGAGTCGCGCGTCGTGGAGCCGCCCACGCCGCGCCAGGGCGCGCGCCGCGTCTGGTCAGACAGCCGGGGCCGCATCTGGGTGGCCGAATGGAACAGCGGCAATCTGTCGGTGCACGACCCGGCGCTGGGCAGCGGCGCCAGCAGCTGGCGCAGCTGGAAAGCGCCCGGCGCCGCACCGCAGGTGTACGCGGTCTATGTGGATAACAGGGACATGGTCTGGGCCGCCGAATGGGGCCATAACGCGATGCTGCGCTTTGATGCGGGCAGCGAAAAGTTTGAGGTGATCGCGCTGCCGCGACCGTCGGCCAACATCCGGCAGATCCTGGGCCGGGCCGGCGAGGTGTGGCTGCCCGAAAGCGGCACCGAGTTTATTTCGGTGATCAGGACTGCCTGAACGGCCAACCCGAGGACCACTACCCGCCGTGGCCCACGCGGTTGAGGCCTGTTTACTGACTAGCGCCAGCGCCGGGCTCGACCCGGCTGGGGACACTGGGTATCCAGATGGCACCCGGATCGGGCGGCTCCACGCGCCTGGAAAATTGCGGACCGGGCACGGAGATTTCAGCTTGCGGCACCGGCACCGGCATGGCCTGATTGGGGGCCTCGGGCAGCACCACGATGCCTGTTTCGGCCGGGTTTTCGGCCTGCGGTTCGCTGGCGGGCGGCGTCATGCCGTTAAGTGCGGCGTTTTCCTGCCCCAGCGTTGGGTCAACCCCGCCGCCCTCTCGGGGCGCCGCAAAGCGCGCCTGCGGGTCGACCACGCGGGCGCGCAGCGACTGCTGAAAGAACTCGCCGACGATGGGCAGCGCGCTGTGCGCGCCCTGGCCCCAGTAGTCGCTCAGCGTGACCCGGTTGTCGTTAAAGCCGACCCAGGCGCCGGCCACCAGTTGCGGGTGCATCAGGATGAACCAGCCATCGGTGTTGTCCTGCGTGGTGCCGGTCTTGCCCGCCACATCGGCCTGAATGCCGTAGCTGCTGCGAATGCCGGCGCCGGTGCCGCGGTCGATCACGCCGCGCATCACATCCAGCAGCGTCTGGGCGCTGGTTGCCGACATCGCCTGCTCTGCCAACGCACCCGGAAACACCTCCAGCACCTTGCCGCTGCGGTCTTCCACCTGGGTCACCAGCATCGGCTCAATGTAGCGGCCGCTGTTGGCAATGGTGCCGTAGGCCGAGACCATTTCCTTCAGCGTCACCGGGCTGGTGCCCAGCGCCAGCGACGGCACCTCTTCGAGCTTGCTCTGCCGCACGCCCATGGCCTGCGCCAGCTTGGCTACCCTGGCCGGACCGACGGTCTGCATGACCTGGGCGGTGATGGTGTTTTTGGAATACACCAGGCCCTCGCGCAGGCTCATGGTGCGGCCGCTGGGCGGCCCGGCGTCGGTGGGGCGCCAGACCGCGCCACCGCCCATCGAAATTTCCACCGCCTGATCCACAAAACCGTCGGTGGGCCGGGCGCCCTGCTCAAACGCCGCGCCGTAGACAAACGGCTTGAAGGTCGAGCCGGGTTGCCGGCGCGCCTGCTGCACATGGTCGAACGGGTCCTGGCTGTAGTCGCGGCTGCCGACCCAGGCCATCACATGGCCGTTGCTCGGGTCCAGCGCCAGAAATCCGGCCTGCAAGCGGGTCTTGTCCTGGCGCAGCGCCTGCATCAAGGCCGGGTCGGCCTGCAGCTGCTTTTGCGCCAGTTCGTCGCTCAGGCCGGACTCGCGCCCCGCCTTGTATTCGGCCGTGTCACGCACAAAGGTGCGTACCAGCTCTTTTTTGGCAGCCCAGGCGCGCGGGCTCCATTCGGCACTGGCCACGCCCTGCAGCCGGTCGCCCTGATGCTTGACCGCCTGGTTGGCCAGCCGCTGCAACCGCGAGTCGATGGTGGTGCGCACCACCAGGCCATCGGCATAAATGTTGTAGTCATTGCGGTCGGCCCATTCAATCAGCCAGCGCCGCAAATACTGCGTGAAATGCGGCGCCGGGCCGAGCGGCTCGGTCTGGCGCTCAAAGTCCACCTTGAGCGGCCTTTTCTTCAGCGCATCAAGTTTTGCCGCCGCCAGCTTCTGGTGCTTGACCATCTGGCCCAGCACGGTGTTGCGGCGCTGCAGCGCACGGTCCGGGTTGATCACCGGGTTGTAGTAGCTGGTGCCCTTGAGCATGCCGATCAGCGTGGCGCTTTCGAGCACATCGAGCTGGTCGGCCGACTTGTCAAAGTAGGTGCGCGCCGCCATCTCGATGCCGTAGGCGTTGTAGAGAAAAGGCACGGTGTTGAGGTAGGTCTCCAGAATCTCGTTCTTGGTGTAGACCGACTCGATCTTCAGCGCCGTGATCAGCTCCTTGATCTTGCGCGTCAGCGTCTGCGCGCGGCCGACCTGATCGGGGTAGAGGTTGCGGGCCAGTTGCTGCGTGATGGTCGAGCCGCCCTGGGTGTCGCCGCCAAAGGTGTGCAGCACGGCCGAGGCGGTGCGCTTGAGGTCAACCCCATGGTGCTCGTAAAAACGGTGGTCTTCGGTCGAAATCAGGGCGGCAATCACGTTGGGTGAAATGTCCGCCAGCTTGACCCAGTTGCGATTGGCCCGCTGGAACACCGCCAGCTCCTTGCCATCAACCGACAGCACGCGCGCCGGTTGCTGCGACTTGGCCTTGCTGATGTCCACGATGCTGGGCGTGAACGGAATCAGCACCAGCACATACAGCAGCACCAGCACCGGCAAGGCAGCCAGCGTCAACGCCACACCGCGCCGTGTGGGGTGGCGCACACGGCGAACGATGTCAGCCGCGAAATTCATCGTAAATAGCTTGAGGCGGGACAGGAACGGTTTCATGGGTTTATGAGTCTAGGGCTGAAGGCGCCCTGAGGCTGTAGGACGGGGCTGAGTCATTGTGCACGGCGAAAAAGCCGACATCCGGCAAGGGGTGATGGCGGAATCAATGGCCCATCGAGGTTATATATAGCGGAAGAGATGCCTTGCCGCGTTGCCTCGCCGACAGACCATTCCCGGACAGACCATTTCCGTCTCGTATGCTATGAAATCAATAGCCTTGTGCGCCCTATTGGTCCGGGCTGGAAGCACTTAAGACATTAAACGGAGTCTGTCCCAGATCGACCTGACCGCCGTGACAGCGCGGCAATCCTGTTTTCCAGCCGCCGATCAGGCACCAGCCACATCAGGGCCACAAAAACAAAGAAGCCCAGACCCACCCAGGCAGAAACAAGCCATGCGCCCAGGATGCCCGCGATATACAGGACGGGCGAGATTTTTCCCTTCAGGTCGCGCCCCAGTGCCGTCGCCAGTTGGGATTGCGGCCCCTGGTGCCTGACAATGACGGTCTGGAGCAGGTAGTAGGCGATCGCGCAGCACAGCAAGTTGAGGCCATACAACACCGTGGGCCAACGCTCGAAATGGTTCTCGCCCATCCAGCCGGTGGCAAAAGGCAGCAGGGACAGCCAGAACAGCAGATGAAGGTTCGCCCACAGCACGCCGCCGTTGATGGACTCCGTCAATTGAAACATGTGGTGATGGTTGTTCCAGTAAAGACCGATGTAGACAAAGCTCAGGGCGTAGCTCAAGAACACCGGCCACAGCGGCGCCAGCGCCGATAGCCCGGCACCATGCGGGACTTTCATCTCAAGCACCATGATGGTGATGATGATGGCGATCACCCCATCGCTAAAGGCTTCAAGCCGGCTGGTTTTCATGGGTTTTAATCGGGTTGCCCGAGTTCAGGAGAATTTCGATGCATCAGCCCCCACCACCGCAGCGGCGGCGAGGAAATTCGCTCTTGCAGCGTGAGGCGGCTTCAGTAGTCTCCAGTTGCTCCGCTGGCCAGACTCTCAAACTTGGTGATCCGGTTGATGAACGCCAGCTTCACCGTGCCGGTCGGGCCGTTGCGCTGCTTGCTGATGATGACCTCGGCCACGCCGGGTTCCTTGCAGGCTTCCTTGGTGTAGTACTCGTCGCGGTAGATGAACATGATGATGTCGGCGTCCTGCTCGATGGCGCCGGATTCGCGCAGGTCGCTCATCATGGGGCGCTTGTCGGTGCGCGACTCGACGCCGCGGCTGAGC
>NZ_JANOAL010000007.1:0-15868 GCF_031411155.1 Polaromonas sp. | reverse complement strand
GCTCAGCCGGTGAATCTCGTCGATGAACAGCACATCGTTTTTTTCCAGATTGGTCAGCAGCGCCGCCAGGTCTTTCGGCTTTTCCAGCACCGGGCCCGAAGTCTGGCGCAGGTTCACGCCGAGTTCATGCGCAATGATGTGGCTCAAGGTGGTCTTGCCCAGACCCGGCGGGCCGAACAGCAGCACATGGTCAAGGGCCTCGTTGCGCTTGTTGGCGGCGCCAATGAAAATCTCCAGCTGCTCACGCACCTTGGTCTGGCCCACATAGTCATCAAACAGCTTGGGCCGCAGCGCCCGCTCAATCGCCTCTTCGGCGGGCGATACCGGCGCGGCCGAGATCACCCGCTTGGAAAGCGGCAGGTCGGCCATGTCGAAGTTGTCGGTCTGGATGGTCATCGTTGTGTACCGCCTGTCACGTCGTAAAGCATGGCCCTCACTTCATCTATTTCGTAAGGTGGCATGCGCAGGTGAATGACCGCGTGGCAGTTCGCACACACCGGGCGCAGGTCAACTAGCGGGTCAACAACATATTCCTTGCCGATTGAAGCAAGTGGTTTTAGATGGTGGACATGAATATAGCTATTGGCCACTGGGCCATAAACTGCCTCAAAGCTGAAATCACATACTGCGCATCTCATCCCGTAGTGGGCCAAACATTGAGCGCGTGCTTTGGGATTCCTCTCGAATGCGTTTACCTGAACTGTGAGCCTCGCCCCCTCCACAAACAGGTTATCACCGACCATCTCTTCTTGGGGAACCCATTCATCGGACCTATCCACTTCGCTTGCATCCGAGGCAAGAAAATTGCGAGCGTAAAGCATCAGCCCTTCGCTGTGACTTCGGCGGAACGGAGTTCCTTTGCGCGGAATTCCAGCGGCAGTCAATGCCGCCAGTCGAATAAACCGGTCATGACCCGCTTGGATTGAGCCAACGACTCTTTTGAGCTGCAAAGCGTCACCTTCAAATGCGCACTGAGGCTTTGACAGAGAGCGATAGTTGGCGCCGAAGAAACCTTCGCCCACAAATGGAGCAGCACCGACGTGACCCGCGATGTTCATGCGAACGATACCAACCTTGAAGACGAGGACCTCTACTTGCCCAACATTCAACCGAAAGCCATCGCGAAGCAGGGTAACCGCCCAAGCCGATGGAGCGATAGCATTTGCTACATCCGCAGATCTAAGAAGTTGCCGCAAAACAATCTCACGCTCGTTTCGGTCTGGCATTGCATCTACAAAGATTGCCTCCGCCTCAGCTATTTCGTCCAGTCTTTTATCCATAGGAAATCAAGCCCACTTATTTCGCCAGGCTTTTCAGCGCCAGCTTGATGCCATCACTGACCCCAACATCCTTGGGCAAGGCTTTCAGCGCCAGCGCCGCATCACGGTCGCTGTAACCCAGCGCGACCAGCGCCTGCAGGATGTCGGATTGCGCGTCGTTGGCCACGCTGACCGGCGCGCCTATGTCGGCACCGAGCTTGCCCTTGAGCTCGAGCAGCAGGCGTTCGGCGGTTTTCTTGCCTATGCCAGGCACCTTGATGATGCGGCCGGCTTCCTGCCGGGTCACGGCCTGCGCCAGATCTTCCACACTCATGCCGCTGAGCACGCTGAGCGCGGTGCGCGGGCCGACGCCCGAAATCTTGATGAGCTGGCGAAAGGCGGCGCGCTCGGAAGCGCTGCCAAAGCCGTACAGAATCTGCGCATCCTCGCGCACCACAAAGTGCGTCAGCAGGCTGACTTTGTCGCCCAGCCCCGGCAGGTTGTAAAAGGTGCTCATGGGCACCAGCACCTCATAGCCGACGCCGTTGCAGTCCACCAGCAGTTCCGGTGGATTTTTTTCGGCCAGCAGGCCAGCGATTCTTCCGAT
This sequence comes from Polaromonas sp., assembly GCF_031411155.1. Taxonomy (GTDB): domain Bacteria; phylum Pseudomonadota; class Gammaproteobacteria; order Burkholderiales; family Burkholderiaceae_C; genus Polaromonas. The sequence goes on along the minus strand of NZ_JANOAL010000007.1, from coordinate 14,002 downwards.
CATGTTTGTCCCATCATGGACAAATCTTATCAGTGCCCGCCCGGCCGCCCGAAGGGCAATGAGCGCCCCCGCGGGGGGCAGCAAACGAAGTGCGCGTGGGGGATGCTTATTACAGTCGCCCCTGGCCTGAAATCGGGGGACAATCACTTATCTGTCTGCATCCTGCCCGTAAAACCAGCCTGGGGAAGCCACTTTTGATTCTTCGCTACACCTTCACGCCGCCCAACAACACCCGCATGGCCCATCTGTGCGGGCCGATGGACTCACACATCCGCACCGTCGAGGCGGCGCTGCAGGTGACGATTGCGCACCGCTTTGAGCAGTTCAAGATCGACGGCACCAAGGTGCGGGCCACCCAGGCGCTGGAGGTGCTGCAGGCGCTGTACGAAATGGCGCAGCGGCCGATTGCCGAGGAAACCGTGCAGCTGATGCTGGCCGGCGACACGGCGCTCAGCCTGTCGCCCGACGGCGTGGCCGCGTTGTCGACCCGGCGCGCCGACCTGCGCGCCCGCACCGTCAACCAGGGCCAGTACCTGGAAAACATCGCCACCCACGACATCACCTTCGGTATTGGCCCGGCCGGCACCGGCAAGACCTACCTGGCGGTGGCCTGCGCCGTCGATGCGCTGGAGCGCAGCGCGGTGCAGCGCATTGTGCTGACGCGCCCGGCGGTGGAAGCCGGTGAGCGCCTGGGCTTTTTGCCGGGCGACCTGAGCCAGAAGGTCGACCCCTATTTGCGCCCGCTGTATGACGCGCTCTATGAGCTGATGGGTTTTGAGCGCGTGCAGAAAGCCTTCGAGCGCCAGCAGATCGAGATTGCGCCGCTGGCCTTCATGCGCGGCCGCACGCTAAACCATGCGTTCGTGATTCTGGACGAGGCGCAAAACACCACGCCCGAGCAGATGAAGATGTTTTTGACGCGCATAGGCTTTGGCGCCAAGGCCGTGATCACCGGCGACGTGACCCAGGTCGATCTGCCGCGCACGCAACTGAGCGGGCTGATCGATGCCGAACGGGTGCTTAGAGACACCAAGGGCATTGCGATGACCCACCTGACCAGCGCCGACGTGGTGCGGCACCCGCTGGTGGCGCGCATTGTGGACGCCTACGACAAGCAGGACAGCGCCGCCGCCGAGGCCAAAGACGCTATTGATTCGATAGCTGCTCCCGCCCGTCTATCAAGGGTTAGGAGCCGAAATGGCTCTTAAACAGCTGAGTTTGTCGCTGCAGTTCGGTGCGCTGAAAGACGCCGCGCGGCACCGCGCCGCCCTGCCGCGCCACAGCGTGGCGCGCTGGATACGCCACGCACTGGCCAGCGATGCCGAAATCACGGTGCGCATCGTCGATGCCGAAGAAGGCCAGGCGCTGAACCGCGACTACCGGCAAAAGGACTACGCCACCAATGTGCTGACCTTTGACTACACGCAAGAACCCGTGGTGACCGCCGACCTGGTACTGTGCGCGCCGGTGGTGGCCCAGGAGGCCAAAGAAAACAGGAAAACCCTGCAGGCCCACTATGCCCACCTGCTGGTACACGGCACTCTGCATGCGCAGGGCTGGGACCATGAAAGCAGCGAGCAGGATGCCGAGGCGATGGAGGCGCGCGAGGCTGAGATTCTGGCTGGGTTGGGTGTCAGCAACCCCTATATTTAGCCATTTCAGGCATCAAATTAGCACCTGGCCCAATAAGAATAGGCGCACAATGCTATTGATTTGATAGCTGTTTAATCTGGGTCAATCCGCAGTGGAATCGTCACCGGCCCGTCGTTGACCAGCTGCACCTGCATGTCGGCTGCAAACTGCCCGGTTTCGACCTGCGCATGGAAAGCGCGTGCCTGCGCCACAAAGTAGTCATACAGCCTGAGCCCTTCTTCGGGCGCTGCCGCAGCGGTGAAGCTGGGCCGGTTGCCGCCGCTCACATCGGCGGCCAGCGTGAACTGGCTCACGATCAGCAGGCCGCCCTGGATGTCGCTGACGCTCAGGTTCATCTTGCCGGCCACGTCTGAAAAAATCCGCAGCTTCAGGATTTTGGCCAGCAGTTTGTCGGCCTGCGCCTCGGCGTCGCCACGCTCGGCGCACAGCAGTACCAGCAGGCCAGCGCCGATCTGGCCCACGGTTTGCCCCTCAATCACCACGCGCGCCTCGGCGACCCGCTGCAGCACGGCTTTCATTCAGATCAGGTCTTTCTGGTCGTCAAAATGCGCTTCAACGTCGCTGGGCAGCAGCTGGATGGAGGCGCGCAGGCCGGGCACGGCGCTCATCAGGGCCTGCTCGACGCTGGTGCGCACCGCTGCGGCACGCCCGAGCGACCAGCTGGCCGGCATGTGCATGTGCATATCCAGAAAACGGCGCTGGCCAGAGCGGCGCGTGCTGAGGTGGTCAAAGCGGATGGTGGGGTGCCTGAACTGGTCCAGCGTCTTGTGGATCTCGGCCAGCACCTCGGGCTCGACGGCTTCGTCCATCAGGCCCTGGGACGAGCGCCACATCAGATGAAAGCCTTCGCGCAGGATGTTCAGGGCCACGCCCATGGCCACCAGCGCGTCCAGCCACAGCCAGCCGGTCAGGGCCACCGCCCCGAGACCGACGACCACGCCGACCGAAGTCCAGACATCGGTGACCAGGTGCCGGGCGTCGGCCTCCAGGGCAATCGAGCGGTGCTGCCTGGCCGAGCCGAACATGACCCAGGCCAGCAGGCCGTTGAGTGCCGAGCTGACGATGGACAGCGCCAGTCCCCAGCCCAGCTGCTGCAGCGGCTGCGGGTCAAATATGCGGTGGGCGGCGGCCCAGATGATGGCCATGGCCGCCCCTATGATCAGCGCGCCCTCAAAGCCGGATGAAAAATATTCGGCCTTGTGATGGCCATAGGGATGGTCCGCGTCGGCGGGCCGCTGGGCAATCGTGACCATGGCCAGGCCAAATAGGGCGCTGGCCAGGTTGACAAAAGACTCCATCGCATCCGACAGCAGCCCGACCGAGTCGGTGATGTACCAGGCGCCGGTCTTGAGCACGATGGTGACGGCCGCCACCACCACCGAGGCCCGCAGCAGGCGCTGCGGCGTGAGGGTTTTCAGGTCGAATTCGGGCATGCCGCCATTGTCCGCGATGCCGCCTATGCAAAAATGCGGCGATGCTGCAAGTGCTACACCGCCGCCTGATCTGGCTCCTGCTCTGGTGCGCCGTCAGCGCGCTGGGCGGCGTGGCGCTGGCGCGGCTGGAGCTGGCACGGCTGCAGGCCGCGTTTGAAACCGACGCGCGCATTGCGCACCGGCTACTGAGCCAGCGCGTGGTGCAGCATGACGCGGTGATGGCCACGCTGGCGCTGCTGCAGCCCGCGGCCGACGCCAGCCAGGCCACCCCGCCCGAGCAGCGCCTGCCGTCGGTCTATCCGCAAATCCTGGGCGTGCAGCGGCAGGGCCGAGGCGCCAGCTGGCCCGACGAGCGGCTGCGGGTGGCCGAAACCCTGTCGCGCGCGCTGCGCCGCCCGGTGCTGGCCGGTGCCGACCTGGCGCGTGGCCGCTACCAGCTGGTGCTGGCGGCCGAGCCCACCAGTTATGCCCTGCAGCTGGACCTGCGCGCCGTGGTGCCCTGGAGCGAATGGCCGATGGCACCCGACACCAGCCCGGTGCGCGTGACGCTGGAGCATGAGGGCCAGACCTTTGTGCTGCAGCCGGGCCACATTCAAGGCGGCGGCTGGCGCTTTGAATTTCACAAACATCTGGCCACCGAGAGCCAGCCCTTTGATGTGGTGGCGCTGCGCCAGGTCGGCTGGGGCGAGCTGCCCTGGGGCTGGATGCTGGGCTGGGCCGCGCTGGTGGCCGCCTTGCTGCTGGCCTGGCGGGCGTTGCTGCGCCAGCGCAGCGAGCGCCAGCGCGCCGAAGAACTGCTGCGCCTGGGCCAGGTGGCGCGCCTCAATACCCTGGGCGAGCTGGCCGCCGGCATGGCCCATGAGCTGAACCAGCCGCTGACCGCCGTGCTGGCCAACACCCAGGCCGCCAGCCGCCTGCTCGATGACGAGCCACCCGAGCTGGCCAGCGCCCGCGACGCCATGACGCAGGCGGTCGAGCAGGCGCGCCGCGCCTCCGAAGTGGTGGGGCGGCTGCGCCGCGCGGTGGAGCGTCCGGACAGCGCCGCGCAGCGCCAGCCGGTGGTGCTCGAAGACGCGGTGCGCAACGCCCTGTACCTGCTGGAGCCGGAGTTCAAGCGGCGCGACGTGGTGCCGCAGCTCGATGCGGCATCCGGCCAAACCACCGTGCAGGCCGAGCCGGTGGCGCTGGAGCAAATCATCCACAACCTGCTGATGAACGCCCTGCAGGCGCTGGAACAGGTGCCCGCTCGCGAGCGCCAGCTCAAGCTGACGCTGGGCGCGCAGGGCAAGCTGGGCCTGATCAGCATTGCCGACAGCGGGCCTGGCATAGCGCCCGACGTGCTGCCGCGCATTTTTGAACCATTTTTCACCACGCGCGAGGCCGGCCTGGGGCTGGGCCTGAGCCTGTGCGAAACCCTGGCCAGCGGCATGGGCGGCAGCCTGACGGCCGCGCACAACGCGCCGCGCGGGGCCGTGTTCCGGCTGTCCTTGCCGCTCGCCGCCATGCCATGACCTCATCCCTGTCATCCCTTTCGCCTTTGGTTCACCTGATCGATGATGACGAAGCGGTGCGCAGCAGCCTGGCCCTGCTGATCAGTACGGTCGGCCTGCGCGTGCAAAGCTGGGCCGACCCGCAAGGTTTCATCAACGAATTTGACCGGCAGACGGTGGGCGCCATCGTGCTGGACGTGCGCATGCCCGGCATCAGCGGCCTGAGCGTGCTCGATACGCTGAAGGCGCAGGGCGTGGACCAGCCCATCATCATGCTGACCGGCCACGGCACGGTCGAGATGTGCCGCCGCGCCTTCAAGTCCGGCGCGGCCGAGTTTCTGGAAAAGCCGGTCAATGACGAAGCGCTGCTCGAAGCCCTGCAAAACGCGGTGCGCCAGCATGTCAAGTCACGCGCGCGCAACCAGGCCGACCGGCAGGCGCAGGAGCGTTATGCCCAGCTGTCGGAACGCGAGCGTGAGGTGCTGGGCCTGATCACCTCGGGCCTGACCAACAAAGAAATTGGCCGCGCCCTGGAGCTGTCGCCGCGCACCGTGGAAAGCCACCGCGCCAACCTGTTTGCCAAGCTCGAAGCCGAGTCGCTGGCGCAGCTGATACGGCACTACGCGGCTTTGGTGGACGCGGCTGGCTGAAGCGCGCTGAGCGCAGCCACTCCGTAGTTCTACGGAGTCCAGCGCGTAGCCCTACGAATGGGCAATATCGCCGCCATTTTTTACAGTTCTCCCACGGTTGATTGAACCGTTTCATTTCCAAAATTTCTGGAGAACACCATGCGCAACGTTATCAAGGTTTCCGCTCTCGCCCTGTCCCTTGTGGCCGCTGCTGCCAGCGCCCAGGGCGTACGGACCGAGAAAAACATCTCCCTCGAACTGGCCAACCAGATCGCCGCCGCCGCCGTGGCCGCCTGCTCGGCCAATGGCTACGCCGTGGGCGCGACCGTGGTGGACCGCGCCGGTGTTGTGCGTGCCGTGCAACGCGCCGACAATGCCGGCCCCCACACGCTGGCCTCCAGCCAGCAAAAGGCCTGGACTTCCGCGTCAACCAAAAGCAACACCCTGGCCATGATGGAAGGTGCGCAGAAAAACCCTGGCGCAGCCAATCTGGTTTACCTGCCGGGCTTTTTGCTGCTGGGCGGCGGCGTGCCGGTCAAGGTCGGCAATGACACCATTGGCGCGATCGGCGTCGGTGGCGCACCCGGCGGCCACCTCGACGAAGCCTGCGCCGTGGCCGCGCTGGACAAGGTCAAGGACCAGCTGAAGTAATCATCGAAAGAAGGAGTCCGCCATGAAACCTCGCCCATTTCACCTGCCCCTGAAGCATCTGCTGCTGGCCGCAGCCTGCGGGCTGGGTAGCATGGCGGCGCCAGTGGCGGCCCAGGTCGCGCCCAGCGCCGCCGAAGCGGCCGCCTACAAGGGCCTGCATGCCGCCGCCCACAAGGGCGACGTGGCCCGGATTGAAAAGCTCAGCCCCTCAAAAACCGACCTGGATGCCCGCGACGGCAACGGCCGCACGCCACTGCATGTGGCCACCTTCGCCCGCCAGACTGGCGCCATTCGCGCACTGGTCAAGGCCGGCGCCAGCCTCAATCTGCTGGACAAGGATATTTACGACGGCGTCACGATGGCCTCGGTGGCCGACGACGAGGACACCCTGCGTGTGCTGCTGTCACTGGGCGCCAGCGCCCGGCAGGTCACCAGCCGCTATGACGGCACCGCCCTGATCGCCGCCGCCCACCTGGGCCATGACGGCGTCGTCAAGCAACTGATTGCCGCCGGTGCGCCGCTGGACCATGTGAACAACCTGCACTGGACCGCCGTGATCGAATCCATCGTGCTGGGCAACGGCGGGCCCAGGCACCAGGCCACGCTCAAAGCCCTGATAGACGCCGGCGCCAGTCTGCAACTGGCCGACCGCCAGGGCAACACGCCGCTGCAACTGGCAAAGTCGCGCGGCTATGGCGAGATGGTGAAGATGCTGGAAAAAGCCGGAGCGCGCTGAGGGTTGTCACCGGGCCAGGCGCGCCGCCGCGTCGCTAAGATGAATGGCGCACGGTAGTTGCCGTGGCTGCGATGTCATCACACCCAGGAGGCTTCATGAAAATTCACAAACGCGGCACGGCCATCGCACTCACCGCCCTGCTCACGCTGGCTGCGGGCGGCCTTTACGCGCAGGCCTCGGGCCTCACGCGCGTGATGGTCGGCCGGGCCGATGTGTCGGTGCCCGGGCGCGAGGCGGTGATTGCCCGCGTCGAAGTGGCCCCCGGTGCCAAGGCCGGCCGCCATACCCATCCCGGCGATGAAATCAGCTACGTGCTGGAAGGCGAGGCCACACTGCTGATCGACGGACAGCCGCCGCTCCAGGTCAAGGCCGGTGAATCCTTTGTCATACCCGCCGGCGTGGTGCATGACGCCCACAACAACGCCTCGGTGCCGATCAAGCTGGTGGGCGTCTATGTGGTTGAAAAGGGCAAGCCGCTGGCCACGCCCGCCCCTTGAACCCTTGAACCCTTGAACCCTTGACCCTGTGGCGCTGGCTTACTGCACGGTGACGCGGGCAAACTTGCGCTTGCCCACCTGCACCACATAGGTGCCAGCGCCCAGTTTCAGCGCCTTGTCGCTGACCAGGCTGGAGTCCACCCGCACGCCGCCACCTTCGATCAGGCGGGTCGCTTCGCTGCCCGAAGGCGCCAGTCCCGCAGCCTTGAGCAGGGCGCCTATGCCCAGCGGCGCGCCCGACAGCGACAGCTCGGGGATTTCGTCCGGCACGCCGCCCTTGCTGCGGTTGATGAAGTCCTGTTCGGCGGCCTCGGCGGCGGCGGCTGAGTGAAAGCGCGCGGTGATCTCCTTGGCCAGCGCCACCTTGGCGTCCTTGGGATTGCGGCCGGCCTGCACCTCGGCCTTCAGGGCCGCGATGTCGGCTTCGCTCCTGAAAGACAGCAGGGTGTACCACTTCCACATCAGCACGTCCGAAATCGACAAGACCTTGGCAAACATGCTGTTGGCGTCCTCGCTGATGCCGATGTAGTTGTTCTTGGACTTGGACATCTTCTCGATGCCGTCCAGGCCTTCGAGCAGCGGCATGGTCAGGATGCACTGGGGCTCCTGGCCGTATTCGGCCTGCAGGTGGCGGCCCATCAGCAGGTTGAACTTCTGGTCGGTGCCGCCCAGTTCCAGGTCACTTTTGAGCGCCACCGAGTCGTAGCCCTGCATCAGCGGGTACAAAAACTCGTGCACGCTGATCGACTGGCCGGCCTTGAAGCGGTCGTGAAAGTCATTGCGCTCCATCATGCGGGCCACGGTGTAACGCGACGCCAGCTGGATCATGCCGCGCGCGCCCAGCGGGTCGCTCCATTCGCTGTTGTAGCGAATCTCGGTTTTGGCCGGGTCCAGCACCAGGCTGGCCTGGCGGTAATAGGTTTCGGCATTGACCTTGATCTGCTCGGGCGTCAGCGGCGGGCGCGTCGTGTTGCGGCCCGAGGGGTCGCCGATCAGGCTGGTGAAGTCGCCAATCAGGAAAATGACCGTATGGCCCAGATCCTGCAGTTGACGCATTTTGTTCAGCACCACCGTGTGGCCGACATGAATGTCAGGCGCGGTCGGATCCAGCCCCAATTTGATGCGCAGCGGCACGCCGCTGGCCTCGCTGCGGGCCAGTTTTTTCACCCAGTCGTCCTGCGGAATGAGTTCGTCGCAGCCGCGCAGGGTGACGGCGAGTGCCATCTTTACACGATCGGTGACGGGGTATTTTGTAACAAGCTCTTGATTCATAAGGGTTTTTCGCATGCCGGGGTTTTGTCCGACAGATATAATGGCCGCTGTCCTGCGTCAGAGCGCCATTTTAGTTGGCCCGCAATTTGCTGATCAGGAACAGAAATTTTGAGTCAGTGAGCCGGCCCCCTTGCCAAGCAACCCGGGGACGGTCACCGATGCCCTTATATCGCAGTCCGGCGCGCCCGTTTCGCCCGATGCACTCCAGATGGGAATTTTCGTTTTGCGCCTGCCCTCACCGTCCCAGATCCTGACTCCCATCGCCGACAGCCTGCGTCGTCACCCCAAGCGTATTACCACCAGCCTTGCTGCACTGTTACTGGGCACCGGCGTGACCGCGTTCGGTGTGGCTCCGCTGGCGCCTGATGCCGCTGATTTGCCGGTTCACCAGGTACTGGAAACCGTGCAAAGCCTGCCCACGCAGGCCCAGACCGATGCGCTGGCCGATTTCAACTTCAAGCTGTTTCGCACCGAAAGCACACGCGGCAGCGACACCGCCAGCAGCCTGCTCAAGCGCCTGAACCTCAATGACCCGGCTGCCGCCGCCTTTTTGCGCATCGACGCCAACGCCCAACTGATACTGGCCGGCCGCCCCGGCAAGACCGTGACGGCAGAAGCCAGCGACAGCCAGCAACTGCTCAAGCTCAGCATGCGCTGGCCCAGCGAGAACGAAGCGCTGTTCAATCGTCTGGTCATCGAACGCGGCACCGCCGGGTTCAGCTCACGCATTGAAACCGCGCCCTACACCAGTTCGGCCCGGCTGGCCAGCGGCAGCATCCAGACCTCGCTGTTTGCCGCCACCGATGACGCGCACCTGCCCGACAAGGTGGCGGTGCAGCTCGCGGAGATTTTCTCGGGCGACATCGATTTTCACAGCGACCTGCGCAAGGGCGACCGCTTCAACGTGGTCTACGAAAGCCTGGAAGCCGATGGCGAAACCCTGCGCACCGGGCGCGTGCTGTCGGCCGAATTTGTCAACGCGGGCACAGCGCACCAGGCGATGTGGTTCCAGGCACCGGGCCAGGACGCCGCGGTTGCCGTCAACACGCAAAAGGACAAGGGCGGCTATTACCGCCTGGACGGCCAGAGCCTGCGCCGCGCCTACCTGAGCTCGCCAGTGGAGTTCTCGCGCATCAGCAGCGGCTTTTCGATGCGCTTTCATCCGGTCCTGCAAAAATGGCGCGCCCACCTCGGCACCGACTTTGCCGCCACCACCGGCACGCCCGCGCGCACCGTCGGCGACGGCACGGTGGAATTTGCCGGCGTTCAAAATGGCTACGGCAATGTGGTCATCATCAAGCACCGCGACAACCACGAAACGGTTTACGCGCACCTGAGCAAAATCCTGGTGCGGGCCGGCCAAAGCGTGGCCCAGAGCGATACCGTGGGCCTGGTCGGCTCCACCGGCTGGGCCACCGGCCCGCACCTGCACTTTGAATTCCGCGTCAACGGCGCGCAGCAAGACCCGATGAACATCGCCAAGCAGAGCCAGACGGTGCAACTGTCCACCGCTTCGCTGCCCATGTTCCGCAAGCTCGCGGCCGACGTGAAGAGCCAGTTGCAGGCCGCATCAAGCATCACCCAGACCCGGACGCAGTGATTAGCCCCCACGCTTTTCACTGCGTGTAATACGCTGCCCCCCGAGGGGGCCGCTGCGCCTGCGGCCCGGCAAAGCCGGTTCCGCGGCCCTGGCTGGTGGGAAGCGCAAACCCCCACGCTTGTTGTGTCGCGTACTGCGCTACCCCCCCAAAGAGGGCTGTTCGGCTTGGGACGGCCCGGCGCCGAAACGTGATTCTTCGCTCGCGGTGCTGGTGCTGAGCCTTTAACCCCCGTCTCGCCACTGCGGCAAAATGGCCGCATGGCAGACTACTTCATTGGCCTGATGTCAGGCACCTCCCTTGATGGCGCCGACGGCGTGCTGGTGGACTTTTCCGGCGCCCGTCTGCGGGTGCTGGCCGCTGCCACCGAACCGTTTGAAAGCCGCTTTCGGGCCGAGCTGCTGGCGCTGAACACCCCCACCGACAACGAGTTGCACCGCGCCGCCCTGGCGGGCAGCCAACTCGCGGCAGTCTATGCGCGGGTGGTCAAAACACTGCTGGAAAACGCGGCTACGCAAGGTATTGCGCCCTCGCAAATCCAGGCCATAGGCGCACATGGGCAGACGGTGCGGCATCAACCGCAAAGAACATCGGCCGAGCCGGCGGGCGTGGGCTACACGCTGCAGCTCAACAACCCGGCCTTGCTGGCCGAGCTGACCGGTATGAATGTGGTGGCCGATTTCAGGAGCCGCGACGTGGCGGCGGGCGGCCAGGGCGCGCCGCTGGTGCCGGCTTTTCACCAAAGCCTGTTTGGCCGCACCGAGGCCACGGTGGCCGTGCTGAACCTGGGCGGCATCTCCAACCTCAGCATCTTGCCGGCCGGCGCCGGCGCACCGGTGCTGGGCTTTGACTGCGGCGCCGGCAATGCGCTGATGGACGCCTGGTGCCAGCAGCACACCGGCCAGCCCTTTGATGCGGGCGGCGCCTGGGCGGCCAGCGGAAAACTGGTCCCGGCCCTGCTGGCCAGCCTGCTCAATGAGCCGTATTTCAGCCAGCCGCCGCCCAAAAGCACGGGCCGAGACCTCTTCAGCCTGTCCTGGCTGGCCGGCAAATTGCAGGGCTTCAGCGCCGAGCAGCCCCAGGACATTCAGCACACCCTGGCCGAATTCACGCTTAGCCCCTGTATAAAGGGCATCAACAGCTATGGAAAAGATAGCAAAGAGCTGATCGTCTGTGGTGGCGGCGCCTTCAACCAGCACCTGATGCGGCGCCTGCAGGCGGGCTTGCCGTCGCTGCGGGTCAGTGCGTCGGATCAGCACGGACTGCCGCCGCTGCAGGTGGAGGCAGCGGCCTTTGCCTGGCTGGCGCGCCAGGCCATACGGCGCCAGCCCGGCAACCTGGCCAGCGTCACCGGCGCCGCCGGGCCGCGCGTGCTGGGGGCGATTTACCCGGCCTGAACATTAACGTCAGACGCTAAAAAGCCGCCTTGAAGGCGGCTTTTTAAGGGGCCAGGCCGGTTAAGAGCCTAAGCCGAGAAGCTGGAGCCGCAGCCGCAGGTGCTGGTGGCGTTGGGGTTCTTGATCACGAACTGAGCGCCTTCGAGGTCGTCCTTGTAGTCAATCTCGGCGCCGACCAGGTACTGGTAGCTCATGGCGTCGATCAACAGCGAGACACCGTTCTTGGTCATGGTGGTGTCATCGTCGTTGGTGATTTCGTCAAACGTGAAACCATAGGAGAAACCCGAGCAGCCGCCGCCCTGAACGAACACGCGCAGTTTCAGGTCTGGGTTGCCTTCCTCGGCAATCAGCTCGGCCACTTTGGCCGCCGCGCTGTCGGTAAAGACAAAGGGGTCGGGCATCACGGTCTGGATGTTTTCGGCAACTGCGCTCATGGGGAACTCCAATATTCAAGGCTCGTCTGGACGATCAGGCTAAATAGTACAGTAAATCGATCAACCACACCGTTTCAGCGACTTTGGGCGGCCGTCAATTGTGAGTACTCACTAGCTGTATTGATCAAAGATTGTTGGCCGCGAGCTTCAGCGTGGGCTTTTCTTCCAGTTCCTGCAGCGTGGTCGGCCGTAACTGTCCAGAGATGACGGCGCCCTGGTGCATTTCAAGCGCCTTGTAAGACACTTCGCCTTCAATTTTCGCCTTGGGCTGCAATTCCAGCAGCTCCGAGGCATGCACCGGGCCCTTGACGCGGCCATTGATGATGACATGGTCGGCATGGATCAGGCCGGTCACGCTGGCGGATTCACTGATGACCAGAATGCTGGTCGTGCCCTCGCTGGCGCGAATGTCGCCAATCACCTCGCCGTCGACCCGCAGGCCGTCGGAAAACCTGAGGTTGCCCTCTATGCATGTGCCCTGGGCAATCAGGCTTTTGATGGGCGGTTGCTTTTTTTTGCCGAACATGGGGAATCCTGTAGGGGAAGACGTTGAAGGATGCAGGGCCTGAACCCCGCAGGTCAGAACTTGAAAATCTGCACGGAACGGACCGTGCCGCCCTCGATGACTTTGGCGGTCACGGTTTTTACCACGGCTTGGGGCGGCAAGTCGAGGACACCTTCCACGCGCCGGTACTGTTTGAACTGCAAGGCCTGCGCGCCGCCCGGCAGCGCCATCACCCAGGGCTTGCCGGCCTGGGTGCCGTTCAGGGTCAGCTCCAGCTTGCCGTTGAAATTGGGGGCATCCTTGACCGGCTGGATCACCAGCACCTGCCATTTGAGCTGCATTTCCGACAGCAGCTCGGCCTGCAGGCTGCGGATGGTGGCCACTTCGGTGCTGCCGGCGGGCAGCAGCTTTTCAAAAAAGCCGAGGTCGTCGCGCAGGCTGCGGTTCTCCAGCTCCAGCTGCTTGATCTGGCTCATCATTTTTTCCTGCGCCGCCTTTTCCGCCGTCAGCAGGCTGCCCGAGGTGTTGGCAATCGACTGCGCCTTGTCGCGGTCCGAGCGCAGGCCGGCCACCTCTTCGCGAAGCAGCGCCAGCTCGGCCTTGGCGTTGCCGTCCAGGCCGGCAATGTCCCTGCCAAACTCAAACGCCCACAGGGCGATGGCGGCCGAAAAGCCCAGCATCACCGCGCCCGCAATCCAGCGCAGCGGCCAGGGCAGCGCGCTGCGCACCGACATGCGCGGGGAGCTGATGGTCAGGCGACGGCGAAACAGACGAAATTTCAAGGGCAGGTCCTGCAATGGATGGGCCGGGGAGCATTGTGCACCGGGTCGGGGCGCGCGCCTGCAAGGCAGGCGACATGAAAAAAGCCGCCAGGCGCAAACCTTGGCGGCTTTTTTGGCAGAAAGCGACTGAATCGAATCAGCGCTTGCTGAACTGCTTGCGACGGCGAGCTGAACGGAAACCGACCTTTTTACGTTCGACTTCGCGCGCATCACGCGTCACGAAACCAGCCTGGCTCAGGGCCGGCTTGAGGGCTGCGTCATAGTCAATCAGCGCACGGGTAATGCCGTGGCGCACCGCGCCGGCCTGGCCGGACTCGCCGCCGCCGTGGACGTTGACCATGATGTCAAACGTCTCGACGTGGTTCGTCAGAAACAGCGGCTGGCGGCAGATCATGATCGAGGTCTGACGGCCAAAGAACACCTGGATGTCCTTGTCGTTGACCGTGATCTTGCCAGTGCCTTTTTTCAGAAACACGCGGGCGACGCTGGATTTGCGACGGCCGGTGCCATTGTTCCAATCACCAATCATTTGGCTGACTCCTTGACTGCGTTAGCGGACATGCCAGCGATTTCCAGCACTTTGGGCTGCTGGGCGGTGTGCGGATGCTCGGCGCCACCGTAAACCTTGAGCTTCTTGATCATGGCGTAGCCGAGCGGGCCTTTTGGCAGCATGCCCTTGACGGCTTTTTCCAAAGCGCGGCCAGGGTGCTTGGCTTGCATGTCACGGAAGTTGGTGGCCGTGATGCCGCCGGGGTAGCCGGAGTGACGGTAGTAAATCTTGTCGGTCGATTTGGCACCGGTCACGCGCAGCTGGGCTGCGTTGATGATGACGATGAAGTCACCGGTGTCGACGTGAGGCGTATAAATGGCCTTGTGTTTGCCGCGCAAACGGAGAGCAACTTCGCTGGCTACTCGTCCGAGGACC
>NZ_JANOAL010000006.1:0-5656 GCF_031411155.1 Polaromonas sp. | reverse complement strand
GCCGATGGCAAGACGCCGGTTGCTACCCACCGCCTCGACATTCCCGGCAAGACCTTCCGCAAGGAAGGCCTGGGCAAGGACGTCACCGACAAGTTCCTGAGCGGCCTGCCCGGCATCCAGAAGGAAGGCTGTGACGGCCTGATCACCAGCGCGCGCTGGATCGTGCACCGCATGCCGGCGCAAACGCGCACCGTCTGCCTCGAATTTTTCGGCAACGCCAGGGATGCCGTGCCCAGCATCGTCGAGATAAAAGACTTCATGTTCGCCGAGCAAGCGCGCGGCGGGGCGATTCTGGCCGGGCTGGAGCACCTGGACGACCGTTACCTGAAGGCGGTCGGCTACGCGACCAAATCGAAAAAACACGGCGGCCTGCCGAAGATGGTGCTGTTTGGTGACATTGCCGGCGACGATGCCGACGTGGTCGCGCGGGCAACGTCAGAAGTCGTGCGCATTGCCAATTCGCGTCACGGCGAGGGCTTTATCGCCATCAGTCCGGACGCCCGCAAGAAGTTCTGGCTGGACCGCAAGCGCACCGCGGCGATTTCGCGCCACACCAATGCCTTCAAGATCAATGAAGACGTGGTGATTCCGCTGCCGCGCATGGCCGAGTACACCGACGGCATTGAGCGCATCAATATCGAGTTGAGCCTGCGCAACAAGATTCGGCTGTGCGACGAACTCGATGCCTTTTTCCGCAGGGGCCAGCTGCCGCTGGGCAAGTCAGACGATGCCAGCGAGATTCCCTCGGCCGAGCTGCTGGAAGACCGGGTGGCACAGGCGCTGGCGCTGGTGGCCGAGGTGCGCGTCCTCTGGGCCGGCTGGCTGCAGGAGGTGGAGCAGCTGTTCCCGCAACTGCAGGACCACTCGCTGCGCGCCAGCTGGAAAACCCAGCTAAGGGCCAGGCTGCAGGCGATCTTCTCGGGTGCGGCCTTCCTGCCGATTCTTGAGGAATGCAACGCCATCCACAAACGCGTGCTCAAGGGCCGCGTCTGGGCCGCTTTGCACATGCACGCCGGCGACGGCAATGTGCACACCAACCTGCCCGTCAACAGCGATGACTACGAGATGCTGCAAACCGCGCGCGCTGCCGTGGAACGCATCATGGTGCTGGCGCGCTCGCTCGATGGCGTGATTTCTGGCGAGCACGGCATTGGCATCACCAAGCTGGAATTTTTGACCGACGCCGAGCTGCAACCCTTTGCCGACTACAAGTCCAGGGTCGATCCCGAGGGGCGTTTCAACAAGGGCAAATTGCTACGAAATCAGGAGCAGCCTGAGCATGTTAATCATGGGCTGGATGGCAAAAATGATGCCAAGGAGGCGGTCGAATCGTTCTACGCCGACCTGACCAATGCCTACACCCCCAGCTTTGGCCTGATGGGCCATGAGTCGCTGATCATGCAGCAGTCCGACATTGGCGCGATTGCCGACAGCGTGAAAGACTGCCTGCGCTGCGGCAAATGCAAGCCGGTCTGCGCCACCCATGTGCCGCGCGCCAACCTGCTGTATAGCCCGCGCAACAAGATTCTGGCGACCTCGCTGCTGGTCGAAGCCTTTCTGTACGAAGAGCAGACCCGGCGCGGCATCAGCGTCAAGCACTGGGAAGAGTTTGAGGATGTGGCCGACCACTGCACCGTGTGCCACAAGTGCCTGAGCCCTTGCCCGGTGGATATCGACTTTGGCGAGGTGTCGATGAACATGCGCAACCTGCTGCGCAAGATGGGCCAGAAGTCGTTCCGGCCCGGCAACGCCGCCGCCATGTTCTTCCTCAACGCCACCAATCCGCAAACCATCAAGTTCATGCGCGGCGCCATGGTGGACGTCGGCTTCAAGGCCCAGCGCCTGGCCAATGACTTGCTGCGGCGCGTGGCGCGCAAGCAGACCGCCAGGCCGCCGGCCACGGTCGGCAAGGCGCCGGTCAAGGAGCAGGTGATTCACTTCATCAACAAGAAAATGCCGGGCGGCCTGCCCAAGAAAACCGCGCGCGCCCTGCTGGACATTGAAGACAAGGACTACGTGCCCATCATCCGTAACCCGGCGGGTACCACGGCCGAGACCGAGGCGGTGTTTTATTTTCCGGGTTGCGGCTCCGAGCGGCTCTTTTCCCAGGTCGGCCTGGCGACGCAGGCCATGCTGTGGCATGCCGGTGTGCAAACCGTGCTGCCGCCGGGTTATCTGTGCTGCGGCTATCCGCAGCGCGGCAGCGGCCAGTTTGACAAGGCCGACAAGATCATCACCGACAACCGGGTGCTGTTCCATCGCGTCGCCAACACCCTGAACTACCTGGACATCAAGACCGTGGTGGTCAGCTGCGGTACCTGCTACGACCAGCTGCAGGGCTACGAGTTCGAGAAAATCTTTCCGGGCTGCCGCATCATCGACATTCATGAATACCTTCTGGAAAAAGGCATTACCCTGCGGACCGACCAGCCGGGGGCAGGCTACCTGTACCACGACCCCTGCCACAGCCCGATGAAGCTGCAGGAGCCGATGAAGACGGTCAAGGCGCTGCTGGGCGACAACGTGCTCAAAAACGAACGCTGCTGCGGCGAGTCGGGCACCCTGGGCGTGACGCGGCCCGATATCTCGACCCAGATCCGCTTTCGCAAGGAAGAAGAGCTGCAAAAGGGCGAAGCCCAGTTGCGCGCCTCGGGCGCCGTGGGCGAAAAGGACAACGTCAAGATACTGACCAGCTGCCCCAGCTGCCTGCAGGGCCTGAGCCGCTACGGCAACGACCTGCAAAACGGACTGCTCGAAGCCGACTACATCGTGGTGGAAATGGCCAACCAGATTCTGGGCAAGGACTGGCTGCAGACTTACGTCGATGCGGCCAACCATGGCGGGATCGAGCGGGTGCTGGTTTAATCCTGCGACCATGATGACCGCCAGCGCCTGCCCCCTTTGCAAGACCGATGGCGGTCTGCTGGTTTTTCGCAATGCGCAGTTGCGGGTGATCCAGGCCGAGGAGACCGGCTTTCCGGCTTTCTACCGCGTGGTCTGGAACGCCCATGTGGCCGAGTTTTCCGACCTTTCGCCGGTTGAACGCAGCGCCTGCATGGAGGCCGTGGTGACAGTGGAGCAAGCCCTGCGCAGCCGGCTGAAGCCGCAGAAGATCAACCTGGCGGCGCTGGGCACCATGGTGCCGCATTTGCACTGGCACATCATTGCCCGCTTCGACTGGGACAGCCATTTCCCGGCGCCGGTCTGGAGCGCCGTGCTGCATCCGCCGCAGGCGGAAAAGCTGGCGGCACTGGCTTTGCAGTGCCACGACGTGAATCGCCTGATTGCCGAAAAAATGGCGTCCGCAGCCTGATTGACGGCCCGATTATTTTCAGAAAGTGATGCAGCACCATGGCAGGTCTTCAAGCCGGGGCACCCACCCCTACCGCATTGACGGTTCACAGCCAGTCGCGCATCCTTGAAATTGCGTTCTCGGATGGCGCGCAGTTCAGGATTCCGTTTGAGCTGATGCGGATTTATTCGCCGTCCGCCGAAGTCCAGGGCCACGGGCCGGGGCAGGAAGTGCTGCAGACCGGCAAGCGGGAGGTCAACATTGTTGAGCTGGAGCCGATCGGCAACTACGCCGTCAAGCCGGTGTTTTCTGACGGGCATGAAAGCGGCATCTTCTCGTGGGACTACCTCTACCACCTGGGCGCGGACGAAAGCCGGCTGTGGGACGACTACCAGAGGCGCCTGCAGGCCGCCGGCGTGCAGCGTGACGCGCCCATGGGCGCTGCGGCCGGCCATGCCTGCGGCAATCACTGAAAGGCGATGACCGCGTGGCAGCGTCGCCGCGTTGTTGTTTTTCGGCGTAAAACCCGCTAATCCCCCGCATCCCGGCGGGGTTGTCGCCACCAATCCGGGCTTTGCCCTCTAGCATTCACCTTATGAGCAGTACCCATTTTGGCTTTGAATCGGTCAACGAACAGGACAAGGCGCGCCGCGTGCGCGGCGTGTTCGATTCGGTCGCGCCCAACTACGATGTGATGAACGATCTCATGTCGGCAGGCCTGCACCGGGCCTGGAAGGCCTACACCGTGCTGGTGGCCAATGTCAAGGAAGGCTGCCAGGTGCTGGACATTGCCGGGGGCACCGGTGACTTGGCCCTGGCCTTTGCGCCCAAGGTGGGCAGCAGCGGGCAGGTGGTGCACACCGACATCAACGAAGCCATGCTGCGCGAGGGCCGCAACCGGCTGCTCGATGCCGGCGTCAATTTGCCGACGCTGGTCTGCGATGCCGAGCAGTTGCCGTTTCCGGATGCCCACTTTGATGTGGTGACCGTGGCCTTTGGTTTGCGTAACATGACGCACAAGGAAGTGGCGCTAAGCGAAATGAACCGCGTGCTCAAGCCCGGCGGCAAGCTGCTGGTGCTGGAGTTCTCCAAGGTGGCCAAGCCGCTGGAGAAGATTTATGACTGGTATTCCTTCAAGGTCTTGCCCCGCCTGGGCAAGCTGGTGGCCGGGGATGACTCCAGCTACCGCTACCTGGCGGAGTCGATTCGCATGCATCCGGGGCAGGAAGAACTGAAAGCCCTGATGCGTAATAGTGGTTTCGGCCATGTGGACTATCACAACATGTCTGGCGGGGTAGTGGCATTGCATGTTGGAATCAAGTGTTGAAGCTGCTCAGCTTGTTTAATTAATCAGACCTAAAACCGTGCTCAAGGAGACATCATGAAAATTTGGTCGGCCATTCTTTCTGCCGCGCTGGTACTCACCATGACCGTGGCGGGCACCAGCGCCGAAGCTGCCCGGATGGGCGGTGGCCGCTCAATTGGCAAGCAATCGTCCAATGTCACCCAGCGCCAGGCGCAGCCTCCTGCTGCCGCTCCGGCGGCCCAACCGGGCGCACCTGCCGCTGCCCCCGCCGCTGCACCCAAAAAGCCCTGGGGCGCCATGCTGGGCGGCCTGGCTGCAGGCCTGGGCCTTGCCTGGCTGGCCTCATCGCTGGGCCTGGGCGGCGCTTTCAGCCAGATCATCATGTTTGCTTTGCTGGCGCTGGTGGTGATGGTCGTGGTCGGCTTCGTCATGCGCCGCTTCAAGGGCGGGGCCGCCAGTGCGCCGGGCGCCGTCCAGAACCAGACGCCTTTTGCGTTCCAGGGGGCGGGCAATGCCAGCACCCCCAAAAACTACAGCCCCGAAAATGTCGGCAACGATGCCTCGGCGCGACCCTGGGAGCGCGGCAGCATGGCCTTCGATGCCCACAAGGCCGAAGGCGCTGCGCCTGCCGCCGGGGGTTCGATGATCGGCTCGGCCCTGCTGGGCGCCCAGTCCTGGGGCGTGCCGGCGGGTTTTGATGCCGAGGGCTTTCTCAAGGCCAGCAAGGCCAACTTCATCACGCTGCAGGACGCCTGGGACCGCTCCGACATCCAGAACCTGCGCGCCATGATGACCGACGACATGCTCGAGCAGATCAAGACCCAGCTGGCGGACCGGGAATCCCACACCGGTGGTGTCGCCAACAAGACGGAAGTCGTGATGCTCAATGCCCAGTTGCTGGGCATTGAAGAGCTCAGTGATGTCTATATGGCCAGCGTCGAGTTCTCCGGCATGATTCGCGAGGACGCGTCGGCCGGTGCCAGCCCGTTCCGTGAAGTCTGGAACATGACCAAGCCGCGCGACGGCCGCGGTGGCTGGCTGGTGGCCGGGGTCCAGGC
>NZ_JANOAL010000005.1:0-17256 GCF_031411155.1 Polaromonas sp. | reverse complement strand
CGGGTGGCCCAGCGCGCAGGCGCCGCCGTTGACGTTGACGATGTCGTGGCTGATGCCCAGCTCCGTCATCGCGGCCATGGGGACGACGGCGAAGGCTTCGTTGATTTCCCATAGGTCCACGTCTTTCACGGTCCAGCCGATTTTCTTCAGCAGCTTGTTGACGGCACCGACCGGGGCGGTCGAGAACCATTCGGGCGCCTGGGCAAAGGTGGCGTGGCCGACGATGCGGGCGATCGGGGTGGCGCCCAGCTCTTTGGCGGTAGAGGCGCGGGCCAGCACCAGCGCGGCGGCGCCGTCGTTGATGGACGAGCTGGAGGCGGCGGTGATGGTGCCGTCTTTCTTGAAGGCGGGCTTGAGCGAGGGGATCTTGTCGAGCTTGACCTTGCCCGGGCCTTCGTCGATGGAAACCACGACGTCACCGGCGCGGGTCTTGACCGTGACGGGCGTGATCTCGGCCTTGAACGCGCCGGACTCGGTGGCGGCCTTGGCGCGCTGCACGCTGGCCGTGGCAAAAGCGTCCTGCGCCTCGCGGCTGAAGCTGTATTTGGCGGCGCAGTCTTCGCCAAAGGTGCCCATGGAGCGGCCCGGCTCGTAGGCGTCTTCCAGGCCGTCGAGCATCATGTGGTCAAAAATGCGGTCGTGGCCGATGCGCACGCCGCTGCGGCCCTTGGGCAGCAAATAGGGCGCGTTGGTCATGCTTTCCATGCCACCGGCCACCACCACATCGCGGCTGCCCGCCAGCAACTGGTCGTGCGCCAGCATCGTCGCCTCCATGCCGGAGCCGCACATCTTGGACAGCGTGACGGCGCCCGTGCTGGCCGGCAGGCCGCCCTTGAAGCCGGCTTGCCGCGCCGGCGCCTGGCCCTGGCCGGCCATCAGGCAGTTGCCAAACAGCACTTCATCGACCTTGTCGGGCGCGATGCCGGAGCGCTCGATGGCGGCCTTGATGGCCGCACCGCCCAGGTCGTGCGCCGCCAGCGCGCTGAAGTCACCCTGGAAAGCGCCCATGGGGGTGCGGGCTGCGCCCAGGATAACGATGGAATCTGCGTTGGAAGTCGACATGATGCGTCCTTTCAGGGGTAGATAAAACTGCGGTGTTACAGGCAAAAAATCAGGGGGTCATTTCGCTCAGGGCCAGCAGCGTGGTGCCGGTTGCGCGCGGGCCATGGCGATGGATGAAGCGCTTTTCGCGCTCATACGGAAACACGTCGTGCACATGCCCGGCCTGGATGCGTGCCTGGTGGCTTTGCCAGAACTCGGCGTCCAGCAGGTCGCCGTGGTGCCTCATGAAAACCGCCCGCACGGCGTCGTTGCCGAGCAGGAAGGGGCCAAAGGTTTCGGGAAACACGTCCTTGGGCCCGACCGAATACCAGACCTCGCCGCTCATTTCCACTTCTTCGTTGCGCGGCGTGGGCACGCGGCGGAACTTGCAGTCGGTGATGTATTCGATCTCGTCGTAGTCGTAGAACACCACCTTGCCGTGGCGGGTGATGCCAAAATTTTTCCAGAGCATGTCGCCCGGAAAGATATTGGCCGCCACCAGGTCCTTGATGGCGTTGCCGTACTCGACCACGGCGCGCTCGATCTGGTCTTTGGCGGCCGGTTCGGTCACGCCCACGTCAAAGGCTTCCTGCAGGTAGATGTTGAGCGGAATCATGCGCCGCTCGATGTACACATGCTTGATGATGACTTCGGTGTGCCCGTCGCCGTCGCGGTCGCTGATTTCGAGCTGGCTGGGCGCAAATTTTTCGATCTCGGCAATCAGCTCGTCGCTGAAGCGTTCGCGCGGAAACGCAACTTCGCTGTACTCCTGCGTGTCGGCCATGCGGCCGACCCGGTCGTGCTGCTTGACCAGCAGGTACTTGCCCTTGATCTGCTCGCGCGTCGTGTCTTTTTGGGGCGGGTAGTAGTCCTTGATGACCTTGAACACATAGGGAAAAGACGGCAGGTCAAACACCAGCATCACCATGCCCTTGATGCCCGGTGCGATGCGGAACTTGTCGGTGGAATGGCGCAGGTGGTACAAAAAGTCGCGGTAAAAAAGCGTCTTGCCCTGCTTGGCCAGGCCCAGCGCGTTGTAGATTTCGGCGCGCGGCATGCGCGGCATCATGCTGCGCAAAAACTGCACATAGGCCGACGGTATGCCCATGTCGACCATGAAATAGGCACGCGCAAAACTGAACAGGATCAGCAGGTCGTCCTCGCCGAACAGCGCCGCATCAATCACCAGCTTGCCGGCCTTGCTGTGCAGCAGCGGCAGGGCAATCGGCACCTCGTTAAAGCCGTTGATGATCTTGCCGACGACGTAAGCGCCCTTGTTGCGGAAAAACAGGCCCGACAGCACCTGCAGCTGAAAGTTGGCGCGCAGCTTGACGTCGCCCAGGCGCTGCTGCAGCGCATGCACCACATAGGCCGCGTCGCGCTCCAGGTCTTCAAACTCCAGATGAAGCTCAAAGTCGCGCACCAGCCTGACGACATTGGCCTGCAGCGTGTCCGGCGCCGGGTAGTAGGCGCGGTAGGTGGGCCGGGCCGTGGGTTCTTCGTTTTCGATGTACTCGGTGCTGACGGCGGGCCGCACGAAGATGAAGTCGTTCTGGAAATAGCTGCGGTGCAGGATCTTGGTGGTGACCGAGTTGAAAAAGGTCTCGGCCAGCTCGGGCTGGTGGTGGTTGACCAGCAGACCGATGTAATGCAGCTTGACCTGCTGCCAGACGTTCATGGTCTGCTCGCCGGCCTTGAACTCACGCTCCAGCCGCATCGAGGCTTCGCGCACCCGCAGGTCGTAAAACTCGATGCGCTCGCGCTGGGCGCGCTGCTGGCCGTGCCAGTCGGCGGTTTCAAAGCGGTGCTTGGCGCGCGCGGATTCGGTGCGAAACAGCTGGTAGTGGCGGTTAAAGCCGTCCATCATCGCCTTGGCGATGTCATAGGCCAGGGGGGAATCCAGGCGCTGGGGAAACACGCTTAGCCCCTGGCCGATGCAATAGGGCTGGCGCTCCAGACGTCCCAGACCCGGTCCACCGCCTTGCGGTAGAGGGCATCGAGTTCGTCGGGGTTGGCCACGCTCATCTGCAGGTCCTGCAGCAGGCCGTCGTGCACGCCAAAGGCCCAGCCGTGCACCTTGACCGACTGGCCGCGCGCCCAGGCATCGACCATGACGGTGCTGACCGACACGTTGACCACCTGCTCGATCACGTTGATGTCGCACAGGGCATTGGCGCGCACCGCCTCGGGCAGGCTGTCCAGCAGCTGGCGGTGGCGATGCCGCACATCCTGGATGTGGCGTATCCAGTTGTCGGCCAGGCCGATGCGCGCGCCTTCCAGCGCGGCCTGTACGCCCGAGCAGCCGTAGTGGCCGACCACCATGATGTCCTGGACCTTGAGCCGCTCGACCGCAAACTGGATGGCCGACAGGGCATTGAGGTCGGAATGCACCACGATGTTGGCGACATTGCGATGCACAAACACCTCGCCCGGCTCCAGTCCCGTGATCTGATTCGCCGGCACGCGACTGTCGGAGCAGCCAATCCACATGTACTTGGGCGTCTGCTGCTTGACCAGACTGGTGAAAAAGCCGGGCCGTTCGGCCTCCATCTGGGCCGCCCAGGCGCGGTTGTGGCTGAAAAGGTTTTGAATTGAAGAGGTCATGCTGCTATTTTCGCCTGCCGCCACTTACAGGGTCTCGGCAAACAACTCGCGCCCAATCAGCATGCGGCGAATCTCACTGGTGCCGGCGCCAATTTCGTAGAGCTTGGCATCGCGCCACAGGCGGCCCAGCGGGTAGTCGTTGATGTAGCCGTTGCCGCCAAACACCTGCACGCCCTCGCCGGCCATCCAGGTGGCTTTTTCGGCGCACCACAGAATGACGGAGGCGCAGTCCTTGCGCACCTGGCGCACATGGTCAGCGCCCAGCATGTCCAGGTTTTTGGCCACGGTGTAGGCAAACGAACGGCCGGCCTGCAGCACGGTGTACATGTCGGCCACCTTGCCCTGAATCAGCTGGAACTCGCCAATGCTCTGGCCAAACTGCTTGCGGTCGTGGATGTAGGGCAAGACGTTGTCCATCACCGACTGCATGATGCCCAGCGGGCCGCCGGTCAGCACGGCGCGCTCGTAATCGAGGCCGCTCATCAGCACCTTGGCGCCGCTGTTCAGGCCGCCCAAGATGTTGGCCGCCGGCACCTCGACATTGTTGAACACCAGCTCGCCGGTGTGGCTGCCGCGCATGCCGAGCTTGTCGAGCTTTTGCGCCACCGAAAAGCCCTTCATGCCTTTTTCGATCAGGAAGGCGGTGACGCCGCGCGCACCGAGTTCGGGCTCGGTCTTGGCGTAGACCACCAGGGTGTCGGCGTCGGGGCCGTTGGTGATCCACATCTTGCTGCCGTTCAGGACGTAGTAGCCGCCCTTGTCCTCGGCCTTGAGCTTCATGCTGATGACGTCGCTGCCGGCGCCCGGCTCGCTCATGGCCAGCGCACCCACATGCTCGCCGCTGATCAGCCTGGGCAGGTATTTCTGGCGCTGCGCGTCGCTGCCGTTGCGCTTGATCTGGTTGACGCACAGGTTGCTGTGCGCGCCGTAGCTCAGGCCGACCGAGGCCGAAGCGCGCGAGATTTCTTCCATCGCGATCATGTGGGCCAGGTAGCCCATGTTGGCGCCGCCGTATTCCTCGGACACGGTGATGCCGAGCACGCCGATCGCACCCATTTTTTGCCACAGGTCCATCGGAAACTGGTCGTTGCGGTCCAGCTCCGCGGCGCGTGGCGCGATTTCGATCTGGGCAAACTCGCGCACGGCGTCGCGCAGGGCGTCAATGTCTTCACCGAGTTGGAAATTCAGTCCGGGCATGTTGGTCATGGTGAGGTCTTTCGCTAAATACGTGAGAGGAAAATAGGAAGGGCTTTAATAAACCTTGGCGACCGGCACGATGGTTTGCTGCATCAGGGCGCAAACGGTTTCCTTGCCGTCGGCGGCGCGGTGCAGCACTTCGGCGGTGGTCACCACAATGCGCTTGCCGGCGCGGGCGACCCGCCCGGTCGCGCGCAGCTCGCCGCCCGTAAAGCTGGCCAGAAAATTGATTTTGTACTCTGCGGTGGTGACTTCCAGCTCGGGCGCGACCACCGTCAGCGCGGCGTAACCGCCGGCAATGTCGGCCAGCGCGCCCATCGCGCCGCCATGAAAGCCGCCCTGCTGCTGCGTCACGCGCTCCGAATGCGGCAAGGCCAGCTCGACCAGACCAGGCTCCACCCGCAGCAGCCGCGCGCCCAGGTGTTGCATCATCCCCTGGCGTAAAAAACTGGCTTCGATGCGCTGAAACAGCGCCGATGGCTCGGAGGATGCTTGCATGGATAGGCCTGACATGAGCGGATTGGGGATGAAGGCAGACGGTCGATTTTGGTTGACGTTTACGTAAACGTCAATTATCGCCTATTTTGACTTTTCGGCCTTTCCGAGCAACGCCCTGGCCTCTTTTTCGTGGGTCCTAAGCTCGTCCAGATTGGCCTGCAAGTCCAGCATCTGGGCTTCGAGCTTCTTGCGGTGGTCGGTCAGCACCGCCAGAAACTTCTTGAGCTGCGGCGCCGTATCGCGCGGGCTGTCATACGAGTCGATGATTTCCTTGGCCTCGACCAGCGACAGCCCGAGCCGCTTGGCGCGCAGGGTGAGCTTGAGCCGGGTGCGGTCACGCGCGGTGTAGACCCGGCTGCGCCCGCCCGCCCCCTCGCGGTTGGGCTGAAGCAGGCCCATGTCTTCGTAAAACCGCATGGCGCGGGTGGTCAGGTCAAACTCTTTGGCGAGATCGCTGATGGTGTAAGTGGTGGCCATGGTGATGAATCAGGTGCAAAAAAACGGCTGAAGGTGAGGGCAAAGGTAAATGCGAAGGTGACAGCGGAAAGCAGGCGTCCTCTCTACAATGAATCAAACCTGACGTTTACGTAAACGTCATATACACCGCGAATATTACATGAACCACCTTGAACAACAACTGCACTACCCGCTGGGCGACAGCCTCCCGGCATCCGGCGCCAGCCTGGAACTGGCGCCGGGCATCAAGTGGATTCGCATGGCGCTGCCGTTTGCGCTGGACCACATCAACCTGTGGCTGCTGCGCGACGAGATGGACGACCCGAATGCACCGGGCGCCAGGCTCCAGGGCTGGACGGTGGTGGACTGCTGCATCAGCAGGGACGAGTCCAGGGCCCAGTGGGAGGCGATTTTTGCCAGCCAGCTGGACGGCCTGCCGATTCTGCGCGTCATCGTGACCCACATGCACCCCGACCACATCGGCCTGGCCTACTGGCTGTGCCAGCGCTGGACCACGGCCAGCCATGTCTGCCGCTTGTGGATCAGCTCCACCGACTACCACGCGGCGCGCATCGGCTCGCAAAGCACCACGGGTTTTGGCGGTGACAGCGCGGCCCGCTTTTTCGCGTCGCACGGCCTGGTGGATCCGGAGTCGGTGGAAAAAATCAGGGGCCGCAGCGGCTACTACCCGAGCATGGTGCCCGAGGTGCCCGCCAGCTTTTGCCGCCTGATGGACGGCAAGGTCATCCGCATAGGCGCGCACGGCGAGCGCCGCGACTGGCGCTGCATCAGCGGCTACGGCCATGCACCCGAGCACATCGCGCTGTATTGCGACGATCTGAAACTGCTGATTTCCGGCGACATGGTGCTGCCGCGCATATCGACCAATGTGAGCGTCTATGACATGGAGCCGGAAGCCGACGCGCTGACGCTGTTTCTGGCGTCCATCGACAAGTTTTTGCCGCTGCACCCCGACACGCTGACCCTGCCCTCGCACGGCAAACCCTTCAAGGGCCTGCACACCCGCATTGCGCAGCTGCAGGCGCACCACCGCGACCGGCTGGCCGAGGTGGTGCAGGCCTGCACGCAAGCGCCCTGCAGCGCGGCCGACATACTGCCCGTCATGTTCAGGCGCCAGCTGGATCTGCATCAGACCACTTTTGCCATGGGCGAGGCGCTGGCGCACCTGCATGCGCTGTGGTTTCAGGGCCAGTTGCAGCGTTTGCTGGGCGCCGACGGCATTTACCGCTTCAGCGTCGCCTGAGGCCGCGCCCTCAACCGCCCTCAGCCGCCAGCGGGCGGCGGCGGCGGTAGCAAGAGCGAGAACGTGGCGCCCGCGCGGCCCGCGCTGTGCGCCGTGACCTGGCCGCCGTGGCGCACAGCCACCTGCCTGACGATGGCCAGCCCCAGGCCATTACCCGGAAAGTCAGCCGACGAATGCAGACGCGCGAACGCGGTGAACAGCCTGTCGATATAGGCCGGATCGAAGCCGGCGCCATTGTCCGAAACCGTCAGCACCAGCTCGCCGGCTTTAGGCCCGGCCGAGAGCCCCACCTTGATCCAGGCATCGGCCTTTTTGGAGGTGAATTTCCAGGCGTTTTCGAGCAGGCAGCCCAGCGCCGTCTTCAGCAGGCGCCGGTCCCCCACCAGCCACAGGCTGTCCGCCATCTCGACCGTGACCACCCGCTCAGGGTCGCGCCGCCGCAGATCGCTGAAAAGGGCCTGGCACAGCGGCACCAGGTCCAGCTTCTCCGGCGTGCCGGTCACCGGCGGCAACTGCACCAGCAGCCGCAAATCATCCACCAGACTGGCCAGTTGCCGGATGCTGGCCTGAATCCGGCTCAGGTAATGCAGGCCCGGGCCCTCCAGCACCACGGAATATTTCTCGGCCAGCAACTTGGCAAAACCATTGGCGGTGTGCAGCCGGCCCTGCACATCGTGGGACACGGCCTGGGTAAAGGCGGCCAGGTCGCGATGGGCATTTTTCAGCTCGATGGCCTGGGCCGCCAACGCCTGCGCCAGTTCCTCATTGACGCGTCGCAACTCGGCGTCTGCCGCGTGGCGCTGGCTGACATCGGCCAGGCTGACCAGCACCGCCTGATGACCGCCCCAGCGCATGTGGCCGCAGGCCAGTTCCACCAGCAGCCGCTGCCCGTCCTGCTTCTGCTGCTGGCACAGGCGCAAATCGGTTCCGGCGGGACCATGGCCCCGCCTGCCCGACAGCAGCGAGCGGGCAAACGCGGCGCCTTCCCCTTCCCCGGGAAACAGCGCGCCCATGCCAAGTGTCAGAAATGTTTTGTGGGGAATGCCGTAAAACTCAACCGCCGCCAGGTTGGCCGCCAGGATGCGCAGTGAGGCGTGATCGAAAATCCACATCGGCGTGGGATTGGCCTCGAAAACCAGCTGGTTGTAGCGCTCGCTGTCATCGAGCTGGCGCAGCAGTCCCTGGGTCGACCCGACGTCCCGCAGGTTGACCGCAAACCCGGTGGCGCGCCGGCGGAAGGTGTAGCGAACCCAGCTGTCCTCAAACTTGTGGTGGGCCACGAAAGCGTGCTGCGCGGAGGCGGCCAGCGCCTGCAGCGTGGCGCCCTGGTGCTGGTCGACCACATCCTCGGGCACCGCCTCCCAAAAATCGAGCCCGGCCAGCGCCGGCAGCGCACAGTGCAGCAGCTCCAGCGCGCGCGGGTTGATGTCGGTGATTTCTCCGGCCTGGTTGAGCAGCGCCATGCCGTCATGGGACCGGTCCAGCGGAGCCCAACCCAGCCCGGCCGGCGCGCTGGACCGCTTGACGCCCGGCCGTGCCAGCGACAAAGGCCCTTTGAGCAAGCGCAGCAGACGGTCCATGGTGCGGACTGGGGCTTGCGAGCGGCTCAGCGCCCGTGAGGGTTGACTAGCGCCATTTGCGGTTGGCGGCCACCAGTGCCGACACATAGCCATGCAGCCAGTCGAAGTTGGCCGGTTTGGCAAGCAGCTGGGCCTGCTCGGGCAGGCCGCCCCGCGCCGCGATGGCCTCGGGGGCCAAGCCGCTGATCACGATGATCTGCATGCCCGCCAGTTGCGGATTGCGCTTGAGGGCCTTGAGCATCTCGATGCCGTCCACCCCCGGCATGGACAGATCGGTAATCAGCAGGTCCGGCCGCATGCTGGCAATGTCCATCAGCGCCTCCAGCGCCGACGGCATCCAGGTGCAATCGACCGGCAAGTCCCAGGCCTCGAACTGGCAGCGGTAGAGCTCGCGCGTGTTCTCGTCGTCCTCGACCAGCAGCACCCGCAACCGGTGCTTGGGGTTGGTGTCGGCGCGCGACAGTTGCGGGCTGTTTTTGGCCAGGTAGGCATTGATGGACTGCAGGGCAATCCGGCGATGCCCGCCCAGCGTCTTCCAGGCGTCGATTTCGCCTTTTTCAACCAGCGACTGCACCGTCGCCACGGACAGGCCCAGCAGCTTGGCCGCATAGCTGGTGCCACAGTAATCTTCGCTGGAAAAATCTGCGGCGGTGATGGCCGCCTCAAAGGATTTGAGGTCACGCGACATGAGGATGTCTCGTTCGGGTTGAATATGTCATTTTCAGCATTTTAAGCAGTTCACGGTTTCAGAATCTCGCAAGGTAGCCACAGAAGTTCCGCCGTCGGGCTGGCGGGTGTTTTCAAAGAACCCCCGGCGCCCGGGGCAGCGTGAAGAAAAAAGTGGCGCCGCGACCCGGCGCCGACTCCGCCCAGAGCCGGCCCCCATGGCGCCGGACCACCCGGCTGACCGTTGCCAGCCCCACGCCGGTCCCCGGAAACTCGGTCGCCGCATGCAGGCGCTGAAACGGGTTGAACAGCTTGTCGGCATAGGCCATGTCAAAACCGGCCCCGTTGTCGCTGACAAAAAATACCGGCAGGCCGGCGGCATCGGCTTGCTGGCCGACACGGATCTCGGTGCGCGCCTGCTGCGAGCTGAACTTCCAGGCATTGCCCAGCA
Organism: Polaromonas sp.; assembly: GCF_031411155.1. GTDB lineage: Bacteria > Pseudomonadota > Gammaproteobacteria > Burkholderiales > Burkholderiaceae_C > Polaromonas. The sequence continues at coordinate 7,499 of NZ_JANOAL010000005.1, read as the reverse complement.
GGTTTTCCATCACGACTCGGACCAGCCGCCCATCGCCATGCGCCTGCAGGCCGCTTTCGATGTGCAGAGCCGCCTGGCGCTGTGGCTGGCTGGTCTGCCGTTCCTGCAAAATGGCCTGGGCCAGCGCCGACAGGTCCACCGGCTCGTTCAGCAGTTGCGCGCGCGACACCTGCGCCAGCAACAGCAGGCCCTCGATCAACTGCCCCATCTGCGCCACGCCGACCTGGATGCGTGACAGGTAATGCTGCACTTTTTCGTCGGCCTCGCGGCCCATCTGCTTGGCCAGCAAACGGCTGAAGCCGTCAATCGTGTTGAGCGGCGAACGCAGGTCATGCGAGACCGAGTAGGAAAAAGCCTCCAGCTCCTGGTTCGACAGGCGAAGCGCGGTTTCGATGTTCTTGAAGTCGGTGATGTCGGCATCGATGCCGACCCAGAAGACCACCTGGCCCTGCTCATCCAGCACCGGAGAGGCGCGGTAGGCCATGGTGTGGTAGCTGCCGTCCTTGTCCTTAAGCCGGCGGATACCGGAGTACTGGGACTGGTTCGCCTGGGCCGCCTTCCAGATCGCCTTGCTGTCGGCCAGGTCTTCCGGGTGAACGGCGGAAAACCACTGGGTGCCAGCCCAGTCTTTCAGCTCGCCCCCGGCCAGATCAAACCAGGTGCGGTTCAGGTAGGTGATGCTGCCCTGGGGATTGGCCGTCCACACCACCTGCGGTGCCTGCTCGGCCAGCGCCCGAAACAGCGCTTCCTGCCGCGCCAGGGCCTCGGTGCGCTCCGCCACTTTTTGCTCCAGCCCGCTGTTGAGCAGGCTGATTTCATCGAGCAGCCCGGCGTTTTCGATGGCGATGGCGGCCAGGTGCGCCAGTTCCATGGCGACGTACTCGTCCTGCCGCGTGAACTCGCCCTCGTATTTATCCGACAACTGGAGCAGCCCGATGTTTTTGCCGCTTCGTCCGGTCAGGGGCACGGCAAGCCAGCCGCGCATCGGGCGCGGCTGGCCGGCCGCCTGGCCAATAGCGCGCCAGAGCGGATGCGCCTCGAGTTCGGCCTGCGTCAGCCGGATGACCCGGTTGTTGGCGCAGGCCTGCGCATGGACGCCAGAGTGGTTGCCCGGCTCGATCAGAGCGCTACTGCTGGCGTATTTCTCGGACAGTGACAACACATGGATGGCCTGCGACCAGTCGCCCTCCAGCGCCAGGCTGACCACGGCCTGATGAACCTCGATGACGCCGCGGGCCTGGCTGGCAATCTCGTGCAGGGTGCCGTCGCGCGTCTGGTGCCAGGTGATGGCCTGCGCCGCGTCGGCCGCGCGTTGCAGCGTGAACAGGTGGTCCTGCACATCCTGCTCGGCCTTGAGCTGCGCGGTCACGTCCAGCGCCACCACAAAGCGCGCGGCCCGGCCGGCATACTGGATCGGCTTGGACACCACATTGACCGTAAACAGCGAGCCATCCTTGCGCCGGTGCTGCCAATTGGCTTTACGCAGTTCGGTGCCCGTCAGCCGCTGCCGCAGCCGCTCGTGGTCGGCCTGCGGATGCAGGTCGAACAGCGTCATGGCCAGCAATTCCCGGGCCGAATAGCCGTAGCTTTTTTCGGTCGCCTCGTTCGCCTTGAGCAGCTGCCGGGTGGCCGTGTCAAACACCCACATCGGCAGCGGCGCACCTTCAAACAGCGCGGTGTAGCGCTGTTCACTGTCGATGAGCGCCTGTTCGGCATGCTTGCGCTGGGTAATGTCCCGTGACACCGCGACCCAATGGGTGAACCAGCCGTTGGCATCGGCAACCGGCGCGATGTCAAGCTCGGTCCAGAATTCCTCACCGCTCTTGGTGTAGTTGATCAACTCGGACCGCACCGGCAGCCCGCTTTTAAGCGCTGCACCGATACGGTCGAGTTCAGCCCGCTGGGTGTTGCGGCCCTGCAAGAAGCGCGGAGACTTGCCGAGCACTTCCTGACGGCGGTAGCCGGTGCGGCGTTCGAAGGCGTCGTTGACAAAAACGATGCGCGGGCCGGGCTCGCCGAAAGGCTCGGCTTCGGTAATCAACACGATGTCGTTGAGGCGGGAAATACTGGTTTCGAGCAGGCGCAAATGCTCCAGCGAATGCCGCTTCTCGGTGATGTCCTGCAGCGTGCCGATCAGCCGGGTCACCTTGCCGCCGTGCGCCAGCCACTGACCCTGGGTGCGCACCCAGATCTGCCGGCCCAGCGCGGTCACCATGGGCAGCTCCAGATCCCAGGGCGTTCCGTGCTCGATGGCCGCCTGCACGGCCGCGTGCATCACAGGCTGCGCCGACGGCGCATAAAAACCCACCCCCTCGGCCAGGGTGATCGGCCTGGCGTCGTCCAGATCGTGGATGCGGTAGACCTGCTCCGACCAGACCAGCCGCATGCCGTCCAGAATCACTTCCCAGCCGCCTATCATGGCCATCGCGCCGGTGCGGCGCAGCAAATCGACGCTGTCGGCCAGCGCCAGCTCGGTCTGCTTGCGCTCGGTGATGTCCTGCACCACACCGGTTCGGCAGACTGGCGTGCCCCGGCTGTCGACCAGCAGCTTGCCGCGCTGATTGATCCAGCGCACCTCGCCCGCCGGCGTCACGATGCGGTATTCGATCTCCAGCGGCGAGCCGTCCGCAATCGCTGCGTCGCGGCGCTGCGTGTAGTTCACCCTGTCATCGGGGTGCACCATTTGCGCCAGCGCCTCCAGGCTGCCATCAAAGCCGCCGGGCGTCAGGCCAAACAGCTCGGCACATTCGTCCGACCACCAGATTTTCCGGGTCGCCAGGTTCAGCTCCCAGTTGCCGATGCGGCCCAGCCGCTGCGCATCGATCAGGGTGCGCTGGGTCTCGCGCAATTCGTTGTAGCTCTTGGCCTGCCCCAGTTGCAGTTGCTGCAGCTGGGTGATGTCGGAAAACACCATCAGCGCGCCAATCACGCCCGCACTGCCCCGCATCGGTCGAAAGCTGCTGCTGATCAGGCGCCCCTGCGGCGCGGCCGCGTTGCGCACCAGCATATGCTGCATGCTGCCGGTCTCCCCCTGCAAAGCCCGGTACAGCGGCAAATCCTCAGGCGGGTACAGGCTGTCGGTGCCGGGCACGAACAGCCCCTGGTGCCGCGGCCAGTCGGACGACAGCACCTGGGGCGCCTCGTCCATCAGGAACATGCGTGACGCCGCCTCGTTCATCAGCAGCACCCGGCCCGCCGTGTCGATGGCCAGCAGGCCTTCCCGCATGCTGTTGACCGTCATGTCCAGCGTGGCGTAGGCCTGGTGGCTGCGCGCCAGTTCGGTTTCCAGGTCGCGCTCGCGCTGCTGCAGCGAGTCGGCCATCAGGTTGAAACCATCGGCAATGCGGGTGAATTCGCGGCTGGGCCCGACCTGCAGCAGCGGCACCCGCACGTCCATCTGGCCCTTTTGCACCAGCCGCGTCGCCTTGAGGATTTCCTCGGTCGGCTGCACGATGCTGCGCCCGGCCATCATCCAGGCCAGCCAGCCGCCCAGAAAGGCCACCAGCGCCAGCACCATCAACTCCAGATTGAGCTGCCGGTGGGCCGGCGCCACCACCTGCTCCTTTTCGATGCTGAGCACCACGAAAAAAGGCGAATCCGGCGTTTTACCCGAAGGCTGAAAGGCGAAAATCCGCTGCAACCCCCCGGCATCGAGGCCCTCGGCCACCCCTGAACGCATGGTCTTCAAGGCCTCCAGCACCACCGGGCTGGGCAGCTTTTGCCCGATGCCGCCAGACACCTCGGGTTTTGCGGCCAGCACCGCGCCATTGCGGTCAATAACCGCCACCCGGGCACCCGGCGGCAACTGGATCTCGGCGACCGCCCGGGCCATCTCGAGCAGATCAAGCGCGACATAGGCGACCTGGGTGATGAGGCCTGCCTCATTGACGACCGGCAAGGCAAAACTCAGGGTCGGCTTGCCCGACAGGCGCCCGAAGGCGTACTCTCCGGCGACAAAGCCGCGACGCGCCAGCGCATCCCGAAAGTAGGCCCGGTCGCCCAGGTAGGTGGAGCGGCCGCCGTCAAGTCCGTGGCAGCGGGGATAGCCATCGGTGCCGATGATGCCGAGGTTGGCGTAACCCGGTAACTGGCGCTTGAGTTCGGCCAGGTAAGGGCTGCAGCGCGCCGCATTACCGTCGCGGATGTCGGGCACGTTGGCAATGGCGGTCAGCACCTGCCGCGCCGTATCGGCCAGCTGCTGCTGATTGGCCGCCACCAGCGACGCGGCGGTCTGCAGATTACCCGTGGCGCGGCTGATGGAGGCGTCGGTCACGAGCACCGCCTTGGCCACCGACAGCCCGAGCAGCGGCAGGATGGCCGCCATGACCAGCAGCACCATGCGGGCGCGTAGCGTGATCCGGGTCTTCATCGCGTCAGGTGGGCAAAAAACCGGGCGGCGAACCAGCCGGCCCCGGCGCGGCCACGCGTACACCGCTGGTCGCGCGACCCATCACGCGCTGGCAATCGATTCATTGACGCCCAGCCAGTAGGCCTGCAGGCGCCCGAGCTTTTCGGTGAAGGCGCCGAAGTCGACGGGCTTGCAAACGAAACTGTTGGCGCCGCTCTGGTAGCAAGCCACCAGGTCGGACTGCTCGGTGGACGAGGTCAGCATCACCACCGGCACCAGCGCCGTCAGCGGGTTGCCGCGCACGCTGCGCAGCACATCCAGCCCCGACAGCTTGGGCAGCTTCATGTCGAGCAGGATGAAGGACGGCTGCCTTTGCGTGTCGCGCCCGGCATGGGCCCCCTGCCCGAAAAGATAGTCCAGCGCCTGGGCGCCATCGCGCGCGACCGCAATCTCGGCGGTCACGCCCAGCTCCTCGAGCGTCAGCACGGTCAGCTCCAGATGATCAGGGTTGTCTTCTACGACGAGGATCAGCTTGTGGCTCATGGATTTCCCAAAGTTACGGTTGGTATCAATTATTTTCTTGATTTTGTCATTTTTAACATATTGAGTGAAATCGCCAATAGATAGAACTACTTAATTGTGAGGCCATGCGACTTTCTGCACGAATGTGGCAATTCCGCCCTCACCAGCGCGGAATCGTTTCGTCCTTGAGCTGGCCGCGCAGCTGCGCATAGTCGGGCACCACCGCCCGCACCGTGTCCCAAAAACGCGGGCTGTGGTCCATCACCCGCAAATGGCTCAGCTCGTGCACCACCACATAGTCAATCACTGCGGGCCTGAAATGAATCAGCCGCCAGTTCAGCCGGATCGAGCCGTTCGAACTGGCGCTGCCCCAGCGCGTGCCGGCGCTGGACAGGCTGAGCTTGTTCCACTGCACGCCGAGCTGCGGCGCAAAATGGTTGAGCCGCTCGATGAACAGCTGTTTGGCCTGCCGCATCAGCCAGGCCTGGGCCATGTCGCCAATCTGCCCGGGCGTGGCGCTGTGGGGCAGGCCGACATGCAGGCAGCGTTGCAGCAATTCGGCGCCGACACCGCCAAAGCCATGGCGCGGATCGAGCCGCACCGTCACCGCCTCGCCCAGAAACAGCAGGCTGGCGCCGTCTTTCCAGTCAATCCGGGCCGACTCCAGCCGGGCGTGGCGGGCGCGGGTTTCCTGCAGCTTCTTGAGAATCCAGCCCGACTTCTCGAGCACGGACTTGTCGATTTCATGCAGCGGCACCCATTTGGGCGCGCGCACCGCCAGCCCCTCGGCGCCGACCGAAAAGCCTATGGTGCGGCGCTTGCCGCGCTTGAATTCATAGGCCACCAGCACATCGTCGAGCAGCGCTTCGCGCGTGGCGCGGGGGTGGCGGTAAGTGGCCGGGGCCAGCGCCTGCCGCAGCGTCTGGGGGCGGGCGGGCGCCGCATTTGCCAGGTCTTGTTTTGCTATTGTTTCTATAGCTGGAAGTGCACGTTCTACCTGGGCTGGCGGCCTATTTGGCACTGAAACCGGGGGTTTTGAGGGGTGCACGGCCGGCGCCGCCGGCTCGGGCTCGAACAGATCGAGCGTGAACTGAAGAAGCCTTTGCATCATGGCAGTTTAGCGGTTGCCGACACTGCCGCCACCCGGCGCTCAGGCCCGCGTGGCCGTCGCGGCGACGGCGGGGGCGGCATAGGCTTCCGGGTCGAGCCGGTGCATCTCGGCCTCGATCCAGGCCTCGACCTCGCGCATCAGCTCGTCGGGCTGGCGGCCCACGCTGGAAATCGGCTTGCCGATGGAAAAGTCGACGATGCCGGGCGTCTTGATGAAAGCCTTGCGCGGCCAGCATTTGGCCGACGCCACGGCAATCGGAATCACCGGCGCGCCGGTTTCAATCGCCAGCCGGGTGCCGCCCGACTTGTAAACGCCTTTCTGGCCGCGCGGTATCCGCGTGCCTTCCGGGAACATGATGACCCAGGTGCCCTGGCTCATCAGCCGCTTGCCCTGCGCCACCACCTTGGCAAAGGCCTGGGCGCGCTGACTGCGGTCAATGTGGATCATGTCCATGCGCGCCATGGCCCAGCCAAAAAACGGCACATACAGCAGCTCTTTCTTGAACACATAGGCCAGCGGATGCGGCATCAGGGTGGGCATGCAGAAGGTCTCCCAAGTGCTCTGGTGCTTGAGCAGCAGCACGGCGGCACTGGTTTCGCCGGTGGGCAGGTTGTCCATGCCGGTGACCCGGTTTTTGATGCCCAGGATGACCGTGCCACCGCTTACCGCCACCCGCAGCCAGCCGGCGCACATCCAGTACATGGTGGTGCTGCTGACAAACAGCGAGGCGATGATGACAAAAATAGCCCAGGGAATCACCGTAATGGCCATCCAGAGCAGGTGCAGAATCGATCGAATCAGGGGCATGTCAGGGGTTCCGGCGGTTGGGGGCTTGCGGGCGGCGCTCAGGCGTCGTTTAGGCGTCGTTTAGGCGTTATTTACGGGTTGTTTAGGGCTCTAGCCCTTTCATTGCGGGCCTGAGCAGCTATTGTTTTTATAGCGCCGGCGGCGCCACCCGGGCGCTGCGCTCGATGAGAAAATCGGCAAACGCCGACAAGTCCGGGTGCAGCATCGTGCCCGGCGGCAGGCCCTCGGGCTGGCCGCCGCCCCATTCCGCCCGGTACTGCGCCGACTTGCCGCTCAGAATCAGGTGCGGCTCGCAGCCCACGCTGGCGCCGGCCAGCAGGTCGCGCACCGAATCCCCGGCCGTCGGCACACCCTTTAGCGGCACGCCAAAACGCTCGCCAATCTGCTCGAACAGACCCGGCAGCGGCTTGCGGCACTGGCAGGCTTCTTCCGGGCTGTGCGGGCAGTAAAACACCGCGTCAATGCGCCCGCCCACGGCGGCCAGCATCTTGTGCATCTTGGCATGCATGGCGTTGAGCGAAGCCACATCAAACATGCCGCGCCCCAGCCCCGACTGGTTCGACGCCACCACCACATGCCAGCCGGCGTGATTCAGCCGGGCAATCGCTTCGAGCGCGCCCGGCAGCGGCAGCCATTCGTCCGGCGTCTTGACGAAATCGTCGCTGTCGGTGTTGATGGTGCCGTCGCGGTCGAGGATGACGAGTTTCATGG
>NZ_JANOAL010000004.1:0-13233 GCF_031411155.1 Polaromonas sp. | reverse complement strand
ATCGCCGCGCTTCAGGCCATGCTGGGCCAGCAGCTCGGTCACGGCCTTGGCTTGGCCCAGCGTGCGCACAAACGGCACCATCACTTCGACATTGCTAAGGCCCATGTCGTTGCGCACGCGCTTGAGCGCTTCGCATTCCATGGCAAAAGCCTCGCGAAAGTCTTCGCTGATGTAGCGCGCCGCACCGCGAAAGCCCAGCATCGGGTTTTCTTCTTCCGGCTCATAGCGGCTGCCGCCAATCAGCTTGCGGTACTCGTTGGACTTGAAGTCGGACAGGCGAACAATCACCGCCTTGGGCCAGAACGCGGCGCCAATGGTGGCAATGCCTTCGGCCACCTTGTCGACGTAGAAGGCGCGCGGCGAGGCATGGCCGCGGGCCACGCTTTCGACGGCCTTTTTCAGGTCGGCATCCACATTCGGGTAGTCGAGAATCGCCTTGGGGTGCACGCCAATGTTGTTGTTGATGATGAACTCCAGCCGCGCCAGGCCCACACCCTGATTCGGAATCTGGCAGAAGTCAAAGGCCAGCTGCGGGTTGCCCACGTTCATCATGATCTTGATGTCGATGGGCGGCATGTCGCCACGCAGCACTTCGGTCACTTCGGTTTCCAGCAGGCCGTCGTAAATATTGCCGGTGTCGCCTTCGGCGCAGCTCACGGTGACCAGCATGCCGTCTTTCAGCTGCTCCGTGGCATCGCCGCAGCCCACCACCGCCGGAATGCCCAGCTCACGCGCGATGATGGCGGCGTGGCAGGTGCGGCCGCCACGGTTGGTGACGATGGCGCTGGCGCGCTTCATCACCGGCTCCCAGTTCGGGTCGGTCATGTCGGTCACCAGCACATCGCCGGGCTGGACCTGGTCCATGTCCTTGATGTCATGCACGATGCGGACCGGGCCGGTGCCAATCTTCTGGCCAATCGCGCGGCCCTCGGCCAGCACGGTCCCGGTACCCTTGAGCTTGTAGCGCTGCTCGGCCTTGCCCTTGGCCTGGCTTTTGACGGTTTCGGGGCGCGCCTGCAGGATGTAGATCAGGCCATCGGTGCCGTCCTTGCCCCATTCGATGTCCATGGCGCGGCCATAGTGCGCCTCGATGATGACGGCGTAGCGCGCCAGCTGCAGGGCATCGGCGTCAGTCAGCGAATAGCGGTTGCGCAACTCGGTCGGCACGTCGGTGGTCTTGACCAGCTTGCCGCTGGCCTTTTTCTCGTCGGCCGTGGTGAATTCCATCTGCAGCAGCTTGGAGCCGAGGTTGCGGCGAATCACCGCGCGGTGGCCCGCCTTGAGCATGGGCTTGTGCACATAAAACTCGTCGGGGTTGACGGCGCCCTGCACCACGGTTTCGCCCAGGCCATAGCTGGAGGTGATGAACACCACGTCTTCAAAGCCGCTCTCGGTGTCGATGGTAAACATCACGCCCGCCGCGCCCTTGTCGCTGCGCACCATGCGCTGCACGCCGGCCGACAAGGCCACGTCGGCATGGGCAAAGCCCTGGTGCACGCGGTAGCTGATGGCGCGGTCGTTGTAGAGCGAGGCAAACACCTCTTTCATCTTGTGCAGCACGTCTTCAATGCCGACCACGTTCAAAAAGGTTTCCTGCTGGCCGGCAAATGAAGCGTCGGGCAGGTCCTCGGCCGTGGCGGACGAGCGCACGGCAAAGCTCGCCTGCGGGTTTCCGGCACTCAGCACCGCGAAACTGTTGCGAACAGCTTGTTCAAAGTCGGCCGGGAAAGGCTGGGCTTGCACCAGCGTGCGGATTTTGCTGCCCGCCTCAGCCAGCGCCCGCACGTCATTGGTGTCGAGCGCGTCCAGCACGGCATTGATTTTGGCGTCCAGCCCGTCGTGGGCCAGAAAGGCGCGGAAAGCGTGGGCGGTGGTGGCAAAGCCGGTCGGTACGCGCACGCCCTCGGGGCCGGTGGGCAGTTGCGAGATCATCTCGCCGAGGCTGGCGTTTTTTCCGCCCACCGCCTCGACATCGGTCATCCTCAGGTTTTCAAACGGTACGACCAGGGCGGTCGCCTCAAACAGATTTGACATGGAAATACTCCGGGAGGTTTAAAAACGGGGTCGCTTGTCATGCGCGGCAGGCCAGCTTGTTGTGGTTCTAGGGGGTGGCTGCGGGGCATGGCATCAGAATCAGGATAATTGCGCCAATTGTAGGGTCCGGCCGCCAAATCAGGCCATTCCTGCCCCACCACCCCTTGGAGCCCGCACGCCATGTCCAGCCGAACCGTGTTTTTTATCTCCGACGGCACCGGCATCACCGCCGAAACCTTTGGCAACGCCATCCTGGCCCAGTTCGAGATCAAACCGCGCCATGTGCGCCTGCCGTTTATCGACAGCGTGGACAAGGCCCACCAGGCGGTGCGGCAGATCAACCACACGGCGGAAGTCGAGGGCAAGCGGCCCATCGTGTTCACAACGCTGGTCAACATGGAAATCCTGGCCGTCCTCAAAACCCACTGCAACGGCATGCTGCTGGACATGTTTGGCATGTTTGTGGCGCCGCTGGAGGGCGAACTCGGTATCAAGTCCAACCACCGGGTCGGTCGTTTTTCGGATGCCTCCAAAAGCAAGGAATATGACGACCGGATCGAGGCGATCAATTTTTCGCTGGCCCATGACGACGGCCAGAGCAACCGCGACCTGGCCGGCTCGGACGTGATTCTGGTCGGCGTCAGCCGCAGCGGCAAAACCCCGACCTCGCTCTACCTGGCCATGCAGTACGGCCTGAAGGCGTCGAACTACCCGCTGATTCCCGAAGACTTTGACCGCCGCCAGTTGCCGCCGGCGCTGGTGCCACACCGCAAGAAAATCTTTGGCCTGACAATTGCCGCCGAACGCCTGAGCCAGATCCGCAACGAACGCCGGCCCAACTCCATCTACGCCAGCCTGGCCAACTGCCGCAACGAAATCCACGAGGCCGAAGCCATGATGCGGCGCGAAGGCATACGCTGGCTCTCGACCACCACCAAGTCCATCGAGGAAATTGCCACCACCATCCTGCAGGAAGTCAGGCCGGAACGGCTGGAGTATTGAGAGCGAGCTTACGGAACACAGAACCCGGCGAAATCGCCGAGGCTGCACGGCCTCAATTCGCTCCTGTTTTGATAGCTTCTACAGCACGTCCTGATTGGGCTGGAGCACGGTTTGGCCCCTAAAAAAGCAAAAAACAGCCGCTGCAAGCCGGCTTGGCGCTCAGGCGGCGGCCAGGGCCCGGCCCAGCCGCGCCACGCCCTCTTCGATCTTGGCCACATCGGCCGTTGCGAAGCTGAGCCGGAAGGTCGAGGCATCGGCGTTGGCCGCATAAAACGGCGCGCCGGGGACAAAGGCCACGCCCTGCTCGATCGCCCGTTTGGCAAACTCGCCGGCGTCTTTCAGGCCGCCATGGGCACCCGTCAGGCGCGCCCAGAAAAACAGGCCGCCGCCGGGCTGCTCAAATTCAATCGCGTCACCGAGTTCGCGCCTCAAGGCCTCGCCCATGGCCCTGGCACGGTCGGCATACACCTGGCGCACATGGGCCAGCGTGGCGGGCATGCGGCCGCCCCTGAGGTATTGCGCGGCCGTGGCCTGGGCGAAGGTGCTGGTGTGGGCGTCGCTGAACTGCTTGCACATGGTGGCCTTGGCCAGCAACTCGGGCTGGGCAATCAGCCAGCCTATGCGCAGACCGGGTGACAGCACCTTGCTGAGCGAGCCGCAATGCGCCAGCAGATCGCGGCTGCCAGGCACCGTATCGCTCAGCGCCAGCAGCGACGGCGGCGGCGGTGCGCCAAAGTAGAGGTCGCCGTAGGGGTCGTCTTCCACGATCAGCGTGTTGTACTTGACGGCCAGTTCCAGCACCTTTTTGCGCCGTTCCAGGCTCAGCATGACGCCGCTCGGGTTGCCGAAGGTGGGAATCAGGTAGACAAATTTGGGTTGATGCTCGGCCATCAGCTTTTCAAGTTCGTCGGTCCTCACGCCCTGGGCATCAATCGGCGCGCTGATCAGCTCGGCGCCATATAGGCGAAAGCACTGGATCGTGGCCAGAAAGGTCGGGCCTTCGACAATCACCTTGTCGCCGGACGAAATCAGGGTCTTGCCGATCAGGTCCAGCGCCTGCTGGCTACCGGTGGTCACGATCAGCTCCTGCGGCGCCACGCTGGCGCCCTTGCCCGCCATGAAGCTGCCGAGCTGCTCGCGCAGCGGCTGGTAGCCCTCGGTGGCGCCGTATTGCAGGGCCGCACCGGCCTCCTCGTTCAGCGCCGTGCTGCTGGCCTGCTTGAGGCCTTCCACATCAAACATCGCCGGGTCCGGAAAGCCGCCGGCAAAGCTGATGATGCCGGGCTTGCCCAGCAGCTTGAAGAGTTCGCGAATGGCGGAGGTTTCGACGTTGTTGAGTCGGTCGGCAAATTGCATGGGAGCCCTGTACGGATGAAATGGCAATGGCTGATGGTAACCAAAGATTCCGGGCCAGGGCCGCCCGAGCCGGGCTGTCGCCCGCCACCATGCAACTGCGGCATGGGCCGATGCCTCGCCCCCAGGAATTCACCCCGGAGTCATCAGGCCGGCCTAGAATCTTCCGTACCAAAAAGTACGATCGGAGACGCCATGACCCACACACCGCTTGCCGAGTTGCTGAGCTACACCGCCGAGCATGCCGGACCCAGTGCCAGGCGGCTCGGCGAATTCGTGTCGGCCTACTTTGAGAGCACCGACCCGGACGAAATTCTCACGCGCGGGCCGGCCACGCTGTTTGGCATTGCCAGCGCCCATTGGCGTTTGCTCGACGCGCCCCGCGCTGCCCAGACCGCCAAGGTCCGCGTCTTCAACCCGACCCTGGCGGAAGACGGCTTCGTGAGCGACCACACCTCGGTCCAGATCGTGCACGACAACATGCCGTTCCTGGTCGATTCGGTCACCATGGCGATCAACCGCAGCGGCCGCACGGCGCACTGGATCGTGCACCCCTTGCTGCATGTGACACGCAATGCGCAGGGCCGGCCCGAAACGGTGGGCAGCGCAACAGGGGCCCACGCCACGGGCCAAAGCAGCCCGATCGAATCGCTCATCATGGTGGAATGCGACCGCATCCTGGGGGCCGCCGAGCGCGACGCGCTGGCCCGCGACCTGGACAGTGTGCTGGGCGACGTTCGGGCCGCGGTGCAGGACTGGCACGCCATGCTGGAACGGGTTCAAGCCCTGGGGCAGGCAGTGGCGCGCTCGCAGCTGTCGCCCATTAGCAAGCAGGAGGGCATTGAGTTCCTGCGCTGGCTGGAAGACCGGCATTTCACCTTTCTGGGCGCGCGCGACTACGACCTCCAGCGCGATGGCGACGCCGTCAGCCTGATCGCGCGCCCGGAGTCGGGCCTGGGCATCCTGCGCGGCGCCCCGCAGACGGCCGCCTCGCGCCTGCCGCCCGATGCCGTGGCTTTGCTTGAATCCGACGAACTGGTGCTGATCACCAAAGCCATGACGCGCGCCACCGTGCACCGCCCCGCCTGGCTCGACTACATCGCCGTCAAGCGCTTTGACGACGCCGGCAAGCTGGTCGGAGAGGCCCGCTTTTTGGGGCTCTACACCTCGACCGCCTATGCCGCCGCGGTGGCGGATATCCCGCAGGTGCGGCGCCGCGCGGCCGACGTGATCGCCAGAGCGGGCGTGGTACCCGACAGTCACGCGGCCAAGTCCCTGCAATCGATTCTGGACGTTTACCCGCGCGACGAGCTGTTCCAGATCGACACCGCCACGCTGGCCGACCATGCGATCGGCATCCTGCGGCTGCAGGAGCGCCAGCGCACCCGGCTGTTCCTGCGCCGCGACCCGTTCGGCCGCTTCACCTCGGCCCAGGTGTTCGTGCCACGCGACCGCTACAACACCGAGCTGCGCCTGAAGATAGGCGCCGAGCTGATGGCGGCCCTCGACGGCCAGGCGCTCGAATTCACGCCCATGCTGACCGACAGCCCGCTGGCGCGCATTCATTACCTGGTGCGCGCCCGCGAACACGCGCCGGTGAACGTGGACCTGCGCGCGCTTGAGGCGCGGCTGGCCCGGCTGGCCCTGCGCTGGGAGGACGAGTGCACCAGCGAGCTGCTGCGCGCGCACGGCGAAGGGCCGGGGCTGGCGCTGGCGCACCGCTTTGCCAGCGCCTTCCCCACCGCCTACCGCGAGGATTTTTCGGCGGCGGTCGCGGCCGAAGACGCTGACATGCTGGCCAGCCTCACGGCCGCCTCGCCGCTGGCGGTCAAGCTGTACCGTCCGCTCGATGCCGGTGAGGGGCTGCTGCGCCTGAAGATCTACAACACCTCCAAGGTCCCGCTGTCGGACTCGCTGCCGGTGCTCGAGCGCATGGGCGCCCGGGTGCTGGACGAGCACCCCTACCAAATCGGCAGCGATGCGCTGTGGATTCACGACCTGGGCCTGCAGCTGCCGGCCAGCACCGATCTGGCCACCGTCAAGGCCCGGTTCGAGGCCCTGTTTGCGCAGGCCTGGCGCGGCGAGGTGGAAAGCGACGACCTGAACCGGCTGGTGCTGAGCACCGCGCTCGACGCGCGCGCCATCGCCGTGCTGCGCGCCTACACGCGTTACTTCAAGCAGCTGGCTTTTGGCTTCAGCCAAAGCTACATCGAGGCTGCACTGAACCACAACACGGGCATTGCCGAGGAACTCGTCAGGCTGTTCCATGCCCGCTTCGACCCGGCCCTGCCCGGCAACCGGGACAATCGGGATGAGGCCCAGCAGCAGCTGACGCAGCAGATCGAGGCGCATCTGGGCGCCGTGGCCAGCCTGGACGAAGACCGCATCCTGCGCCAGTTTTTCCTGACCATCACGGCCACGCTGCGCACCAACGCCTGGCAAGCCAGCGCCAGCGGCGAAGGCAAGCCCTACCTGTCGTTCAAGCTCAACCCGCGCGAAGTCCCTGGCGTGCCCGAGCCCAAACCGCTGTTTGAAATCTGGGTCTATTCACCGCGGGTCGAGGGTGTGCATCTGCGCGGCGGCAAGGTGGCGCGCGGCGGCCTGCGCTGGTCTGACCGCCGGGAGGACTTCCGCACCGAAGTGCTGGGCCTGGTGAAGGCCCAGCAGGTCAAGAACACCGTGATCGTGCCGGTCGGCTCCAAGGGCGGTTTCGTGCTCAAGAACGCCCCGCCCGCCAGTGACCGCGAAGCCTGGATGGCCGAGGGCGTGGCCTGCTACAAACTCTTCCTGTCGGGCCTGCTGGACCTGACCGACAACGTGGTCAAGGGCGCGGTGGTGCCGCCAGCCAGCGTGGTCCGGCATGACCCGGACGACCCCTACCTGGTGGTGGCCGCCGACAAGGGCACGGCCACCTTCTCCGACATTGCCAACCGCGTGTCGGCCGACTACGGCTTCTGGCTGGGCGACGCTTTTGCCTCGGGCGGCTCGGTCGGCTACGACCACAAGAAGATGGGCATCACGGCGCGCGGCGCCTGGGAGTCGGTCAAGCGCCACTTCCGCACGCTGTCGCTCAACACCCAGACCACGCCGTTCAGCGTGGCGGGCATCGGCGACATGTCGGGTGACGTGTTCGGCAACGGCATGCTGCTGTCCGAGCAGATCCGGCTGCTGGCGGCATTCGATCACCGCCATATCTTCATCGACCCGACGCCCGATACGGCGCGCTCGTTTGCCGAGCGGCAACGCCTGTTCGCGCTGCCCCGCTCGAGCTGGGACGACTACGACAAGAGCCTGATTTCCGCCGGCGGCGGCGTCTATCCGCGCTCGGCCAAGGCTATCAGCCTGAGCCCCGAGGCGCGCGCGGCGCTCGGCATCGAGGCCGCCGAGCTGGCCCCGGTCGAGCTGCTGCGGGCCATCTTGCTGGCGCCGGTGGACCTGCTCTACAACGGCGGCATCGGCACCTATGTCAAGGCCAGTTTCGAAAGCCATGCCCAGGCGGGCGACAAGTCCGGCGATGCGTTTCGCGTCAACGGCGGCGAGCTGCGCTGCAAAGTGCTGGCCGAGGGCGGCAACCTGGGCTGCACGCAAAACGGCCGCATCGAATACGCGCAAAAAGGCGGACTGCTCTACACCGACGCGATCGACAATTCGGCCGGCGTGGACTGCTCCGACCACGAGGTCAACATCAAGATCCTGCTGGGCGGCGTGGTGGAGGCGGGTGACTTGACGCTGAAGCAGCGCAACGACCTGCTGGCCTCGATGACGGACGAGGTCGGCCTGCTGGTGCTGACCGACAACTACTACCAGACCCAGGCACTCGACATCGCCAGCCACCGCCCGCTGTATCTGCTGGACGGGCAGCAACGGCTGATGCAATGGCTGGAGCACAACGGCCGCCTGAACCGCGCCATCGAATTCCTGCCCACCGACGAAGAGATCGCGCAGCGCAAGGCCCGGAAAACCGGACTCACGGCACCCGAGGGCGCGGTGGTGCTGGCCTACGCCAAGATGTCGGTGTTCGACGGGCTGATGGCCAGCAACCTGCCGGACGACCCGTACTACAGCCGGGCGCTCAAGGCCTACTTCCCCAAGGTCCTGACCGAAAAATTCGGTGCGGCCATCGCCAGCCACCCGCTCAGGCGCGAGATCATCGCCACCTTCATCACCAACACGGTGGTGAATCGCACCGGCGCCACCTTCGTCAACTTCATCGCGTCCGAGGCCGGCGCCACGGCGGCCGACGTGATTCGTGCCTTCACGCTGGCGCGCGAAATTTTCGACCTGGAAGCGCTGTGGGACCAGATTGACGCACTCGATTACCGGGTCGAGGCCAGCCTGCAGCTCGACCTGCTGTCCAAGCTGATCGCCATTGCCCAGCGCGCCTCGCGCTGGATGCTGCGCGTGCGCACCCAGAGCACCGAGCTGCCGACCCTGATCGAGCGCTACCAGCCGGCGGCGCGCGAGTTGCGCACCCACCTCGCGGACTGGCTGCCGCCCTCCGCCCAAGCCAGCTGGGAGCAGGCCACGCTGCGCCTCGTGCAAGCCGGCGTGGAGTCGGCGCTGGCGCAAAACCTGACGGCGCTGGAGTTCATCTTTCCGGCGCTCGACCTGGTCGATCTGGCGCAAAACGCCGGCACAGGACTGGAACAGGCGGCGCGCGCCTACTTTGGCGTCGACGCCGAACTCGGCCTGACGCTCTGGCGCGCCGAGATCAGGCGCCTGCCCACCGACACGCTGTGGCAAACCCAGGCCCGCGGCAGCGCGCGCGACGACGTCTATTCGATCGCCAGCCAGATCACCGAGGGTCTGCTGTCGCGCGGCGAAACGCTGGCGGGCTGGCACGACCGAAACGCGCCGGCCATTGAACGCCTTTGCAAGCTGCTGGCCACGATCAGCACGCAAAGCAGCGCCGACCTGGCACCGGTGTCGGTGGCGCTGCGCGAGCTGCGGCATCTGGCTTGAGGGCTGTGAATGTCAGCCCATGAAACGCGAACATATCGAGCTATTTTTTGCCACGCTCAAGGCCGCCAACCCGCAGCCCACCACCGAGTTGGAGTACACCAGCGTGTTTGAATTGTTGACGGCGGTGCTGCTCTCGGCCCAGGCCACCGATGTCGGCGTGAACAAGGCCACGCGCAGGCTGTTTCCCGTTGCCAACACGCCAGAGAAAATTCTGGCGCTGGGCCTGGAAGGCCTGGAAACCTACATCAAGACCATCGGCCTCTACCGTACCAAGGCCAAAAATCTGCTGGCCACCTGCCAGATACTGCGCGACCAGCATGGCGGCCAGGTGCCGCGCAGCCGCGAGGCGTTGCAAGCCCTGCCCGGCGTGGGCCGCAAAACCGCCAACGTGGTGCTCAATTCAGCCTTTGGCGAGGCCACCATGGCGGTGGACACCCACATCTTTCGCATGGGCAACCGCACCGGCCTGGCGCCGGGCAAGACGCCGCTGGAAGTGGAGCTGAAACTGCTCAAGCGCATCCCGCCCGAATACCTGGTGGACGCGCACCACTGGCTGATTTTGCATGGCCGCTATGTGTGCCTGGCGCGCAAGCCGCTGTGCTGGCAGTGCGCGGTGGCGCCCTGGTGCGACTACCGCCCCAAGACGCCGGCACCGCCCGCCTGAGCAGGCTTTGCCTTCGACTGCCGGAAGGCGCGTCAGGCGTCCACCCTGACCTTGGCCTGCTGGGCCACCAGCGCCCACTTTTTCTGTTCTTCCCGGATGAAGGACGCAAACTTCTCGGTGCTGCCGCCGCCGTCCTCGGCGCCGTACTGCTCCATTTTTTCCTGCACGTCGGGCATGGCCAGCACCTTGTTCACGTCTTCGTTCATGCGCTGCACCATGGCGGGCGGCATTTTGGCCGGGCCCATCAGGCCGTACCACACCGTGGCTTCAAAACCCGGAAAGCCCGACTCGGCCATGGTCGGCACATTGGGGTGACCCTTGGCGCGCTTGAGCCGGGTTTGGGCAATCGCAATGGCCTTGCCGCTTTTAACGTGGGGCGTGGCCGAGGTCATGGTTTCAAAGCAGTAGTTGACCTGGCCGCCAATCAGATCGACCAGCGCCGGGCCCGAGCCGCGGTAAGGAATGTGCAGCGCAAAAATTTTGGCCTGCAGCTTGAACATCTCCAGCGCAAAGTGCTGCGCCGAGCCGCCACCGGCCGACGCAAAACTGATTTGACCCGGCTTGCTGCGACACAGCGCCACCAGGTCGGCCACGGTTTTGGCCGGCTGGTCGGCATTGCAAATCAGCAGATTGGGCGTGATGCCGACCATGCTGATGGGCACAAAGTCGCGCTCGGCGTTGTAACCGAGCTTGATGCCCAGCGCCGGCGCCAGCGCATGGCTGTTGATGTGCGCCATCAGCAGCGTGTTGCCATCGCCCGGCTGCTTGGCCACATAGTCGGCCGCAATCACACCGGCTGCGCCGCCCTTGTTCTCGATGATGACCGAGGTGTTCCACATGGCGCCCAGCTTCTGGCCCACCACGCGGGCCAGTGCGTCGGTGCCGCCGCCGGGCGGAAAGCCCACGACGATACGGACCGGGCCGCCGGGCAGGGTTTGCGCCCTGAGCATGGGGGCGGCCACCGTTGCGGCCGCGGCGGCTGCGCTGCTGATAAAGGTTCTGCGTTGCATGGTTTGTCTCCGGTATTGTGGAACTGAGGCTTGGGTGAGGTTCAGGCCGCCTGGCGCTGCGGCACCACGGCCGCGTGGCTTGAGAAATGGTCCATCGCGGCCTGCACGCCCGAGCCTGCCAGCTTCACGCCAGCGAGTTTCAGGCCCATTTCGCAGCCCGACAGGGCCGCCATCAGCGTCAGGTCATTGCAGTCGCCAAGGTGGCCGATGCGGAACATCCGGCCCCTGACCTTGCCCAGGCCGGTGCCCAGCGAACAGTCGAAGCGTTCGTAAATAATCTTGCGCACCGCGTCGGCGTCCATGCCTTCGGGCGTCATGACCCCCGTCAGCACTGGCGAGTAAAGCGCCGCATCGGCACACTGAATCTGCAGACCCCAGGCATTGACGGAGGCGCGCACACCCTGCGCCCAGCGCCGATGCCGCGCAAACACGGCCTCCAGCCCATGCGCCAGCAGCATGTCACAGGCTTCACTCAGCGCGTAGAGCAAATTGGTGTTGGGCGTGGACGGCCAGTAGCCGGTCTTGTTCATCTCGATGATCTCGTCCCAGGCCCAGAAGGCCTTGGGCAGCGTGGCCTTTTTGCTGGCCTCCAGCGCCTTGGCCGACACCGCGTTAAAGCTGATGCCAGGCGGCAGCATCAGGCCTTTTTGCGAACCGCTGATACTCACATCCACACCCCATTCGTCATGCCGGTAGTCGGCCGAAGCCAGGCCGGAGATGGTGTCGACCAGCAGCAGCGCCGGGTGCCGGGCGGCATCCATGGCCTTGCGCACGGCGGCGATGTTGCTGGTGACGCCGGTCGAGGTTTCGTTATGCACCACGCAAACCGCCTTGATGGCGTGCTGGGTATCGGCCTTCAGCCGCTCTTCAATCAGCCCGGCCTGCACCCCATGACGCCAGACCTCGGCACCGGGGTGGCTCATGATCTCGGTTTTCAGGCCCAGGCGCGCCGCCAGTTTTTGCCACAGCGCGGCAAAGTGGCCGGTTTCGTACATCAGCACCTGGTCGCCAGCGCTCAAGGTGTTGCTCAGGGCCGCCTCCCACGCGCCGGTGCCCGAGGCCGGGTAAATAATCACGGGCTGCGTGGTCTGGAAAATCTGCTGGATGTCTGCCAAGACCTTCAGGCCCAGCGCCGCAAACTCGGGGCCGCGGTGGTCAATGGTGGGCAGGCTCATGGCCCGCAAAATGCGGTCCGGCACCGGCGACGGCCCCGGAATCTGCAGAAAGTGCCGCCCGGTGGGGTGAAAATCAAGCGTCAGCATGTCAATGTGCTCCTGGAAACTTTCGCCATTTTTTGCATACAAAATATATTTGTCAATTTAATTAACACGAAACAAGGGTAAACACCGCGTTTGACAGTTTCATTTTTTGCATACAAAATTTGACCATGACAGCAGACATCATCTCCATTCCGCGCGCCGCCCTGCATGAGCAGGTGGCGCACCGCCTGCGCCAGATGCTGGTGGAAAACCGCATCGCGCCCGGCGCCAAGCTCAATGAACGGGAACTGAGCGAAGTGCTCAATGTGTCGCGCACCCCGCTGCGCGAAGCCATCAAGATGCTGGCCGCAGAAGGCCTGGTGGAGCTGCTGCCCAACCGCGGCGCGATTGCGGTGGAGCTGAGCGAGAACGATGTACTCAACACCTTTGAGGTCATGGCCGGGCTGGAGGCGCAGTCGGGCGAACTCGCCGCGCAGCGCATCACCGATGCCGAGCTGCTGGAGATCAAGGCCCTGCATTTTGAAATGCTGGCCGCCTACACGCGCCGTGACCTGCCCACCTACTACCGCCTGAACGCGGCGATTCACGGCGCCATCAACGCCGCCAGCAAAAACCCGGTACTGAGCGCCACCTACCGGCAAGTCAACGCGCGGCTGCAGGCACTGCGCTTTCGCTCCAACCAGGACGAGGAAAAGTGGCAGGCGGCGATGCAGGAGCACGAGCAGATGATTGCGGCCCTGACAGCGCGCGACCCGGTGGCCATGCGCCAGGTGCTGCTGAATCACCTGAACAACAAGCGCCATGTCGTGATCGAGCAGCTGCGCGCGGCCGGCAAGGCAGATTCGGCGAAAGCAACCGCATGAACGCCCCGCTCCCGCTCAGAATCACCCGGCAGGCCGCCGCTGCGGCCTACGACGGCGTGGCGCGCGCCAGCAACGAGGTGGCGGGCCGGCTGGCCGTCCGGCTGGCTGCCGAAACCCAGGGCGAG
>NZ_JANOAL010000003.1:0-3655 GCF_031411155.1 Polaromonas sp. | reverse complement strand
GCCTTTCAGGTCAAAGCTGAACACCGAGCCGGCGCCGCGTGGCAACAGCTTTTGGGCCAGCGCGTGGCTGGGGTGCGATTCCAGCATCGGGTGGCCGACGCGCGCGACCAGCGGGTGGCTGGCCAGAAATGCCACCACTTTTTCGGTGTTGCCCATGTGGCGCGCCATGCGCAGCGGCAGGGTCTCGATGCCCTGCAAAATCAGCCAGGCGGTGTGCGGGCTCATGCAGGCGCCAAAGTCGCGCAGGCCCTCGCGCCGTGCGCGCAGCAAGAAGGCGCCGACCGTGCTTTCCTCGCTGAACACCATGTTGTGAAAGCCGTCATAGGCCTTGGTCAGTTCCGGAAATTTGCCAGCTGCCCTGGAAGAGTCCCAGTCGAACGAGCCGCCATCGACCACGATGCCGCCTATCACCGTGCCGTGGCCGCTCAAGAACTTGGTGGCTGAGTGGTAGAGCAGATCGGCGCCATGCTCAAAAGGCTTGATCAGCCAGGGCGAGGTCAGGGTCGAGTCCACCAGCAGCGGCACGCCCGCGTCGTGGGCAATGGCAGACACGGTGCCAATGTCCAGCACCTCCAGCCCCGGGTTGCCCACGGTTTCGCCAAAAAACAGCCTGGTGTTGGGCCGCACGGCGGCGCGCCAGCCGGCTATGTCGCCAGGCTGCACAAAGGTGGTGTCAATGCCGAAGCGGCGCAGCGTGTAGTGCAGCAGGTTTTGCGAGCCGCCATACAGCGCCGTGCTGGCCACGATGTGCGAGCCCGCGCCCATCAGCGTGGCGATGGCCAGGTGCAGCGCGGCCTGGCCGCTGGCAGTCGCTATCGCGCCTATGCCGCCTTCGAGCGCCGACACCCGCTGCTCGAGCACCGCGTTGGTCGGGTTGCTGATGCGCGAATAGACATGGCCGGCGCGCTCCAGGTTGAACAGGCTGGCCGCATGGTCGCTGGACTCAAAGACGAAGGAGGTGGTCAGGTGAATCGGCACCGCCCGCGCGCCGGTGGCCGGGTCGGGCGCGGCGCCTGCGTGCAGCGCCAGGGTGTCGAAGCCGGGGTCTGAGTAGCCGGGCATGGGGTGTCTCCAGTGAAAAAAGCAGAAAGCAGCTTGCCGATGCCGCGTCAGGCGTGGCCCTGCGCGAAGGCCGAAAAAACGTTACAGCCGCACTTTGATTGTGGGCTATATTTAAACTGAATTTCCCGCCGCCGCCCTGCGGTGGGACAATCGCAAAACTACCGAGGAGAAAGCCATGAAGGTTCTTGACATACTGCGCGTCAAAGGCAACACGCTTTACACCGTTCAGCCTGACGAACCGCTGGGCAAGGCGGCCCAGATCATGGCCGAAAAAGACATCGGCTCGCTGGTGGTGATGGAGCATGGCGACCTGGTCGGCATGCTGACCTTTCGGGAGGTGATTGTCTGCATCGTCAAGAACGGCGGCGAAATCGGCAACACCCTGGTGCGCACCGCCATGGACGACCACCCGCTGACCTGCACCTCGGAAACCGAGCTCGACGAAGTGCGCCGCATGATGCTGGAGCGCCACGCGCGCTACATGCCCGTCATGAACCAGAAAATGTTGATGGGCGTGATCAGCTTTTACGACGTGGCCAAGGCCGTGGTCGACAGCCAGAACTTTGAAAACAAGATGCTCAAGGCCTACATCCGCGACTGGCCGGCTGAAGAAGACTCTGCTGCCGATTAATCCCCGTCAGACCCTGTTAGCCCCCGTTGCCGTAAATCACATCCCGCACCTGCGGGTAAATCTGCTGGTTCCACTTCTTGCCGCTAAACACCCCGTAGTGCCCCACGCCCGTCTGTACGAGGTGGGTTTTCATGTGAGGTCGAATGCTGCTGCACAAATCCTGCGCCGCCATGGTCTGGCCAACGGCGCAAATGTCGTCTCGTTCACCTTCCACCGTCAGCAAGGCGGTGCGCCGTATCGCCTTGAGGTTGACCTTTCGGCCATGCCAGGTGAGTTCACCCCGGGGCAGGTCGTAGGTCTGGAAGACCTTGGCCACGGTTTCCAGGTAAAACGCGGCGGGCAGATCGTTGACGGCCAGGTATTCGTCGTAAAACGCGCGGATGATCTGGGCCTTGTCAAATTCGCCGTCCCTGACATGCCGGTACAAGTCTTCAAATGACTTTTTGTGCCGCTCCAGGTTCATGCATAAAAACGCTGTGAGCTGTAAAAAACCCGGGTAAACCTGCCGCATCATGCCTTTGTGGGGCCAGGGGACGGGGCTGATCAGATTCTTTTCAAACCATTCAATCGGTTTGCTGTTGGCCAGCTCGTTGACACCGGTGGGGTTGACGCGGCAGTCCACCGGTCCGGCCATCAGGGTCAGGCTGCGTGGCTGGGCCGGGTTGTCGTCTTCGGCCATGATGGCCGTGGCCGCCAGGGCCGCCACGCAGGGCTGGCAGACCGCAATCATGTGGGTGTTGGGCCCCAGCACTTCCAGGAATTTGATCAGGTAGTCGGTGTAGTGGCCCAGTCCGAACTCACCGTTGGACAGCGTTACATCGCGGGCGTTGTGCCAGTCGGTGATGTAGACGTCATGGTCGGCCAGCAAGGTACGCGCCGTTTCTCGCAGCAGGGTGGCGAAGTGGCCGGACAAAGGTGCGACCAGCAGCACGCGCGGCATGGGTGCCGTCGTTGTGGCGAGGTCTTTTCTGAAATGCAGCAGGGTGCCAAACGGCAGTTCACAGACTTTGTGCTCCGTGATGGTAACCGGCTCGCCCGCGACCTCCACGGTTTTCAGGTTGTAGGCGGGCCGGCTGTGGGTCAGGCGCAGCCGGGCCAGCACTTCATTGGCGGCAGAAAACTTGCTGGCCGCTTGGCCGATCCATGGAAACAGGGCCGGTGGGCTGGACAGGCCGACTTTGCCGGCGCCAAGCAGCAGGCTGGCCTGTTCGGCAAGCATCCGCAAGGGAGAGCTCAGGTCAGACTGCAACTGATAGGCTTGGTAAAGCATGTTGCTTTCTTTCGTTTGGCTGCGCTGGTAGCGCCATCCCTTCGTTCAGCAATTTACGGGCCATGACCTGGAAACTGGCGGCTGGCACAAGGCTTGCACGGTAACTGTGTGTCAAACTATTTTGATGCAGGGACGGCGCCAAAACGCTGCTGCTTACCTTTTGTAAACACCTTTGTGAAAGACTTCGTCATGACTCAGGCCGTTCTTACCCTTAGTAGCAGCAAGAATTATGGTGCCTGGTCTTTGCGGGGCTGGCTGCTGCTCAAATTGTCCGGCCTGGAGTTCACTGAAAAATTGCTTCCGCCTGACGATGCCGACATGCGTGCCGAGATCCTGCTGCTGTCATCGTCCATTCGGGTGCCCAGCTTGTTGCATGACGGCATCAAGGTGTGGGATACATTGGCCATTGGCGAATACCTGCATGAAATCAAGCCCAAGGCCGGCCTGTTGCCTGCCGACAGGGCGGCCCGCGCCCATTGCCGCGCCATTTGCGGCGAGATGCATTCGGGTTTTTCGGCCATGCGTTCCTCGCTGCCCCTGAACATCAAGGGCGTTTTCCCCAAGTTCAAGACCTGGACGCGCGTGGATGCCGACATCAAACGCATTGCGGACATATGGACAGACTGCCTGACCCGTTATGGCGGACCTTTTCTTTTTGGCAAAAAACCCCGCATGGCTGATGCGATGTTCGC
>NZ_JANOAL010000002.1:0-3866 GCF_031411155.1 Polaromonas sp. | reverse complement strand
GTGGGGCTTTTTCAACGCCCTGCACGAGCCGCAAGCGCTGCTGGGCGCGGCGCAGACACTGGCGCAGGAACTCGCCAGCGGCCCGACCTTTGCGCACGGCATGACCAAAACCATGCTGCACCAGGAATGGGCCATGACGCTGGACCAGGCCATAGAAGCCGAAGCGCAGGCGCAAGCCATCTGCATGCAGACGCAGGACTTCACGCGCGCTTACGAGGCGTTTGCGGCGAAGCAAAAACCGGTGTTCAGGGGGGACTGAGCGCATGAAATCGACGACAGCACACCTTGCCCTGCCGTTTTTTGACGCGGTTCACCGCGATCTCGGCCAGCGCCTGGCCGACTGGATTCCCGGGCAGCAGATCGACGAGCGCGATGACCGGCGCGCCTGCAGGGAGTGGGTCAAGCGGCTGGGCGACAGCGGCTGGCTGCGTTACTGCGTACCCGCTGGCGAAGGCGGGGCCCTGGGCGGCACGCTCGAAAAGCTCGACTCGCGGGCGCTGGTGATCCTGCGCGAGGCTTTGGCCTTTCATTCGCCGCTGGCCGACTTTGCCTTTGCCATGCAGGGGCTGGGCAGCGGCGCCATCACGCTGGCCGGCACACCGGCGCAGCAGGCGGCCTACCTGCCGCTGGTGGCCAGCGGTGAAAAGATAGCGGCCTTTGCGCTGAGTGAACCCGACGCCGGCTCCGATGCCGGCGCCATGAGCACCACGGCCACGCGCCATGAAGACGGCTGGGCCCTCAATGGCTGCAAGACCTGGATCAGCAATGGCGGCATCGCGGATTTTTACGTCACCTTTGCCAAGACCGACCCGGCCGCGGGCACGCGCGGCATCACCGCCTTCATCGTCGATGCCGACTCACCGGGTCTGGACAGCAGCGAGCATATCGCCGTGATGGCCCCGCACCCGCTGGCCACGCTGCAATTTGCCAACTGCCAGCTGGCGGGCGGCACGCAGCTGGGCGCCCTGCACGGCGGCTTCAAGCTGGCGATGCAGACGCTGGACATCTTTCGCGCCTCGGTCGCCGGAGCCGCACTGGGCATGGCGCGGCGCGCACTGGCCGAGGCCGTGCAGTTTGCCAAATCGCGCAAGATGTTTGGCCAGACGCTGGCGGATTTTCAGCTGACCCAGGCCAAGCTCGGCGAGATGGCGGCCCTGGTCGACGCCGCTGCCCTGCTGACCTACCGCGCCGCCTGGCTGCGCGACGAGAACGAACGCACCGGCAGCAGCGCACGCGTCACCGCGGAGGCGGCCATGGCCAAGATGACGGCGACCGAAAACGCCCAGCGCGTGATCGATATGGCGCTGCAGATGCACGGCGGGCTCGGCGTAAAGGTCGGCACCAAGGTCGAAAGCCTGTACCGCGACATCCGCTCGTTGCGCATTTACGAAGGCGCCACCGAAGTCCAGCTACTGATCATCGGCAAGGGGGTACTGCAATCATGACGAGGTCGACCTCAAGCACCACTTCCGCGCAAACTGACCGTTTTGTGCACGACCGGCTGCCTGCGCCAGCGCTGATGCCGGAGTTGCTCTACCCGCTGCCCGAGATGCGGATTCCCGACCAGGCGAATCTGGTCGACACGCTGTTCACCCAGGCCCTTCAGGGCGGCCACGGCGACCGGACCATGCTGCGATCGGACCGGATGACGCTGAGCTACGCCGACGCGCTGGATCGCGTCAACCGCATTGCCCAGGTGCTGATCGAGGACTTCAAACTCGTGCCGGGCAACCGGGTGCTGCTGCGCGGCGGCAACTCCATCGGCATGGCGCTGGCCTGGCTGGGCGTGGTGCAGGCCGGGCTCGTGGCCGTGGCGACCATGCCCTTGCTGCGCGCCAAGGAACTGGTCGAGATCATTGACAAAGCGCAGCCGGCGCTGGCACTGTGCGATGCCACGCTGCTGGAAGAACTGCAGGCGGCAAAAGCCCAGACCCGTTCGCTTGGGGCCATCGTGCCCTTCAACCTCATGAACGAGCCCGGTTCGCTGGCGGTGCTCGCCGCGCAAAAGGACGGCAACTTCAAGCCTTGCCCCGTCTCGGCCGACGACATGGCGATGATGGCCTTTACCTCGGGCACCACCGGCAAGCCCAAGGCGGCGGTACACACGCACCGTGACGTGTTGGCCGCCTGCGAGGCCTGGCCGCGCCATGTGCTCAAGGCCAGCGCGGACGACATCGTGATGGGCTCGCCGCCGCTGGCCTTCACCTTTGGCCTGGGCGGCATGCTGGTGTTCCCGATGTGGGCGGGTGCCTCGGTCTACTACCCCTCGATTGCCTACACACCCGAGGCGATGGTCAAGCTGATCCGGCAGGTGGGTGCCACGATTTGCTACACCGCCCCCACGTTTTATCGCCAGATGGCGGCATTCGCCAGGCAGCACGGCGTGCCCAGCCTCAGGCTGTGCGTCAGCGCCGGCGAAAGCCTGCCGGATGCCACGCGGCAGTTGTGGAAAGAAGCCACCGGCCTTGAAATGCTGGACGGCATTGGCGCCACCGAGATGTTTCATATTTTCATTTCGTCGGCCGGCAGCGACATCCGGCGCGGCGCGATTGGCAAGGTCGTGCCCGGCTACACCGCCAAGGTTGTCGACGACGACGGCGTCGAAGTCCCCCGCGGCAGCATTGGCAAGCTGGCGGTGAAGGGGCCGACCGGGTGCAAGTACCTGGACGATGCGCGTCAAGGCCACTATGTCAAGGGCGGCTGGAACTACCCGGGCGACGCCTTCATGCAGGATGCCGACGGCTATTTCTTCTACCAGGCACGCGACGACGACATGATCATCACGGCCGGCTACAACGTGGCCGGGCCCGAGGTGGAAGACGCCCTGCTCAAGCACCCGGCCGTGGCCGAATGCGGCGTCGTCGGCTTGCCAGACGCGGAGCGCGGCATGGTCGTCAAGGCCTTTGTGGTGCTCAAACCCGATCAGACCGGCAACAGCGACATGGTGAAAGCCCTGCAAGACCATGTCAAGGCAACGCTGGCCCCGTTCAAATACCCGCGCCAGATTGAGTTTTTGGCCAAACTGCCGCGCACGGAAACCGGCAAACTGCAACGCTTCAAGTTGCGGCAGCCATGAAATTCACCACGCAAAAACAGGTCCGGTTTCAGCACTGCGATCCGGCCGGCATTGTTTTTTACCCGCAGTTTTTTGTCCTGCTGCATGAAGTGCAGGAAGATTTTCTGGCCCACATCGGGTTTCCGGAACATGAGCTGATTGCAGGCGGCACAGGCGTGCCCCTCGTGGACATGAAAGCCGGGTTTCTGGGCATGTGCCGCCATGGCGATCAACTCACAATGACGCTGGAGCTGACGCGGATTGGCCATACCAGCCTGGGCATGCAGTACGAGATTCACGCCAGCCCGGCAGCACCCGGAGAAACCAGCGGCGCCGGAGCCCTCAAACTCCGCGCCCATGGCGTGGTGGTCTATTCAGAACTGCCGCACGGCAAACCCGTGCGCATCCCTGAAAACCTGCGCAACGCCCTGCTCCCTTACCTCCAGCCACCTTCGGAAAAATCATGACCACCAAAATTCAACCGCCCGACTGGGCCGAGCCCAAAGGCTATGCCAACGGCGTCCTCGCGCGGGGCACGCTGCTGTTTGTGGGCGGCCAGATCGGCTGGAATGCCCAGCAGCAGTTCGAAAGCGATGACTTCGTCGCCCAGACGCGCCAGACCCTGCAGAACATTGCAGCCGTTCTCAAGGCCGGCGGCGCGGGGCCAGAGCACATGGTGCGCATGACCTGGTATGTGGTGGACCGCAACGAGTATGTTGCCAGGCTGAAAGAGGTGGGAGGCGTTTACCGCGAAGTCATGGGGAAAAACTTCCCGGCCATGACCTGCGTTGCGGTTGCGGCTCTGGTCGAA
>NZ_JANOAL010000001.1:0-5347 GCF_031411155.1 Polaromonas sp. | reverse complement strand
CAAAGAGCTGCCGGTGGCCGAGATGGAAGCGCTGCTGCTGGCCGACATCAAGGTCAGCGAAGACGCCATGCGCGAGCTGGCGCTGCAGCGCGGCGTGGCCGTCAAGGACTACCTGGCCGGCAAGAGCCTGCCCGCCGAGCGGCTGTTTCTGGGCGCCGCCAAAGCCGTGTCCGCCGAGGCCAAATGGACGCCGCGCGCCGAGCTGAATTTGGCGATGCCGTAAAAACAGCGAAAATACCCACAGTGCCTTATTAAGCGCCTTTCTTTTTCCCCCAGATGGCCTTCTTGCCCGCAGCCACCCCGGCTGCCGCGTGAGGCTGTTTTTTTCGATCCGATTGTTGAAATTCCTATGCTGCGCTTTCCCCTCTCCAAATCCGCCAAAACCGAAACCACGCCCGTCAGCGCGCCACTGCACGCCCGATCGGCCGAAGCCCACCCGCTGGACGGCCTGACCGGCGGCGCGTTTTCAGCGCCCACCTCGGGTGAGCGCGCGGCGCGCATCCGCCAGTGGCTGGCCTCTGACCCGAGCGCAGAGCAGATGGCCGAGGTCTACAAAGACCTGGCCAACCGCGACAAGGGCGCGGCCAAGCCGCTCAAGGAAAAGCTCGACGAGATCAAGCGCAGCAAGGGCCAGGAAGCCGTGGCCGCCGAATGGGCCGACAAGGCCAGGAGCCTGCTGGCGCTGGCCAAGCTCAATCTGGCCGATGCCCTGGCCTGGCAGCGCGATGCCGCCAAGGCCGGCGCGCCGCTGTCCAAGGAGCCGCTGGCCAGCCTCAAGGTGCAGCTGGCCGAGCGCGTCAAAACGATTGAAGACCTGCAGCACCGCACCCAGGTGCAGCGCGAAGCCGCCGTGCTGATTGCCCAGCGCATCGAGGTGCTGTCGATCAAGCCCTGGCGCGACGCCGAAGCCGCGCTGCAAGCCCTGCGCCCCGATGTGGCGCACTGGCAGGCCCAGGCCGACGAGATCACGCAGGATGCCAACTGGCCCAGCGTGGACGCCAAGTTTCCGCCGCTGCTCGAGGCTTCGCGCGGCCAGCTGGTGGCCGTGTGGGAGGCTTTTCAGGCGGCGATCGCGGCCACGGTGAAAGCCGCTGACGATGCCGCCGCGCCCTTGCCGGCGGTGCCGGTCTGGGCCGACGAGTTGCGTGCCGCGCGTGGCATCGCGGCGCCCGCGGCGGCGGCTGGCGACGGCTCGGCACGCCCGGCCCGGGTCAAGCTCGACCCGGCGGTGCTGAAAGACCTGCGCGAGAAAGCCGCGGCCGCCGTGCAGCAGGCGCTGGCCAAGCTCGAGCACGAAGTCACCGAAGGCCACGGCAAGGCCACGCCCAAGGTCGCCGCCGACCTGCGCCAGGCGCTGAAAGAGCACATCCGCAACATCGACAGCAAGCTCGAGGCCGCCGCCCACGCCGCGCTGACGGCCGCCGGCGAACTCGAAGGCTGGCAGCGCTGGCGCGCCGACCAGATTCGCGAAGAGCTGGTCGTGAAGGCCGAGGCGCTGCTGGCCAAGCCCATGGGCGGGCGCAAGCAGCAGGAAGCCCTGCGCGCCATGCGCGAGCAGTGGAAAACCAGCGACCAGGGCGGCACGCCCAACCACGCGCTGTGGAAGCGTTTTGACGACGCCTGCAACGAAGCCCACAAGGTCGTCGAAGCCTGGCTGGAGAAATCCAAGGAGCAGGCCGAAGCCACCAAGGCCCAGCGCCGCGCGCTGATCGACGAGGTGCTGGCCTGGGCTGAAGCCAACCAGGGCAACACCGACTGGAAACACCACATCCGCAGCCTCAACGGCTTCGTCGAGAAGTGGCGCGAAGCCGGGCATTTGAGCGAAAAAGCCTTTGCCGAAATCCAGCCCGAGTGGAAGGCCGCGATGGACGCCGCCGACGCGCAACTGACCGCCGCCCGCGCTGAGAGCCTGGCGCGCCGCAAGGCCATGATCGAGGAAGCGCAAGCGCTGGGCGCCGAGCCGCAGTTGCACATTGATGCCGTCAAGCACCTGCAGCAGCGCTGGCAGCACGAGGCGCAGGCCGTGCCGATCGAGCGCAAGCAGGAGCAAAAACTCTGGGACGCGTTTCGCAAGCCGATTGACGACGCCTTCCAGCGCAAGACCGCCGAACGCGAAAAAGCCGCCGCCGCGCTGGGCGAGTTCGACCGCATGGTGCTCGAAGCCTCCAGGGCGGTTGAGGCTGCCACCGCCAGCGGCGACGCCCAGCAGATTCACGCCGCCGCCAAGGCGCTCGAAGCCATCGTGCGCGGCCAGGTGCCGGTGCCGGTGCCGGTGCCGGTGCCGGCTGCGGCGCCGGTGCCTGCCGCGCCCGCAGACGCTGTTTCCGGGTCAAATCAGCCTCTAGCCCAGGAAGAACAAGCAGAGTCTGCTACAGAAACAATAGCAGAACAGGCGCCGACTGCCGAGGCAGATGAAGCCGCGGAAGCGATGGAGGCCGCTGAATCTGTTCAAGCCGCTGAACCCGCCGCGCCGGCCGAGCCGCCCCCACCGCCCAAGCCGGCCGCCAAGCCCGTCATCGCCATGCGCGGCGACGACCGCCCCGGCATGCGCAAGGCCGAGCCCGCCGGCGCGGGCCGAGGCGGCAAGTTTGGCGACCGCAAGGACGGGCGCCCGGGCGGCAAGCCCGGCGGCCCGCGCCAGAGCACCGACAACAAGTTCGAGCCCTACCGTGCGGAGCGCGAAGACCGGGGTGACCGCGGTGAGCGGGGCCGTTTCAACGACCGCCCGGCGTTTGAAGAACGCGGTCCGCGCCTCGGTGACGCCGCCTTCCGTGCCCAGCGAGAAGCCTTCGAAGCCGCCAACCTGGCGCTGAAAAAGTTGCAGATGCAGGCCCACGGCGAGGTGCTGACGCACCTGATCAGCGCCTGGGAAAAGCGCGACGCCGCGCAAATTCCGGCGGCGCAAGAGCTGGGCAAGCAGGTCAACGCCGCGACCCGTGCGCGCTGGGTCCAGGCCGTCAGCGCGCCCTCGGGCAAGGACGCCGCCGAGGCGCTGCTGCGCCTGGAAATGGCCGCCGAAGTACCGACGCCGGCCGAGCACATCAGCGCCCGCCGCATGCTGCAACTGCAGCTGCTGACCAAGCGCAACGCACCGGCGCCAAGCGAGACCTGGGGCGAAGACACCGCCCAGGTGCTGGCCGCCGACTTTGACGCCAGCCACGCCCGCCGCGTGCAAAACGTGCTGAAGGTGCTGCTCAAGCGATGAGCGCTGCGCCTGCGATCACGGCCCATCCTGCGGCCTTGCCGCAGGAGCGGTCACAGTCGTTGGGCGAGGAAATCGCCAACAGCATCAGCCACGGCGTGGCGCTGCTGGCGGCGGTGGCAGCCGCGCCGATTCTGGTGCTGTCCGCGGTGCAGCGCGGCGGCGCCGCCGGCATTGTGGGCGCCAGCCTGTTTGCCGCCACCATGGTGCTGCTGTACGCCAGCTCCATGCTGTACCACGCGCTGACCGCCCCGCGCGTCAAGAAAATTTTTCAGGTGCTGGACCACAGCGCCATCTACCTGCTGATTGCCGGCACCTACACGCCGTTCACCCTGGGCGTGCTGCACGGCCCTTGGGGCTGGACCCTGTTCGGCCTGGTCTGGTCCATGGCGCTGGCCGGCGTGGCGGTCAAGGCCGTGGCCGGCATACGCTACCCGTGGCTGTCAACGGTGCTGTATGTCGCCATGGGCTGGGTCGCGCTGATCGCCATCAAGCCGCTGTGGCAGCTGATGCCGGCCTGGGGCCTGTTCTGGCTGGTGGCGGGCGGGCTGTTTTACACCCTGGGCGTGGGCTTTTTTGCCACCGACCACCGCTTGCGCTACGGCCATTTTGTCTGGCACCTGTTTGTGGCGGCGGGCACCGTGTGCCACTTTTTCGCGGTGCTGTATTACGCCGCCTGAAGTCGCCAGCGGCCATCGAGCAGACATCATTTGCTATAAAAACAGGAGCTGCTTGGGTGCGTTGTTATTGGGCTAGAGCCCTGTTTGTCTAATAAAACAGGCCATCCACGGCCGCCATCACGGCAAAACGCGCGCATGCGCCTCAAGGCACACCACGACCCAGCTTGACCTTGTTTATTTCATGCGGCATGATGGCATGAATAGTTCTGAAGGAGTGCTCATGCTCAAGGAAGTCGGTGCCAGCGGCCAGATATCGCTGGGTAAAAAATTTGCAGGTCGTTTGTTTGAGGTGATCGTTCACCCTGACGAACGGTTTGAACTGATTCCCATGAAAGCGGTGCCACAGGCCAGAGCGTCAGAGCCACGGGCCGTGACGGTGGCTGACGGCTGGTTGCCGCCCGGCGGTTACGACCAATGCACTCAATGGGCGCTCGACAACCGGGTGGCGCTCGAAGCCTATGCACAGCGCATTGCAGAGGAGGGCACGGCTGCCGAGCAACTTCAGCAGTACCTGGCTGGCAATCCTGATGCCTTGCCTGGCTGACGAGCTATCGGACCCCCATGCCCCGCTTCGATATCTACCGCAATCCCAACCCGCGTGCCAGCCATGCCTACTACCTTGACGTACAAAGCGACCTGGTCAGCACGGCCACCCGCTGGTGCATTCCCTTGCTGGCGGCAAAGCCTGGACAGCCGGTTGTGAACCGTGCGCAGGGTATTTTGAACATTCAGGACGCCAACTACGTGATGGATACCCCCAACTTGCTGGCTGTCCCAGCGACGCTTTTGCGCAACCCCCTGGTCCGCCTTGGGCCTTCAGAGCAGTCGATGGCTGAAGTGGCTATCGAGTTCATGTTGCGCGGCTACTAAGCCCTGTTGGCCACCGCATGACCCCCCAAACCTTCATCCAGAAATGGGGCCCAGGCGGCCCCGCCTTTCACCTCAACGAAGAGCAGGGCGCGCAAAGCCACTTCATTGATTTGTGCGAGCTGCTCGGCGTGCCCAAGCCCGGCAGCGAAGACGGCTATTTGTTCGAGGAAAAAAACACCGTCATCGGCGGGCGCACCGGTTATGCCGACGTGTTTAAACGCGGCGCCTTTGCGTGGGAGAACAAGGCCCCCGGCAAAAACCTCGACACCGCGCTCAAGCAGTTGCTGAGCTACAGCCTGGCGCTCAGCAACCCGCCGATTCTGGTGGTCTGCGACCGCCTCACCCTGCGCATTCACACCCAGTTCACCGGCCACCCGACTGAAACCCACAATGTTTTGCTGCACGAGCTGGATCAGCCCGCCAAGCTGGCCCTGCTGCGCCGCATCTGGCTGGAGCCCGAGAGTTTTCGCCCGAAAAAAACCAGCCGCGACATCACCGAGCAGGCCGCCAAAAGCTTTGCCACGCTGGCCGACAGCCTGCGCAAGCGCGGCCCCACCAAGGCGCAGGACGCCCAAGGTTTTCAGGCCCATGCCGA